>JBMFWX010000005.1:0-35277 GCA_049964855.1 Acidimicrobiales bacterium
CGTCGACCTCATCGAGGATTCGTCGGGCGCTCGCCGTGCGAAACGCGGTGGCCCCGGCGCCGACCGGGTCGAGCACGACCGGCACGCCGTGGGCGTTGGCGGCGACGCCGGCGAGGATCATCGCGTCGACCCACGACGCCGACAGCGTGCCGATGTTGAGCACCAGCGCGTGGGCCGCGCCGGCCATCTCGGCGACCTCCTCGGGGGCGTGGGCCATGACCGGCAGCGCGCCGAGGGCCAGGGTGGCGTTGGCCGTCTCGTTCATGACCACGAAGTTGGTGATCTGGTGCACGAGCGGTCGACGCGCGCGCAACTCACGTAGTGACTCTCCCGCGGTCATGTCTCCTCTTTCCGGCTCGTTGCGTACGAGCGTGTCGGGCCGTCGGACGCGTCCCGACTCGGTGACGGCTCGTCGTAGGGCACCGCTACGACTGTACGCGCGAGAGAGGTGGCGAGCGAGCGAGCGACTCGGCGACGGCGGCAGGTCGCGGCGGCGCGGCGGCGTCGTCGTCACCCGCGGGGTCAGCGGTGGTCGGCGTCGTGGCGCCACCGCCGATCACCCCCTGATCCTCCAGCGAGTCACGGGGCCACCTCGCCTCAGAGCGTGGACTAGGCGAGACGTCCGATCGTGTTTGTCTCGGGACCGAGCACGCCGCCGACGCACACCAGCGCCCCGCCGAGGCCGAGGAGAACGGCGATCGCAGTCTGGTTGCCGAGGTGCGCCTGCAACGTCGGCAGGTAGTAGGGATAGAGCGCGGGGAGCACGATCGAGAGGCTGTAGCCAACCCCGTAGCCGCTGGACCGAACGGGGGAGGGGAACCGCTCGCACAGGTACGCGCCCACCGGGCCGTAGCCGGACACCGTCACGATCTGGAGGATGACCACGAGCAGCACGACGACCGCGAGTCGGTTCGTATGGAAGATCGCCAGGTAGGTGAGCGGTGCCAGGAGGGCCGCGAGCAGCCCGAAGCCGGCGAAGAAGGTGCGCCGGCCCATCGCCGTCGAGATCGGTCCCGCGGCGAGCATCGTGACGGCCGACGCCGCCGTGGCGCACAGCATGGTCCACGAGATCGATTGCGCGCTCAGCGGCGAGGCGACTCGTAGCTCGCTCGTCAGAGTGGGGATGGCCATGTCCGTCAGCAGCCACAGCCCGGTCATCATCACGAAGACCTGGGCGAGCGCGCGCCGGTGTCGGCCCACGACGATCTCCTTCAGCGGGTTCGACCCCTTCGGCGCACGTTCCCCCGCCGGTGAGTCCACGACCACGCGGCGGTAGTAGACCCGCATCGCGAGCGCCAGCATCGCTCCGAGCAGGAAGGGAAGGCGCCAGCCCCACTCGCCGTACATCCGTGGCGTGAGGGTGTCGAGGAGCACGAGCACGGTCCCTGCGATCGTCGCGTTCGCCCACGGTGACATCCACATGATCAGCCCACTGGCCAGACCTCGGCGCGCGGGCACGGACCACTCCATCGCCAACGGCACCGCGGAGGTGTACTCCCCGCCCAGAAAGACCCCACCCAGGAACCGCAATCCCACTACACAGGCCAACGTTCCGCCGCCGAATAGGGAGTATCTGGGAACGATCGCGATGAGGAAGGTCGTGAGCGCGACTCCCGTGAGGGCAACTTCTGTCGTCTGCGTTCGTCCCAGTCGATCAGAGATGTGTCCGAAGATGGCGGCGCCCAGAGGGCGACCGAAGAGCGCGGCGACGAAGACCAGTCCGGCGTTGCTGACGAGATTGTTCGGACCAAACACGTCGGTGGCTGCGGGGGTCAACGCGATGACCGGGAGAAAGATGTCGAACTGATCAACGAAATTGCCGACGATGCCACCGCGCACCGCGCGGCGGACGGCGGCCGGCATCGGGGCGTCTCGCCCAGTGGCGTGGTCGAGCGCGGGCGCCTGGTGGGAGGGTTGGATGGGACGATTCACGAGGCCTCACTTCCTTCGCCGGCATTGTCCGGACAGGTTCTACGGTCGAAACTGCGTCAGTTCCCTCTCAGCCCCTGCATCAGGGCTCCCGTGTGGATGAGCGCCACTCTAGCCCGGCGGGTACGCGACGGGCCGTCCCATCCGTCACCCTCGACGTCGCGTCGCGCTACCGCTCGAGGGATGGCTCGGTGCGGTGACCTGCTCGGCGCCTGCGGCGCATCACCCGGCTGGTCGGCCACGAGCCGAGTGCCACGAGAACCCGTTCGGCGTGTTCCGCGCCGCCCTCACCCTCTCGGTCCGCGGTGCGTGGTCGGAGTCGGCGCCATGGACGTCACGACGGTCGCCGGGACGGCTGTCTCAACCCCCTGGTGGGGCTCCCTCGGCCCCCAACCATCCACGGAGCAACGGGACTCGCGGGCGACGTTCGTGCGTGGCGAACCGTCGTGAACGATCGAGGCTAGAACTCCACGTCCTCGGTGGCCTCGACCGCGACGTGGGGGACGAGGCGCTCCAGCCAGGTGGGCATCCACCAGTTGGCGCGCCCGAGGAAGTGCATGAGCGAGGGCACGAGCACGGTGCGCAGGATGAAGGCGTCCATCAACACCGCGCCGCCCAGCCCTACGCCGAACTCGGCGATGACGCGCTGGCCGCCGAAGGCGAAGGAGAGGAAGACCGAGATCATGATGAGCGCCGCCGCCGTGATCACCCGGCCGGTGTTGGCCTGGCCCCGAATGATGGCTTCTTCGTTGTTACCGGTATTGAGCCACTCCTCGTGCATGCGCGAGACCAGGAAGACCTGGTAGTCCATGGACAGCCCGAACAGGATGGCGATCATGATGATCGGCAGGAAGGACTCGATCGGACCGGTGCCCGCGCCGAGCGCGGTGCTGCCCCAGCCCCATTGGAAGACCGCCACCACCAGGCCGAACGAGGCGCCGACCGCGAGCACGTTCATCAGCGCCGCGACGAGGGGCACGACGACGCTGCGAAAGGCCACCATGAGCAGCAGACAGCCCAGCAGGACGATGACCGTGAGGAAGAGGGGCAGTTTGGATCCCAGGACCGTGGCGAAGTCGTCGTAGATGGCGGTAATGCCGCCGACGTAGACGGCGCTGTGGCTGGTGAAGGTGGCGCGGGGAATGACCTGGTCGCGCAGCCGGGTGATCAGGTTCGAGGTGGCCTGGGCCTGGGGACTCGAGCGGGGCACGATCGTGATCACCCCCAGGTGGCCGCCGTCCAGGGCGACGACCGGGCTCACGACGGCGACGTCGGGCATCGTTGCCGCGCGCTGGTCGATGGCGCGCAGGGCCGCGAGGTCGGCGGGAGAGTGCACCGCGCCGACCACGGTCAGGGGGCCGTTGAAGCCGGCACCGAAGCCCTTGGCCAGCAGGTCGTAGGCCTGGCGCGTGGTGGAGGACGGCGGGTTCGAGCCCTGGTCGGCGCTGCCCAGGTGCAGGGAGAAGTACGGGATGATCATCACCCCGATGATCGCCAGGGCGAGCACCGACAGAGTGCGCGGGTGGCGCGCCACGAAGTGCGACCACCGCTGCCAGGGGCCGGCGACGACGACCGCCTCGGGGCCGTGCTCGGCCAGCACGCGCCGCTCGCGCCGGCTCAGCACGCGCGTCTTTTGGAAGGCCAGGAGTGCCGGCAGCAGGGTCACCGCGGCGACCATCGTGATGGCCACGGTGATCGTCGCCGAGATCGCGACCCCGTTGAGGAAGGACAGGCGCAGGATCAGCATCCCGAGCAGCGCGATGCACACGGTGGCCCCGGCGAAGAGCACGGCGCGCCCCGACGTGTTGATTGCGGTGACGATCGACTCCTCGACGCCCAGTCCGCGTTTGAGTCCCTGGCGGGCGCGGGTGACGATGAACAGGGCGTAGTCGATTCCCACCCCGAGCCCGATCAGCGAGCCGAGGATGGGGGCGAACTGCGCGATGACTAGGCCGTGGCTCAGCAGCGTGGTCGCCCCCGAGGCGATCCCCAGGGCGAAGAGGGCCACCCCGAGGGGCAGCAGCATCGCGAGCACCGAGCCGAAGGCCAACAGCAGGATGACGGCCGCGACCAGGAGCCCGACGAACTCACCCTTGCTGCCGCCGTGACCGGCCAGCTGGCCGAAGGCGTTGCCGGCGAACTGGACCTGCAGCGACGAGGAGCGCGCGGTCGACCCGATCGTCTCGACCTGCTGGATTGCCGGGTCGCTGAGCTTGTAGCCCGGGAGGGTGAAGTGCACCACGGCGAAGGCGATGGTGCCGTTGCGGTTGACCTGGGTGTGCGCGGCGAGGCACGGCGCGCCGCTCGCGCAGAACGGCGAGGTGACGCTGGCGATCTGGGGCAGGGCCGCGACGCGGTTCAACATTGTGGTGATGGCGCGCTGGTGGTCGGCGACCGTGCCGTGGGCGGTCGCGAAGACGATCTCGTCGGTGTCCCCGCCCTGGCCCTTGACCCGTGAGAGCAGCTGGTAGGCGTGGGTCGAGTTGGTGCCGGGCAGGGAGAAGGAGTTCGCGTAGGCCGACCCCACGCTCTGGGCCGCGGCGACCACGCCCACGAACAGGGCGATCCAGGTGATCAGGACCCACCAGCGCCGGCGGACGCTCAGGCGAGCGAGTGACTTCATGGGCTCTCCGATGGTGGGGGGGCGAGGTGCCGGCGAGTAAAATTACTGCTGAAAGAGCGTACTAAGTGTAGGGGAACTCGATGGCGCAGGACCCGCTGGTGGAGCGCTTCCCCGGACACGCGTACCCCCAGGTGATCCCCACGCCCGACGAGATGCGCCCGGGGGCGCCCGCTCCGTGGGCCGCGCTCGACGCGCGCGATCGCTCGTCGATCGACCTGGCCCGCGTGGAGTCGCGCCTGCGCGCCGCGCGCCGCCACCTCGAGGAGGGCCCGCCGCCCGACGATCCGGCCGAGCTGGCCGGGGCGGGCGGGCTCGGCTCACGGGTGCGTCGCTCGGCCGTGCTGGTCGCGCTCTTCGAGCGCGACGGCGAGACCCACGTCGTCCTGACGCGCCGCTCGTGGCGCCTGCGCCAGCACCGCGGCGAGATCGCGCTGCCCGGCGGGCGGGCCGAGCGGGACGAGTCGCCGGTGGCCACGGCGTTGCGCGAGGCGCGCGAGGAGGTCGGCCTGGCCCCGGCGACGGTCCGGCCCTTCGCCTGGCTGAGCCCGATCGTGGCCCTGGTGTCGAGCTCGGCGATCTGGCCCGTCGTCGCGGCCCTGGACGGCGCGCCGACCCTGCGGGCGAACCCCCGCGAGGTGGACCGGGTCTTCACGGTGGCGCTGGCGGACCTCGCGGCCGACGGCGCCTTCGTCGAGGAGCGCTGGCGGCGCGACGTCCCGCGCCCGGGGGCCGACGACGAGGGCTTCGTCCCGGTGCGCTTCTTTCGCGTGCCGGGAGAGGTGGTCTGGGGGGCGACCGCGCGGGTGCTGAGTGAGCTGCTGAGCCTGGTGCTCGAGGTCGGGCCGTTCGACGAGGGGGCGGCGGGCGGTGTCCGGTAGAATCGACGCCACACCCCGGCGGCGTAGGAGTCATCATGGCGGACGTAGAGATCGGCATCTATAAATCGGCTCGACAGGCCTACGGCTTCGACGACATCGCCATCGTGCCGTCGCGGCGCACGCGCGACCCCGAGGACGTGGACATCTCCTGGCAGATCGACGCCTACAAGTTCGAGTTGCCGATGCTGGGCTCGGCGATGGACGGCGCGGTGTCGCCGACCACGGCCATCGAGATCGGTCGACTCGGCGGCCTGGGCGTGCTGAACCTCGAGGGCCTGTGGACTCGCTACGAGGACCCCACGCCGCTCTTCGAGGAGATCGCCGAGCTGGCGGACGACAAGGCCACCGCGCGCATGCAGCAGATGTACGCCGAGCCGGTCAAGCTCGAGCTGGTGGCGGCGCGCATCGCCCAGATGAAGGAAGCGGGCATCGTGACCGCGGCGTCGGTCACGCCCCAGCGCACCGCCTGGATGAGCTCGACCATCATCGACGCCGGCCTGGACATCCTGGTGATCCAGGGGACGGTCGTCTCGGCCGAGCACGTGTCCAAGACCGCCGAGCCGCTCAACCTCAAGCGCTTCATCCGCGAGTTCGAGATCCCCGTCATCGTGGGCGGGTGCGCCAGCTACCAGGCGGCCCTGCACCTGATGCGCACCGGCGCCGCCGGCGTGCTGGTGGGGGTCGGCCCGGGCAACGCGTGCACCTCGCGCGCGGTGCTGGGCATCGGGGTGCCCCAGGCCACGGCCATCGCCGACGTCGCCGGCGCGCGCATGCGCCACCTCGACGAGACCGGCGTCTACGTGCACGTCATCGCCGACGGGGGGATGAGCAAGGGCGGCGACATCGCCAAGGCGATCGCCTGCGGCGCCGACGCGGTCATGATCGGCTCGCCGCTCACCAGCGCCATCGAGGCGCCCGCGCGCGGGTATCACTGGGGTATGGCGACCTTCCACCCGACCCTGCCGCGCGGCACGCGCGTGCGCACTCAGGTGCGCGGCACGCTGCGCGAGATCCTGCTCGGCCCGGCCCACGAGAATGACGGGCGCCTCAACCTCTTCGGTGCCCTGCGCACCTCGATGGCGACCTGCGGCTACGAGAGCGTGAAGGAGTTCCAGAAGGCGGAGGTCATGCTCGCCCCGTCGCTGCAGACCGAGGGCAAGGCCCTGCAGCGCTCCCAGGGCGTGGGCATGGGGCATTGAAGCCCGTTCTCGTCGTCGACTTCGGCGCCCAGTACGCGCAGTTGATCGCCCGACGCGTGCGCGAGGCGCACGCGTACTCCGAGATCGTGCCGTCGTCGATCGACGCGGCCGAGGTGGCCCGGCGCGCGCCGGCGGCGATCATCCTGTCGGGGGGGCCGCGCTCGGTCTACGAGACGCCGGCGCCGTCGCTCGATCCCGCCATCTACGAGCTGGGGATCCCGATCCTGGGCATCTGCTACGGCGCGCAGCTGATGGCCCGCCAGTTGGGCGGCGAGGTCGCGCGCACCGGGGCGGGCGAGTACGGCCGCACCGAGGTCACGCGCGTCGGCGACGCGACGTTGCTTGAGGGCTGGCCCGACGCCAGCACCTGCTGGATGAGCCACGGCGACGCGATCACGCGCGCGCCCGAGGGCTTCGCGGTGACCGCCGCGACGCGTGAGGCGCCGGTGGCGGCCATGGAGAGCCCCGCGCGGGGCCTCTACGCCACGCAGTTCCACCCCGAGGTGGCCCACACCGAACGCGGCCAAGAGCTGATCGCGCGCTTCGTGCACCACGTGGCCGGCGTGGCGCCGACCTGGACCAGCGCCTCGATCATCGACGAGCAGGTGGGGGCGATCCGCGCGCGCGTGGGCGAGGACACCGTGCTGTGCGCCCTGTCGGGGGGCGTGGACTCGGCGGTGGCCGCCGCGCTGGTGACCAAGGCCGTCGGGCGCCAGCTGACCTGCGTCTTCGTCGACACGGGTCTGATGCGCGAGGGCGAGGGCGAGCAGATCGAGGCGACCTTCACGCGCCAGTTCGGCGTCCCGCTGGTGCACGTGCGCGCCCAGGACCGCTTCTTCGCGGCCCTGGCGGGCGTGTCGGATCCCGAGGCCAAGCGCAAGATCATCGGCGAGCTGTTCATCCGCGAGTTCGAGGCCGTGGCGCGCGAGCTGAGCGCCGACGGCCACGGGCCTCGCTACCTGGTCCAGGGCACCCTCTACCCCGACGTCATCGAGTCGGGCTCGGGCCACGCGGCCACGATCAAGAGTCACCACAACGTCGGGGGACTGCCCGAGGACCTCTCCTTCGAGCTGATCGAGCCCCTGCGCGCGCTGTTCAAGGACGAGGTGCGTCGGGTGGGCGAGGAGTTGGGCCTGCCCGAGGAGATCGTGTGGCGCCAGCCCTTCCCGGGACCGGGCCTCGCGGTGCGCGTGATCGGCGAGGTCACGCCCGAGCGCGTGGCGATCGTGCGTCGCGCCGACGCGGTGGTGAGCGACGAGATCACCCGCGCCGGGCTGTACCGCGAGCTCTGGCAGAGCTTCGCCGTGTTACCGGCGCTGCGTACGGTGGGGGTGATGGGCGACGCGCGCACCTACGCCTACCCGATCATCATCCGAGCGGTCACGAGCGACGACGCGATGACCGCCGACTGGGCCCGTCTGCCCTACGACGTGGTGGAGCGCATCGCCAACCGGCTGATCCGCGAGGTCGAGGGCGTGAACCGCGTGGCCCTGGACGTCACCAGCAAGCCGCCGGGCACCATCGAGTGGGAGTGACCCAGTGGGGGTGACCCAGTGGGAATGAGAGGCTCCTTCTCCGACGAGGCGCTGTGGGGCTCGTTCGAGAACGCGCCGCGGGCAAACCCCGACGCGCTGCTCGAGGACCTCACCGAGCCCCAGCGCCGCGCGGTCACCCAGCGCGGCGGCCCGCTGCTGGTGGTCGCGGGGGCCGGATCGGGCAAGACGCGGGTCCTGACGCGGCGCGTCGCGCACCTGCTCGCGACCGGCGACGCCCAGCCCCACCAGATCATGGCGATCACCTTCACCAACAAGGCGGCCGACGAGATGCGCCGGCGCGTGGTGGAGCTGGTGGGCCCCTCGGCCGATCGCATGTGGGTCTCGACGTTCCACTCCGCGGCGCTGCGGATGCTGCGCGCGCACGCCGACGTGCTCGGCTACGAGCGGGGCTTCACCATCTACGACGCGGGCGACGCCCAGGGCACGGTCGAGCGGATCATGCGCGAGCTCAACCTCGACCCCAAGCGCCTGTCGCCGCGCAGCGTCGCCGCCGCGATCTCCGCGGCCAAGAACGAGATGCTGAGCCCCGCGGCCTACCACGACGCCACCGCCGACGACCCGGTGCACCGGCGCGTGGCCGAGATCTACGGGCTCTACCAGGAACGCCTGCGTACGGCCAACGCGATGGACTTCGACGACCTCCTGGTCAACGCGCTGGCGATGCTGCGCGCGGACGACGACGTGCGCGCGGGCTACCAGCGTCGCTTCACCCACCTGCTGGTGGACGAGTTCCAGGACACCAACGGGGTGCAGAACGAGCTGGTGATGCTGCTGGCGGCCGAGCACGGCAACCTGTGCGTGGTCGGCGACGCCGACCAGTCGATCTACCGCTTCCGTGCGGCCGACGTGCGCAACATCCTGCAGTTCGAGGAGCGCTTCCCCCACGCCGACGTGGTGGTGCTCGAGCAGAACTTCCGCTCCACCCAGACCATCCTCGACGCGGCCAACGCCGTCATCGCCCGCAACCCCGGTCGCCGGGCGAAGAACCTGTTCAGCGAGGGCCTGCGCGGCGGGCCGATCCGGCTCTACCGCGCCGGCGACGAGTACGACGAGGGACGCTGGGTGGCCGCGGAGCTGCGCCGGCTGCGCGCGGAGCACGCGGTGGCCTGGCACGAGATGGCGGTCTTCTACCGCACCAACGCCCAGAGCCGGGTCCTGGAGGAGGAGATGCTGCGCGCCGGCGTGCCCTACCGGGTGATCGCGGGCCAGCGCTTCTACGATCGCAAGGAGATCAAGCACGCGCTGGCCTACGCGCGCCTGATCGTGAACCCGCGCGACGAGGCGAGCGCCCGGCGCGTGATCAACGAGCCCAAGCGCGGCGTGGGCGCGGTCGCCCAGGCGGCCTTGGGCGCCTACGGGGCCGAGCACGGGCTGTCCTTCGCCGAGACCGCCGCCTACGCGCGCGAGGCCGGACTGGGCGGGCGGGCGCTGGCCGGCGCCGCGCGTTTCGCCCTGGTGCTCGACGAGCTGCGCGCGCTCGCCAACGACCTGTCGCCGCGCGAGATGATCGACGCGATCGTGCGCGAGAGCGGGCTGGGCGACGCCCTGCGCGCCGAGAACAGCGACGAGGGCCTCTCGCGCCTGGAGAACCTGGGCGAGCTGGCCTCGGCGGCCAGCCAGTACGACACGCTGGGCGAGTTCGTCGAGCGCGTGGCGCTGGTCTCGGACGCCGACCAGCTGGACCCGGGGGCCGGCGCGGTGTCACTGATGACCCTGCACGTGGCCAAGGGGCTGGAGTTCCCGGTGGTGGTCATCACCGGCCTCGAGGAAACCATCTTTCCCCACCGGCGGGCGCTCAACAGCGACGACGAGCTCGAGGAGGAGCGTCGCTTGTGCTACGTGGGGATCACGCGCGCCAAGGAGCACCTCATCTTGACCCACGCCTGGAGCCGCACCCAGTGGGGCTCGCGCACCGACGCCCTGGCCAGCCGCTTCCTCACCGAGATCCCGCCGGCCCTGGTGCGCGACCTGTCGGCCAGCCCACCGCGTCCGCGCGCGTCGGTCGAGCGCGACGGACGCGCCGAGGAGGGCTTCCTTGGCCGCTCGACGACCTTCACCGAGGGCCGCGCCTACGGCTCGGGGGCGGCGCCGCCCGTCCGCTCGACCGGGGCCGAGCGTCTCGGTCTGGTGGCGGGGGACGCGGTGGTGCACGACCGCTACGGCGCGGGCGTGGTGGTCGCGACGTCGGGTGAGGGGAGCCACGCCCGGGCCACGGTGGCCTTCGCCGAGCACGGCACCAAGCAGCTGGTGCTCGCCATGACGCCGCTGCGTCGGGCCTGATGGCCGCGGGCCTTTGGTAAAACGCGGCTAAGAATGCGCGCCGCGGTCCTAAGAATCGCCGCGGCGCGAGCGGGGCACCGTCCGCGCGGTGCCAGAATGGGAGCCCATGGATTACGCCCGACCCGCCTACCGGCCGCCGAGCGCCCCGCGAAGCCACCGCCTGCCGCCGCGGGTCTACTGGCGCCGTCGGGCGATCGCCCTGCTGGCCGCCGTCACCATCGGCTGGTTCGGCTACCTCGGCATCACGCTGGCCTACGCGCTCAACAACCCCACCTACGGCGTCTCCTACATGGCGCGCGCCGCCGAGTGGGGGCGCAGCCACGGGATCGGCTGGTTCGTGACCTGGGCCGAGACCGAGTACTACAAGCTGAACCCGCCCAAGGTCGGGGGCAAGCCGCCCCTCAGCGCCTTCGGCTCGGGGCCCACGCGTGTCGTGGTGCCCGCCGCCGGCCACCTGCCTGAGCCGCCCCCGATCATCTCGCCCGCGGCGCACCCGCTGCCCGGTGAGGGGGTGTGGCACGCCGTCGGGCGGCGCACCGCCACGGGCGTGCCCACCGTCTACGAGGCGTTCGTGCGCCCCAACAACATCAACACCAGCTACGTCGTCGGGGTCGCCTGGATGGACCCGACCCTGCTGCGCGCCCAGCTCTACTCCGGCTCGTACATCCCGGGCGGCAACTACCACTTCACCTACAGCGCGCCGATCACGCCGACGGCGTCGCGCACCCTGGTCGCGGCGTTCAACGCGGGCTTTCGCATGCAGGACGCCCAGGGCGGCTACTACACCCAGGGACACATGATCCTCCCTCTGCGCCGGGGCGCCGCGTCGGTGGTCATCTTCAAGGACGGGACGATGACCCTGGGCACCTGGGGCACGCCGGGCTTCACCATGTCGAACAAGATCGCCTCGGTGCGCCAGAACCTGCGGCTGCTGGTGAACAACGGGCGCCCGGTGGGCGACCTGTCCAACCCGGCGCTGTGGGGGGCGACCCTCGGGGGGACCTTCAACGTGTGGCGCAGCGGCCTCGGGGTCACCAAGGACGGCGCTATCGTCTACGTCGGCGGACCCGCCATGTCGATCACCGACCTCGCGAACGTGCTGGTGCGCGCCGGCGCGGTGCGTGGCATGCAGCTGGACATCAACACCGACTGGGTGCAGTACTCGGTCTTCAACGGGGCGCTCAACGCGCCGGTGACCGGCGCCAACGGGGTCAGCCTCTTGAACTCGATGAACGGCCCACCGTCGCGGTACTTCGCCAGCTGGTGGAACCGGGACTTCTTCACGATGAGCCTGCGCCCGAGCGCGCTGCGTCGCACGCCGGTGCACGGGTCAGCGACGGTGACCTCGGGGGGCTAGCTCGCGACGGCGTCGCCCGCTCGCGCTACTCGCGGCCGTCGTCGCCGGTGCGCGTCGGGGACGGGTCGGACCCGCGCGGGGCGCGCGTGAAGGTGAAGCCGGCGGCGAACGCGGCGCGACAGGCCTCGACCACGTCGGCGTCGTAGCGTGTGCCGGCGCCCCCGGTGATCTCGGCCAGGGCCTCGTCGAGGGTGCGCGCCGGGCGGTAGGGGCGGTGGTGGGTCATGGCCTCGACGGTGTCGGCCACCGCGATGATCCGCGCGGGCACGATGATGTCGTCGCCGGTCAGGCCCCGGGGGTAGCCCGAGCCGTCGAGTCGCTCGTGGTGCTGCAGGGCCACGTCGGCGATCGGCCACGGCAGCTGGGCGTGGCGCAGGATCTGCGAGCCGATCTCGCAGTGGCCCTGGATGAGCGCGAGCTCCAACGCGCTGAGCGCGCCGGGGCGCGTCAGGACCTCCGCGGGCACGGCCACCTTGCCGACGTCGGCGACCTCGCCCGCCTGGCGCACCAGGGCGGCGGAGGCTCGATCGAGCCCGAGTTGGCGGGCGATCGCCTCGCCCAGGGCTCCGACGCCGCGCTGGTGGCCCGCGTTGTAGGGATCGCGCGCCTCGCTGACCTCGGCCAGCGCGGCCAGGGTGCCGTCGAAGGCCTCGCGCAGCCGCTCGCTCGCCGCGACGTGGCCCATCCCGAGCTCCATCTCGCGCACGACCGCCTCGAGGCCCCGCACGGTCGTCTCGTCGAACTCGTCCTCGTGGTGGGAGAGGACGTGCAGCACGAGCGGCGCGCCGGCGGTGGCGAAGGGGATTGCGATCATCGCGCGCAGTCCCAGCGCGGCCATCGGCTGGTGCCAGGGGGCGAGGCGCGGGTCGCGCAGCGCGTGGTTGGCGACCTGGGTCTCGCCCGTGCGCGCCGCGATCCCCGTCAGACCCCGTGCGGTGCGCGCCGCGGCGGGGGAGGCCGCCACGACCTCGCGCAGCTCGTGCACCAGACCCGCCGCGTGGGCGATCTGCGTGTCGCGCGCCAGGTCGCGCGTCAGGAACGCCAGGGGGAAGCGGCCGCGGTGGACCAGAGCCAGGCACAGCTGGTCGAGGTAGTCGACGTCGCGCTCGACGGATCGAGCGATCTGGCTGACCGCCAGGGAGACGTCGAGGTTGCGGTGGGTGCGCACGGCGTCGGTCACGTCGGCGTAGGAGGACACCGCGCCGCTCACGCGCTGCGCGTCGAGCACTGGGTAGGTGTTGATCGAGAGCCAGCGGAAGTGGTGCGCGCCCACGCTGAGTCCGAGCACCCTCGCGAAGGTCGGCTGGGCCGTGGCGAGGGTGCGCGAGGCCGGCTGCTCGGTGGTCTCGCCACTCAGTCGCTCGGCGCTCCAGTGCAGCTCGCGCGGCGATCGGCCGTGGAACTCGTCGCGCGACACGCCGAACAGCGCCAGGGCCGCGTCGTTGCAGTCGCGCACGACCATCTCCGCGTCGAACCGCACCCACCCGACGGGCGAACGGGAGACGAGGTCGAGCGTGCGCACCACCGCGCCCAGGTCGCCCCCGTCCCTCATGTTCCCCCCGATCGAGTCGCCTCGCCCCCGTCCCCACGGTAGCGACGGACCGGCGCGAGGCTCGAAGAATTCGGTTTTACGCCGTGACGCCAGGACGCCGCGCCCCCGCCGATGAGACGGGGGCGCGGCGCGCGATCAGGCGCGAGGGGTCGCGTCGCCCTCGGCGAGGATGCCGTAGAGCGTGCGGCGGGTCTCGGTGAGGATCGCCGTGGCCCGTGCGACCTGGCTCTCGGATCCGGCCAGGAGCACCTGGCGCGAGGCCAGCATCACCTGACGCGCGGTGCCCATGAGCTCGCGCGCGGGACCGCCCGAGCCGTCGGTGCTCTCCCAGGGTCGGCCCAGCTGCTCGCGCTGCTCGGCGACCAGGGAGCGTCCGGCAGTGGTGAGCGCGTAGGAGCGCCCGCTGCCGGCGGCCACCTCGACCAGGCCCTCGTCCTCCAACTGCTGGAGAACGGGGTAGATCGAGCCGGGGCTCGGTCGCCAGGCGTCGTTCGAGCGCTCGGTGAGCTCCTGGATCAGCTGGTAGCCGTTGCGCGGCTGCTCCTCGAGCAGGACCAGGACCGCCGCGCGCACGTCGCCGCGGCGCTGGCGGCGCCCATCGCGCCGTAGGGATCCTCCTCGGAAGTGGCCTCCGGGGCCGCCGTGATCGTGGCCCGGGCCGCCGCCGCGGCGACCGCCCATCGCCCGACCGGGCCGGTCGGCCCAGGGGCTGTTGTTGGTGTCGTTGAACATTCGTTCCTCCATTTCGTGGTACCGTCCGGTACTACGTACTATAACGATATATCGTTACTGTTCACTTGTCAAGGGGCACTTTCGTCGAGTGGGTCGCGGCATTGGGGAACCGCCGCCGTGATGGCGCCACCGCTTGGCGGGCTCGGATGGCTCGGTCGGATGGTGCGGTCGTACGGCGGGCTCGGGTGCGCGGACCGATCACGCGGCGCGACGGTTCCCAGGGGGCGGGCGACGACGCTCTAGCGATCGGCCACGAGGCGCCACAGTCGGCGCGGCAGCACGCGCAGGACGGTGAAGACGTAGCGCAGCACGGGCGGGCTGTAGAGCACGCGGTCCCCGCTCTCCAGGCCGCGCAGGACGACGTCGGCCACCTCGCTCACGCCGGTGGTGAACGGCGGCTCGGCGAGGCCGGTGGTCATCTTGGAGCGCACGAATCCGGGCCGCACGATCTGCAGGGACACGCCGGTGCCGTCGAGGGTGTCGGCCATGGCCAGGCACATCTGGTCCAGGCCGGCCTTGGCGGCGCCGTAGAGGTAGGCCGAGGGGCGTACGCGAGTGGCGGCCACCGACGAGAGCACGACGACGCGGCCGCGCCCCTGGGCGATGAGGGGGGCGCGTAGCGCGCTGAGCGCCGCGGCGGGCCAGGTGAGGTTGACGGTCATCATCGCCGTGGCGCGGGCGGGGTCGTCCTGGTCGCGTGACTGGTCGCCGAGCTCGCCGACCGCGATCAGCACCAGGTCCACCGGTCCGTCCAGGGCGTCGAGGCAGGCGCGCACGGTGTCGCCCGCCTGATCGGGGAGGGCGGCGTCGAACACGACGGTGGCGACGCTGGTCGCGCCGTAGTCGCGCGCCTCGGCCGCCGCCTCGTCGAGGCGCGCCGGGTCGCGACCGGCCAGCACGACCTGGCGGGCGCGCGCGGCGCAGAGGCGGCGGTTGATGGCGCGCGCGATGTCCGACGTGGCGCCGAGCACGATCACGTTCTGGGGCTGGCCGAAGGCGTTGTCCACGGTTATCGTCCTCCTAGGTTGAGCCGACGGGCCAGGTCGCTGGTGAGCCGACCCTCGGGATCCACGCGCGCGCGCACCGCCGCGAAGTCGTCCAGCCGCGGGTACATCGCCGCCAGGCGCTCCGGCGCCAGGCGCGCGTCCTTGGCCAGGTAGACCCGCCCGCCCGCCGCCACGACCAGCTCGTCGAGCTCGTCGAGGACGCCGCCTAGCGCGGGCGGCCCGACGGGCAGGTCGAGCGCCAGCGTCCAGCCGGGCATCGGGAAGGAGAGGGGCCCGGGGTCCCCGGGGCCGAAGCGCTTCAGCACCGCGAGGAAGCTGGGCAGGCGCGACGAGGAGAGCCGCGTGATCGCGTCGACCACGCACTGGCTCTCGGCGGCGGGGACGCAGAACTGGTACTGCACGAAGCCGTGCGGCCCGTAGAGGCGGTTCCAGTCGCGCACGCCGTCGAGCGGGTGGAAGAACGAGGAGAGCGTCGCGAGCTCGCCGCGGCGCTGGCGCGGTGCCGAGCGGAACCACGCCTCGTTGAAGAGTCGGATCGAGAGCGGGTTCAACAAGCCCGGCGGGGCGGTGAGGGGCACCGCGAGGCGCGCGGGTCGCGGGGGCTCGAGCGTGGCCGTGCCCGGGTCGAGGTCGGCGGCGTCGGCGTGGTCGCCGCGCGTGAGGATGGCCCGGCCCATGTGCGAGCCGCGGGTCATGCAGTCCACCCAGGCCACCGAGTAGCGGTAGGCGTCGTCGCCGTCGGCCATCGCCGCCATCACGGCGTCGAGGTCGTCGAAGCGGTCGGTGTCCACGCGAACCCGGTCCGAGCTGACCGCGAGGAGCTGGAGGGTCAGCGACGTGACGATCCCCGTGAGTCCCATCCCGCCCATGGTCGCCCAGAAGAGATCGGGATCCTCGCGGCGTGACACCGTGCGCGCCCCGGTCGGGGTCACCAGGTGCATCGACAGCACGTGGGCGGCGAAGGAGCCGTCGCGGTGGTGGTTCTTGCCGTGGACGTCGCTGGCCACGGCGCCACCGAGGGACACCTGGCGGGTGCCCGGGGTCACCGGCACGAACCAGCCGCGCGGCAGACTGACCTCGAGCAGCTGGTCGATCGACACGCCCGCTCCCGCGGTGACCACGCCCGCGGGGCTGATGGGACCGACGTCGGCGAAGCCGCGGTTGTCGATCACGACACCGCCGCCGAGCTGGGCGGCGTCGCCGTAGCTGCGCCCCAGTCCTCGGGCGATCAGGGCCGGGCGGGTCGCGAGCAGCTCGACCAGCTCGTCCTCGCGCGCGGGGGTCAGGACCTCGGCCATCGAGGGGCTCGTGCGGCCCCATCCGGCGAGGGCGACGCGAGTCACAGATAGATGCCGATCGCGAGCAGGACGGCCCAGGTGAGCCCGAGCACCTGGACCACGCGGTTGTGCACCAGCAGGTCCTCGGGCGAGGAGCCGTCACCGGCCTCGGCGGAGCGCATGATGAAGAGTATCGCCAGGGTCACCGGCACCGCGGTGAGCCGGATGGGCACGACGTGGTGGTCGTGGGACGACAGGCCAGTGGCCGAGGTGTCAAAGGCCCACAGGCAGTAGCCGGTGACCACCACCGTGGCGCTGAGGGTCAGCGCCGAGTGCAGGAACTCCGGCGTGTACTCGGCCAGCACCCGTCGCGTGGCGCCCGCCCCGACCTTCTTCAGCTCGCTCGATCGCTTGCCCACGACCAGGAAGAGGGCCCCGAAGGAGATGACCACGAGGAACCAGGTCGACACGAAGATGTGCGACGCCGCCGCGCCGGCGTAGGCGCGCAGGAAGAAGCCGCTGGCCACCACCCCGAGCTCCACGATGACGACGTCCTTCAGCCAGAACGTGTAGGTGAGCGAGATCGCCAGGTACAGCCCGAGGATGAGGTAGAGCCCCTCGGGCTGCCAGAGGAACGCCGGGAGCAGGAAGGCGACTCCCGTCAGGACGATCGCCGCGACGATCGCCGCGCGCACGCTCAGCTGGCCGGCGGCGATGGCGCGGTGGCGCTTGGTGGGGTGGTGGCGGTCGGACTCGACGTCACGCACGTCGTTGATCAGGTAGATCGCTGACGCCAGGGCGCAGAACGACAGGAACGCGGCGCCGGTGTGGCGGATGACGTCGGCGTGGGTGGCCACCCCCGCGGCGGCCGGGGCGATGCCGATCAGGATGTTCTTCACCCACTGGACGGGGCGCATCGCCGACACCAGCGCGCGCACGGCACCGCGCCGTGGTGCTGGCGTCTGACTCACGGGTCCACGCTAGTCGTGCGCGTGACGCGCTCTTCGATCGCGCGCCGGGGGCTCGCGGCGGTGCGTTCTATGCTGGAACGACGATGGAGCGAACGTACCGCGTGGTGGTGGCCAAACCGGGTCTGGACGGTCACGATCGCGGCGCCAAGGTCATCGCCCGCGCGCTGCGCGACGCCGGCTTCGAGGTGGTCTACACCGGCCTGCACCAGACGCCCGAGCAGATCGTCCAGGCGGTGATCCAGGAGGACGCCGACGCTCTGGGGCTCTCCCTGCTCTCCGGCGCGCACCTGGTGCTGGTGCCGCGGGTGATCGATCTGCTGGCCGGCGCCGGTCGCGAGGACGTGGTCGTCGTGGTGGGGGGCATCATCCCCGACGACGACGTCGCGGTCCTGGAGGGCTACGGCGTGGCCGGCGTCTTCACGCCGGGCGCCTCGCTGGCCGACATCGGGACGTGGCTCGAGTCGACGCTCGACGCCCGCGACCACGCGCACTAGGCGTCGACGGGGTCGAGGGACGCGGTGGCGCGCGGTGGCGCAGTGGAGTTCGCGGTGCGGGGGTTCGCAGTGAAGTGTGTGGCAGTGCGCAGTACGGCAGTGCAGTCAGTGGGGACAACGGAAAGCGGACGGTAATGGATCTCTTCGAGTATCAGGGCAAGCAGTACTTCGCGCGCTACGGGATCGCCGTGTCGCCGGGCGACGTGGCCGACACGGTGGAGGACGCGCTGGCGGTCGCCGAGCGCGTCGGCTACCCGGTGGTCGTCAAAGCCCAGGTCAAAGTGGGCGGGCGCGGCAAGGCCGGAGGGGTCAAGCTCGCGGCGAACGTCGACGAGGTGCGCACCCACGCGGGGGCCATCCTCGGGCTCGACATCAAGGGTCACGTGGTGCGTCGGCTGTGGATCGAGCGCGCCAGCGACATCGCGCGCGAGTACTACGCCTCGTTCACGCTGGATCGGCCCAACAAGGTGCACCTGGGGATGCTGAGCGCCCAGGGCGGCGTGGAGATCGAGACGGTGGCCCAGGAGGACCCCGACGCCATCGCGATGCTCTCGATCGACCCCGTGCGCGGACTCGACCTGGCCACCGCCCGACGCTGGGTGGCCGAGGCGGGACTCGACGAGGAGGCGCGCGCCCAGGCGGCCGAGCTGCTGGTGAAGCTCTACGAGTGCTACACCAAGGGCGACTGCGACCTGGCCGAGATCAACCCCCTTATCCTGACGACGTCGGGGGCGGTCCACGCGCTGGACGCCAAGGTCACCCTGGACGAGAACGCCAGCTACCGCCACCCCGAGTGGGAGGAGTTCCGCGCCACCGAGACCGAGGACCCCCGCGAGCGCCGCGCCAAGGAGAAGGGCCTCAACTACATCGGCCTCGACGGCGACGTCGGCATCATCGCCAACGGTGCGGGCCTGGCGATGTCCACCCTGGACGTGGTGAACCAGGTCGGCGGCACCGCGGCGAACTTCCTCGACATCGGTGGTGGTGCCAACGCCGACGTGATGGCCGCCGCCCTCGAGTTGATCAACTCGGACCCGAAGGTCAAGGTCATCTTCGTCAACGTCTTCGGCGGCATCACGCGCGTCGACGAGGTCGCCACGGGCGTGCTCGAGGCGCTCGGGCGCGTGACGATCACCTCGCCCATCGTGCTGCGACTCGACGGCACCAACGCCGTGGAGGGGCGCGCCATCCTGGCGCCGCACCTCAGCGACACCCTGATCACCGAACCCACCATGCTGGACGCCGCCCGCCGGGCCGTGGCCATCGCGAACGCCTGAGGAGGCACCATGAGCATCTTCGTCGACGAGAACACCAAAGTCATCGTCCAGGGCCTGACGGGCGGCCAGGGTCGCTTTCACGGGCTGCGCAACCGCGACTACGGCACCCGTGTGGTGGCCGGGGTCACCCCGGGCAAGGGGGGCTCCGACGTCGAGGGCATCCCCGTCTACAACACCGTGCGCGAGGCGGTGGACGCGACCGGCGCCACCGCGTCCTTCGTCGTGGTGCCGCCGCCCTTCGCCGCCGGGGCGATCATGGAGGCCGCCGAGGGCGGCATCACCTTCATCGTGTGCATCACCGAGGGGATCCCGGCCCAGGACGAGGCCGTCACCTACAACCGCCTGGTCGAGGAGTTCCCCGGGGTGCGCCTGCTGGGACCGAACTGCCCGGGCATCATCAGCCCCGGCAAGTGCAACATCGGGATCACCTCGGGCGACATCGCGCTGGCCGGCGGGCCCGTGGGCATCGTGTCGCGATCGGGCACGCTCACCTACCAGGCGCTCTACGAGCTGAGCGTGCAGGGCGTGGGTCAGACGACCTGCGTGGGGATCGGCGGCGACCCGGTGCCGGGGACCAACTTCATCGACTGCCTGAGCGCCTTCGAGGCGGACCCCGAGACCAAGGCCGTGATGATGATCGGCGAGATCGGCGGATCCGAGGAGGAGCGCGCCGCGGAGTGGATCACCCACCACATGACCAAGCCCGTCGTGGCCTACATCGCCGGCGTGACCGCGCCCCCGGGGCGCAAGATGGGCCACGCGGGGGCGATCATCTCCGGCTCCAAGGGGACGGCGCAGGCCAAGATGGCGGCGCTGTCCGCGGCCGGGGTGCGGGTCTGCCAGAACCCGACCGAGGCGGGACAGGCGATGGTCGACATCGTCGCGTCGCTCTAGCGTTGCGCGAGGTCCGCCTCGGGGTCCTCGTCTCGGGGACCGGCACGATCCTGGAGGCGATGCTGGAGGCCGGCCTGGTCGTGACGGTGGTGGCGGCCGATCGGCCCTGTCGGGGGCTGGACGTGGCGCGCGAGGCCGACGTCGCGACGGTGCTGGTCGACCGGGCGCGCTTCGGGGGCTTCACCGCGGCCTTCGACCGCGACGCGTACAGCGCCGCGCTGGCCCGTGAGCTGGTCGCGCGCGACGTCGATCTGCTGGCCATGGCGGGCTTCGGCACCGTGCTCACCTCGGCGCTGCACGAGGCCTTCCCCGGCCGCGTGCTCAACACCCACCCGAGCCTGCTGCCCGCGTTCAAGGGCTGGCACGCGGTGACCCAGGCGCTGGCGGCGGGGGTGAGTGAGACCGGGTGCACCGTGCACGTCGCGACCGAGGCGCTCGACGAGGGCCCGATCCTGGCCCAGCGCCGCGTCGCCGTCGCGCCCGACGACGACGAGACGTCCCTGCACGAGCGCATCAAGGCCGTCGAGCGCGACCTCTACCCGCGCGTCGTGGCTAGGGTGATGGCGTCGCTGGCCCGGGGTCGGGAGCCCTGCGCGGGCTGCGACGCAGAGGAGGAGTGATGCGGGCGCTGCTCAGCGTGTGGGACAAGACGGGCCTGGTGGACCTGGCGAGGGGCCTGGCCGCCCTGGACGTGGAGCTGATCGCCTCGGGGGGTACCGCGGCGGTGCTGGCCGCGGCCGGCCTGGCGCACCTGGACGTGGCCCAGGTGACCGGCTCGCCCGAGATGCTCGACGGTCGCGTGAAGACCCTGCACCCGGCGATCCACGCCGGGATCCTCGCCGATCGCGACGAGTCGTCGCACCGGGCCGACCTGGCGCGCGAGGGCTTCTCGGCGATCGACCTGGTGGTGTGCAATCTCTACCCCTTCGCCTCGAACCCCTCGATCGAGCTGATCGACGTGGGGGGGCCGACCATGGTGCGCGCCGCGGCCAAGAACCACGCGCACGTGGGGGTGCTGACCAGTCCCGCCCAGTACGCGGGGGTGCTCGAGGAGCTCACCGTCAACGGGTCGCTCAGTGCGGCCACGCGCCACGACCTGGCGCGCGCCGCCTTCGCGCACACGTGCGCCTACGACGCCGAGATCGTCCGGTGGCTGGACGCCGGTGGCGCGATCGGCGCGCCCGCCGAGCCGGCCGAACGGCTCCTGGCGCCCACGCTGCACCTCACGCTCGAGCGCCGCGACGTTTTGCGCTACGGCGAGAACCCGCACCAGGTCGGGGCTCGCTACCGGCTGGCCGGCGGGTCCCCGTGGTGGGACGGGGTCGTCCAGCACGCCGGCAGTGCCCTGTCGTACCTGAACCTCTTCGACGCCGACGCGGCGTGGCGCCTGGTCCACGAGCTCGCCGCCGACGCCCCCGGGCGCCGGGCGGTCGCCATCATCAAGCACGCCAACGCCGCCGGGGCCGCGGTGGGGGCCACCCTCGCCGACGCCTTCGCCGCGGCGCTGGACGCGGACCCCCAGAGCGCCTTCGGGGGCGTCGTGGCGGTCGGGGGCCACCTCGACGACGAGCTGGCCGCGCTGATCGCCGCGGGACCCCAGGCCGACGTGATCGTCGCCGCCTCCTACGACGACGACGCCCTGGCGCGCCTGCGCGCCCGGCGCAAGGCCACCCGCCTGCTCAGCGCCGGTCCGCCCGAGCCGCTCGGGCTGTCGGTGCGCACGATGGGCGCGACCGCCCTGGTTCAGGAGGCCGACGAGTTGCGCGCCCCCCCCGACCAGTGGCGCTGCGTGACGCGCACCTCGCCCAGCGACGCCCAGTGGCGCGACCTGGTGGTCGCGTGGCGGGTGTGCGCGCGCACCACCTCCAACGCGATCGTGATCGCCCGCGACGAGGTCGCCGTGGGGGTGGGCGCGGGTCAGCAGTCGCGCGTGGTCGCCGCCGACGTGGCCGTCGCCAAGGCCGGCGCGCGCGCCCGCGGCGCGGCGGCGGCGTCGGACGCCTTCTTCCCCTTCGCCGACGGTCTGGAGTCGCTGGTGGCGGCGGGGGTCGTCGCGGTCGTCCAGCCGGGCGGGTCGGTCCGCGACGGCGAGGTCATCGCCGCCGCCGACGCCGCGGGGATCGTCATGATGCTCACCGGCGAGCGTCACTTCCGGCACTAGGGGGACGGGTGGCACAACTACTGGACGGGGAGCGGCTCGCCGCGCAGATCAAGGCCGAGCTCAGCGCGCGCGCGGCGCGCCTGGCCGGCGCCGGCCACCCGGTCGGGCTGGGCACGGTGCTGGTGGGCGACGACGGCCCCAGCGCGCGCTACGTGGCGATGAAGCACGCGGACTGCGAGGAGGTGGGCATCGCCTCCTACGGGGTGCACCTGCCGGCGACCGCCTCCCAGCGCGAGATCGAGGACGCCGTGGACGCGATGAACGCCGACGAGCACGTGCACGCGATCCTGGTCCAGCTGCCCCTGCCCGCGGGGATCGACGAGGAGCGGGTGCTGCTGCGCGTGGACCCGGCCAAGGACGTCGACGGGCTGCACCCCACCAACCTGGGCCGCCTGGTCATGGGCGCGCCCGGCCCGCTGCCGTGCACCCCGGCCGGGATCGTCGAGCTGCTGGCCGCGCACCACGTGCCCGTCGAGGGCCGCCACGTGGTGATCATCGGTCGGGGCCTGACCATCGGCCGGCCCCTCGCGCTTCTGCTCGCCCTCAAGCGACCCGGGTGCAACGCGGCCGTGACGGTCGTGCACACCGGCGTGGCGGACCTGGGAGCCCTGACGCGTCTGGGCGACGTCGTGGTGGCCGCGGCCGGCGTGGCCGGGCTGGTCACCGCGGACATGGTCAAGCCGGGCGCGGCGGTGGTCGGGGCCGGGACCAGCTGGTCCGGTCGGCGCCTGCTGAGCGACGTCGCCGACGACGTGGCCGACGTGGCCGGCTGGATCACGCCGCGCCTGGGTGGCGTCGGGCCCATGACCCGTGCCATGCTGGTGCGCAACGCGGTGCTGGCGGCGGAGAGGATGTCACCATGACGACGACGGACGAGCGGGGCCGCGAGCACGACGAGCGGCCG
Source organism: Acidimicrobiales bacterium (assembly GCA_049964855.1). GTDB lineage: Bacteria > Actinomycetota > Acidimicrobiia > Acidimicrobiales > RAAP-2 > RAAP-2. The sequence goes on from JBMFWX010000005.1 coordinate 23,092, forward strand.
TGGGGCAGCTACACGGTGCTCGACGACGAGATGGCCGACCACAAGGTCAAGCGCATCGTGGTGGCGCCGGGCAAGCGCCTGAGCTACCAGAGCCACACGCGGCGCGCGGAGCACTGGTTCTTCGTGAGCGGGCGGGCCACGGTGATCCTCGACGACGTCGCGCGCGAGGTCGGGCCCGGCGACAGCGTCGACGTGGCGGTGGGCGAGAAGCACCGGGTGGAGAACCACTCGGACGCCCCGGTGGTCTTCATCGAGGTCCAGACCGGGACCTACTTCGGCGAGGACGACATCGTGCGCTACCAGGACGACTTCGGAAGGGCGAGCTGAGTGCGTGCGCGTTGACGCCCTGCTCGAGGCGGGTCTGACCCGCTCGTTCGAGTTCTTCCCACCCAAGTCCGACGCCGAGAGCGCCCAGCTCGCCGCGACGCTGCACGACCTCGAGCCCCTCGAGCCCTCCTTCGTGTCGGTGACCTACCGGGGCGGTCCGGCCTCGCGCCAGCGCACCCTCGAGCTCGTCACCCGGGTCCAGCGCGAGGGGCGTCTGACCGCCGTCGCTCACCTGACCTGCGTGGGCCACACGCCCGCAGAGCTGCGCGACATCCTGGGCGAGTACGCCCGCGCCGGCGTGGAGAACGTGATGGCCCTGGGCGGCGACGTCACCGACGACGTCGCGCTGTCGCCCACGTCGCCGCGCTACGCGCTCGAGCTGGTGGAGCTGGCCCGCGAGGTGGGGGCGTTCGCGATCGGCGTGGCCGCGCACCCGCTCGGCCACCCCCGCTCGGCGGACCGGGCCAGCGACCGGCGCCACCTGGCCGCGAAGCTGCGCGCCGCGGACTTCGCGGTGACCCAGTTCTTCTTCGCGGCGCACGAGTGGTCCGAGCTGGTCGAGGACCTCGGCGCGCTGGGGGTGGACAAGCCGGTGCTGCCCGGGGTCATGCCGGTCACGACCCTGCGCTCGGTGGCGCGGATGGCGACTATGGGCGCGGCGGTGCCGCCCGAGCTGGTCGCGCGCCTCGAGGCGGCCGACCACCGCGGGGGGGCACCCGCGGTGCGCGACGAGGGGGTGCGCGCCGCCCTCGAGCTGTGCCAGGACCTGCTGGCGCGCGGGGTGCCGGGGCTGCACTTCTACACGATGAACCACTCGAGCGCGACGCGCGAGCTGCACCGGGCGCTCTTCACGGGCTGAGGTCCGCTCGGGACTTTCGGCCCTCGGGGCGCGCCGCGGGGCGTCGTAGGATGAGGCCATGGCTGAGAAAATCACGATGAGCGCCGACGGCGTGCTGCAGGTCCCCGACAACCCCATCATCCCCTTCATCGAGGGCGACGGCACCGGTGTGGACATCTGGCCGGCCGCCAAGCTGGTCCTCGACGCGGCCGCCGCCAAGTACGGCAAGACGATCGCCTGGAAGGAGGTGCTGGCCGGGGAGAAGGCCTTCCACGAGACCGGCAACTGGCTGCCCGACGAGACGGTCACCGCCTTTCGCGACTACCTGATCGGCATCAAGGGCCCGCTCACCACGCCGATCGGCGGGGGGTTCCGCTCGCTCAACGTGGCCCTGCGCCAGATCCTCGACCTGTACGTCTGCCTGCGTCCGGTGCGCTGGTTCCAGGGCGTTCCCTCGCCGGTCAAGCACCCCGAGCAGGTCGACATGGTGATCTTTCGCGAGAACACCGAGGACGTCTACGCCGGCTTCGAGGTCGAGGCGGGAACCGCCGAGGCCGACAAGCTGCGCTCGTTCCTGCACGACTCCTTCGGCTGGGACATCCGCGAGAAGAGCGCGCTCGGCGTGAAGCCGGTCTCGCAGTTCGGCTCGGAGCGCCTGATTCGCGCGGCACTGACCTACGCGCTGGCCCACCAGCGCCGCTCGGTGACCCTCGTGCACAAGGGCAACATCCAGAAGTTCACCGAGGGCGCCTTCATGAAGTGGGGCTACCAGCTGGTGCGCGACGAGTTCGCCGACCGCGCCGTGGGCTGGGACGACTGCGGGGGCGAGCCGGGATCGAAGCTGCTGGTGAAGGACGCCATCGCCGACATCGCCTTCCAGCAGACGCTGCTGCGTCCGCGCGAGTTCGACGTGATCGCGACGCTGAACCTGAACGGCGACTACCTCTCCGACGCGCTGGCCGCCCAGGTCGGCGGGATCGGTATCGCCCCGGGGGCCAACATCAACTACGTGACCGGCCACGGCATCTTCGAGGCCACCCACGGCACCGCGCCGAAGTACGCGGGCCAGGACAAGGTGAACCCGGGCTCGGTGCTGCTGTCGGGGGTGCTGATGTTCGAGCACCTGGGCTGGACCGACGCGGCCAACGACATCGTGCGCGCGCTGGAGGCGACCATCGCCGCCAAGATCGTCACCTACGACTTCGCCCGCCAGATGGAGGGCGCCACCGAGGTGAAGTGCTCGGAGTTCGCCGCCGCCATCGTCGACCGGCTCTAACCACCACCCATCCCGACAAAGGAGACCCATGACCACCCCCGTTCACGTCACCGTCACCGGCGCCGCCGGCCAGATCGGCTACCAGCTGCTGTTTCGCATCGCCTCGGGCCAACTGCTCGGCCCCGACACGCCCATCGTGCTGCGCCTCCTCGAGATCGAGCCGGCGATGAAGGCCCTCGAGGGGGTCGTCATGGAGCTCGACGACTGCGCCTTCCCGCTGCTCGCGGGGATCGAGGCCACCAGCGACCTGGACGTGGCCTTCAACGGCACGTCGTGGGCTCTGCTGGTCGGCTCCGTGCCCCGCAAGGCCGGCATGGAGCGCAGCGACCTGCTCGGTGTGAACGGAGGGATCTTCAAGCCCCAGGGCGAGGCCATCGCTGGGCACGCGGCGAGTGACGTGCGGGTGCTGGTCGTGGGCAACCCCTGCAACACCAACTGCCTGATCGCGCGCTCCCACGCGTCCGAGGTCCCCGCGGAGCGTTGGTTCTCGATGACGCGCCTGGACCAGAACCGTGCCGAGACCCAGATCGCCAAGCGGGTGGGAACGGGCGTCGCCGGGGTGAAGAACCTGGCGATATGGGGCAACCACTCCTCGACCCAGTTCCCCGACTTCGCCAACGCCACCGTCGACGGCGTGCCGGCGGTCGAGGCGGTGAACGATCGGGCGTGGCTGGAGGGCGAGTTCATCACCACGGTCCAGAAGCGTGGCGCGGCCATCATCGAGGCGCGCGGCGCCTCCTCCGCGGCGTCGGCGGCGAACGGCGTGATCGACACCGTGGTCAGCCTCACGACGCCGACTCCGGCCGACGACTGCCTGTCGGTGAGCGTGACCAGTCGCGGTGAGTACGGGATCCCCGAGGGGCTCACCTTCGGCTTCCCGGTGGTCGCCGACGGCGTCGGCGGGTGGTCGGTGAAGGAGGGCTTCGAGATCGACGAGTTCTCCCGGGCCAAGATCCAACTGACCGTGGACGAGCTCGTGGGCGAGCGCGACGAGGTCGTGAAGCTGGGCCTGCTCGGCTAGCTCACACGGCGAGCAACCAGCTCGCCGCGCCCGATGGGCACCACCATCGCGTCCACGCGCGGGTCGCGCAGGACGGCGTCGACGACGCCCGCGAGTTCGTCGCGGTGGCTGATCACGTTGTCGGCCACCAGCAGTCCCCCGGGTACCAGGTTGGCGAGCACCGCGTCGACGCAGGCGCCGTAGACGTCCTTCTCGGCGTCCAGGAAGCAGAATCCGACGTCGCCCAGTGAGCTGGTGTGGTGGAGGAAGTCGCCCTCGACGAGGCCCACCACGTCGCGTACTCCCGTGCGCTCGAAGGTGGCGCGCGCCCGACTCGCCTTGGCCGCCAGGATCTCGAAGGTCGTCAACTGCCGGCCGCGGGCCCGACAGGCCAGCGCCAGCCACAGGGCGGAGTAGCCGGCGCTGGTGCCGACCTCGATGACGCCGCCGTCGGGGGCGCTGGCGCAGAGCAGGGCCAGGAACCGGCCGGTCTCGGGCGGCACCTGTCGTAGGCGCTCGAGTCGGGGGGTCCCGTCGAGCCGGTCGCGCTGGTCGGCGTCCTCGAGCTCGTCCATGACCTCGCGCACGCGACTCGGTATCTCGTGGAACACGCACACCTCCTCGGCGACGAGTGTAGCCAGGACCGGGTCGTCGATCCTCCGTGGCGTCTCGTCGACGTCGTGCAGGATCGACGAGACGGTCGCGCGACGCGACGCGTCAGGTCGCGGGGACTATCTGGGGCTCCTTGCGACCTGACGGGGTGCTCACGCCGGGCGCCGGGGCGCGCAGCAGCTCGCCGTGGCGCGAGGCCCACGACGTCCGTACGGCGACCAGGGCCCAGGCGCCGAGCAGGGCGGCGTAACCGAGGGCCGACGCCCAGCGAAACGCCGGGAGTCCCGTCTGCAGTGCCAGGCGTATGGTGCCGGTGACGGTCACGCCGACGGGGAAGGTGAAGCTCCACCAGGTCAGCGAGAAGGGGAGGTGCGAGCGCGCGGTGCGGATCGTGATCGCCAGGGCCAGCACGGCCCAGAGCATCGCGAAGCCCCACATTGGCACTCCGTAGAGCAGGGCGAAGACGGTCATTCCCGACGCCACGCTCGCCGGCACCGCGAGGTGGGCCAGGGCGCCGAGCGTGCCGGCGGCGGTGATGGACTGGCCGAGTGGTCCCAGCACGATCCACAGGGTGGGCACGCGGCCGGTCCCCGACGTGCCGTAGTGGACCAGACGCGACCAGATCAGGGTGATGACGATGATCGCCACGACCAGGCTCATGCCGAACATCGCGTAGAGGCCGTAGAGCAGGGTGGCGCGCCACTCGAGCGAGGCGACGTGGGGGAGCAGTAGCGCGCCGGTCGCCGCGGACACCATCGGGGGAACGATGGGCATCAGCCAGCCGCCGAAGGCGGCGTCGGGGCGCACCTCGATCTGGGTGAAGAGCCGGTAGGGGATGATCGTGACGCTGGCGAGTCCGGTCAGGGTGCCGATCGTCCACAGCACCCAGTCGAGGTCGACGGCCGCGCGTAGCCCGAGCAGCGTGGGGACCGCGAGCAGGGCCCCCGCGCCCACCGTGAGGAACGCCATGGGGGGGGCGCCGTAGAACTGAGCCATCGACACGTCACGCCCGTAGGAGCGCGCCACGTGGGGCGAGCGCGCCCAGTGCATCAGGGTGGCGATCACCAGACCGGCCAGCAGGATCGCGGCGGCGAACCAGACGACCTCGACGAAGACCCGCAGACCCGGTACGTCGAAGGGCAACAGCGCCCCGGCGTTGGCGACGATTCCGGTGCCCATCACCGAGGCGTACCAGTTGGGGCCGAGGTAGCGCACGTCGCCGCTGGTCGCGTCGGGCGAGGCCAGCACGTCGACGTCGGGTAGGTGGGGCACGGTCATCTCCTTGGTCGTCACCGCCGCGCGGCGGGTTGGCACGATGTTAACGGGCGCACGACCACCCTCGTTCAGTTCGGTGCGGATCGGGTGTTTGGCCATGCACCCCCGGGTCTCACGTCGGCATTGATGAAGAACTATTCCTAGTTCCTTAGATCTATTTAGGCGATCAACGCGCGTGGTGGGCGTCGCGCGCCCAGGCGAGCAGCGTCACCGCCGGGCCGAGGTCGCCGCGCACCGTGAGGCGTCCCTCGCGCAGGGCGTCCGCACTGGTGAGCCGGCCCTCGGACAGGGCTCGCGCGTCGTCGAAGGCGAGGCGGATCAGGGTCTCGGCCCCGAGGTGGTCGCCCGGCTCGAGGCGGGCGCCGTCGTCGTCGATCGTCAGGGTGAGGGCGTGGGGGCCGGTCGCCGGCGCCGCGATGAACTCGACCACCAGTCGCCAGGGCGTGGCGTCGACCGGCGGCGCGGGCGCGCGGGCCAGCGTCTCGTTGACCTCCTCGAACCAATGCGCCGAGAGGAAGTCGGCCACGGGCTAGGGAGCCGGCTGGACGGCGGCCTCGGCGGCCGTGCGCTTCGGGCGCCGCAGGATCTTGCGACCCAGCCAGGCGACGGGATCGTAGTGGGCGTCCACCACCCGCTCCTTGAGGGCGATCAGCGCGTTGTCGGTGATGTGGATTCCCTCGGGGCAGACCTCGGTGCAGCACTTGGTGATGTTGCAGTAGCCCAGCCCCATCTCCTCGCGCGCGTACTCGCGGCGGTCGTTGGTGTCCAGGGGGTGCATCTCGAGCTCGGCGATGCGCATCAGGAAGCGCGGCCCGGCGTAGTGGGCCTTGTTGTCCTCGTGGTCGCGGATCACGTGGCAGACGTCCTGGCACAAGAAGCACTCGATGCACTTGCGAAACTCCTGGCCGCGCTGCACGTCCTCCTGGAACATGCGGTAGCCGTCGGCGGGCATCGGCGGGGGGAGCAGGGCCGGGATCCGCTCGGCCATGGCGAAGTTGAACGAGACGTCGGTCACCAGGTCGCGAATGATCGGGAAGGTCTTCATCGGGGTCACCGTGATGGTCCCCTCGGGCAACTCATCCACCCGCGTCATGCACATGAGGCTTGGTTTGCCGTTGATCTCGGCCGAGCACGACCCGCACTTGCCGGCCTTGCAGTTCCACCGACACGCCAGGTCCGGGGCCTCGGTGGCCTGGATCCGGTGCACGACGTCGAGCACGACCTCACCCTCGTTCTTGGGCACGGTATACGTCTCGAAGTCGCCTCCGCTGGCGTCGCCGCGCCAGACCCGCATCGTCACCTCGGCCATCAGTTGCCCTCCTCCATGAGAATCGCCAGTTCCGGGGGCATGACGAGAAGGGGTGACCGCTCGGTCGTGATCTCGCCGTCCCAGCGTTCGCCCGACATCGAGTGGGCGAGGTTGATTTTGCCGTATTCGGGGTCGGCCTTGGGGTAGTCGTCGCGGGTGTGTCCGCCACGCGACTCCTTGCGCTCCAGCGCGCCGCGCGAGGTGCACTTGGCGACCGTGATCATGCTGGGCAGATCGGTGGCGAGGTTCCAGCCCGGGTTGTAGGCGCGTCCCCCGGTCACCGAGAGGTTGTTCACGCGCTGCGTGAAGGTCTCGAGCTGCTCGATCGCGTCCTCGAGTTCGCTGCCGGTGCGGATGATGCCGACGTTGTTCTGCATCAGCTCCTGAAGGTCGCGCTGGACGTCGTAGGGGTTCTCACCACCAACGTGCTCGAGTGGCGCCAGCGCCTGGGCCACCGCGGCTTCGACCTCGGTGAGGTCGAAGCCGGTGGCGCGCTGACCCCCTTCGACGTACTCGGCCGCGCCCATGCCGGCGCGGCGCCCGAAGACTACGAGGTCGCTCAGCGAGTTGCCACCCAGGCGATTCGCGCCGTGCAGGCCCGCGGCGACCTCGCCGGCGGCGAAGAGGCCGGGTACCGCGGTGGCCGTCGTGTCGGCGTCGACCTTCACGCCGCCCATGATGTAGTGGCAGGTGGGCCCGATCTCCATGGCCTCGCGGGTGATGTCGACGCCCGCGAGCTCCTTGAACTGGTGGTACATCGACGGCAGGCGTCGCTGGATGTACTCGGCCGAGCGACGCGTGGCGATGTCGAGGTAGACCCCGCCGTGGGGACTGCCTCGGCCGGCCTTCACCTCGGCGTTGATCGCCCGCGCGACCTCGTCGCGCGGCAGCAGCTCGGGCGGGCGGCGACCGGCGTTGTGGTCCTCGTACCAGCGGTCGCCCTCCTCCTCGGACTCGGCGGTCTCGGCGCGAAACATGTCGGGCACGTAGCGGAACATGAAGCGCTCGCCCTCGGAGTTGCGCAGCACGCCGCCGTCGCCACGCACGCCCTCGGTGACCAGCAGACCGCGCACGCTGAGGGGCCACACCATGCCCGTCGGATGGAACTGGATGGCCTCCATGTCGATCAACTGCGCGCCGGCCCACAGCGCCAGGGCGTGGCCGTCACCGACACCCTCCCACGAGTTGGTGGTGAACTTCCACGATCTCCCGACACCGCCCGTGGCCAGGATCACGGCCTTGGCGGCGAAGGTGACGAACTCGCCGGTCGGTCGCCAGTAGGCGACGCAGCCCGCCACGCGCCCGTCGGCGTCGTGCACGAGGCGCAGCACCTTGCACTCCATGTAGACGTCGGTGCCCATGGAGACGACCTTCTGCTGGAGTGTGCGGATCAGCTCGAGGCCCGTGCGGTCGCCGACGTGGGCCAGGCGCGCGTAGCGGTGACCCCCGAAGTCGCGCTGGAGAATCTTTCCGTCCTTCGTGCGATCGAACAGCGCTCCCCACTGCTCGAGCTCGTAGACCCGATCGGGCGACTCCTTGGCGTGCAGCTCGGCCATGCGGTAGTTGTTGAGCATCTTGCCGCCGCGCATGGTGTCACGAAAGTGCACCTTCCAGTTGTCCTCGCTCCAGACGTTGCCCATGGCCGCGGCCATGCCGCCCTCGGCCATGACGGTGTGGGCCTTGCCGAGGAGGGACTTGGTCACGAGGGCGACCGAGAGGCCGCGCTGCTTGGCCTCGATGGCGGCGCGCAGTCCGGCACCGCCGGCGCCGATGATCAGGATGTCGTACTCGTGGTGCTCGTAGGGGGACGTGGTCACGGGTTCCTCCGTTAGAAGAGCTTGTAGTCGGTGAGGACGCCCGAGGCCACCAGGCGTACGTAGACGTCGGTGAGCGCCACGAAGATCAGCGAGGCCCACGCGAAGTTCATGTGCTTGGCGTTGAGGGGGCTGACGAACTGCCAGAAGCGCGCGCGCAGTTTGTGCGCCGAGAGGCGCCGCGACCCACCGCCGAAGAGGTGGCGACAGGCGTGGCAGGTGAGCGAGTACATCCACAGGAGGGTGGCGTTTATTACGAGCACTACCGTGCCCACGGTCACCCCCCACCCGAGGCCGGGTTGTTGGAAGGCGCGTATCGCGTCGTAGGTGAGCACGATGTTGAAGAGCACGCCGAAGTAGAAGAACCAGCGGTGCACGTTCTGCATCACCAAGGGAAAGCGCGTCTCGCCCGAGTAGGTCGGGTGCGCGTCCGCCACGGCGCACGACGGTGGCGACCACCAGAACGCGCGGTAGTAGCTGCGACGGTAGTAGTAGCACGAGAGGCGAAAGCCCAGCGGGAAGATCAGGATCAGCAGCGCCGGCGACAGGGGCCAGCCGTGCAGGATGAAGCCGGCCGACGAGCCCGGCACGCAGTGATCGGTCAGGCACGGCGAGTAGAACGGGCTGATCAGGTCGCGGTGGACGTTGGCCCCCACGAAGTAGTTCTTGTTCTGAAAGGCCGCCCACGTGGAGTAGATGACGAACGCCGTCAGCACGGACACGGTGGCGACGGGCTGGATCCACCAGCGGTCCGTACGCAGCGTGGGGGCGTCGGGACCGCCGCGCGTGCCCCCCAGGACCACCTTCGTCGAAGTTTCCAGCGTCGCCACTTCGTCTCCTCGCTCACTCGTACTGGACGCGAGGTTACCCTCGCCCTGGCGTGACGACCCCCATACTAGGCAGCGCGCCCGCGGCGCTTCGAATGAGGGTAGTGTCCAAGGACCCGACTTCGTCCAACGCGTGCGCGCGTGGTGCTACGGCGCGCGTAGCTCGGAGGACGGGCTGGGCCAGCCGCTCTCGGCGAGGTAGAGGGTGATCTCGCTGAAGAGCGCGGCGGCGGCGCGCGACAGCTCGTGGTGCAGGGGTCGCACCAGTCCGATGGTGCGTTCGAGGTGCGGTGCGTTGAGGTGGATCACGCGGACGGTGTCGTGTCCGTGGGCCACGATGCTCGGCACGATCGCCGCCCCCAGGCCCGCCGCGACGAAGGAGTGGATGGTGCCCATCTCCGCTCCGTCCAGGGCGACGGTGGGCGCGAAGCCCGCGCGATCGAAGGCGGCGAGGGTGCTGGCGCGCAACTCGTAGCCCTCGGAGAACATGATCATCGCCACCCCGCGCAGATCCGACAGCGTGATCGTCTCGCGCGACGCCAGCGGGTGGTCGGGTGCGACCATCACCACCATCTGCTCGACGGCGAGCACGGTGGTCTGCAGGGTCGCCCGGCGCAGCGGCATTACCACGAGCGCCAGGTCCAGCGCTCCGCCCTCGAGCTGCTCGGCGATCTCCAGGGAGTCGCGCTCGACGAAGGTCAGGGCGATCTCGGGGTAGTCGTGGTGGAAGGCGTTGAGGATCGGTGGCAGCAGCGTCGCCGAGAGGCTCGGCGTGGCGCCGATGGTGACGTGGCCCCGCCGCAGCCCCTCGACCTCGCTGACGGCGTGGAAGATGTCGTCAAGGCCGTTGAGCACCCGTCGCGCCAGGGGGAGGAGCTCGAGGCCGGCGTCGGTCAGCAGGACGGGACGGTGTCCCCGGTGGAAGAGCGGCGTGCCCAGCACCCGCTCGAGGCGGTGGATCTGGGAGCTGATCGAGGGCTGGGCCACGTTGAGCAGGTCGGCGGCGGCCGTGAACTGGCGCTCCTCGGCCACGGCGACGAAGCAGCGGAGCTGCTGCGCCGTCAGATCTCGGCTGGTTAGCATAGGTAGATGCTATCAAATGCACAGTGAGAATCGATTGGACATCTTCAGTAATTCTACGTAGTCTGAGAACATGCTTACTTTTAAGAAACTCTTACCATTAGGGGTAACCGGTGTCCTGGCGCTTTCGGGCGTGACCGCCGCCGGAGCCGCCGTCACCGCAACACCCACCGCACACCACGACGCTGTCGTGCACTCGCTGCGCGCCAAGGCCGTGAAGTACCACAGGGTGGTCTTCGCCGGTAGTTACAAGGGAACGATCGCGATGCTCTGGTCCTCGAGCTCGGTGAAGGCCACGTCGGTGCACGGCACCGGCGTCGGCACCCTGCTCGGCCACGGCATCTTGAACGGGACCGGCACGGCGGCCACCGCCAGCACCTGCGACCCGCTGTCGGGGACCGGGTACCTGCTCGGTTCGGGGTCCAAGTTGTTGATCAGGGTGGCCACGTCGTCCAAGACCCAGGCGTGCGCGGCCAGTGACTCGGCGCCGACCACCGTGACTGTCTCGGGTGTCGCCACCGTGATCAACGGCACCGGCAAGTACGTCGGTGCGCACGGCACCCTGTCGTTCAAGGGCTCGTTCCAGATCCAGTCCAACAAGGCCGGATCGAGCGAGAAGGACTCGTTCAGCGCGACGCTGCACGGCGCCCTGCTCGTCAGGTAGCGGTACTCGACGGAGGTGGTTGGACAGAAGTGACGTTGCGCGCGGCTGCGGAGGCACTGGTCCCGGCGGGCGGCGCGACGAAGGGTGTAGGGGTTGCGTCCGGTGAGTCACGGCCACCGCGAGGCGCCTCAGTGAAGGTCCGATGACAACGAGAGCAACAGAAAGGCACACAATGAAGAGATTGATTCACAGTACGATCGCCGGAGCGCTCGTCCTAGGAGGCGTGACGCTCGTCGGAGTGGGCGTGGCGTCAGCCCAGGGAACGACCACTACGACGACGGCACCGACCACCACGACGACGGCGGCACCGACCACGACGACGACGGCGCCCCCATACGCGAGCGGCAACAAGTTCATGGCGTTCACCGTGGAGACCGTCGCGGGCGGCGGGAGCCCCGCGGGGTCCGTCTTCCCGGGGGCGTGCGCCCTGGAGAACAACTTCGGCCTCGGTGCGATGGTCGTCTTTCGCATGTGGGGTATGGACTTCGTGAGTGGCACCCCGCTGGTCGGTGCGCCGTTGGCGAACCCCAACGTGTCGAGCGTCACGATCAACGGGCTGCCGGGCGTCTCGCCGGCTCCGACCATGAGCTACTCGACCAGGGACGGGTATTGGACCTACGGCTGGAAGACGTCGTCCGCCACGCCGACCGGCACGGTGGCCTACACGGTCACGGTGACGCTCATCCCGAAGGCGGCCGTCTACAAGACCGCGTACAAGAACGTCGTCAAGATCATCAAGGGCAAGAGGGTCGTCCGGCGGGTCGCCTACAAGAAGTTGGTCTCGCCGGCCATTCCCGCGAAGAGTTACACCTTCGTGCCGCCCGCGACCCAGAACGTCATCCTGAGCGCGAGCGTCTGACGCGACCGCGCGCTAGGTGAGTGCAGCAGTACCGAGCGGGCTCCGGCCTCAACGAGGCCGGAGCCCGCTCGGTGAAGTACCGGTCCTGAGTCGCCGACACGGCTCAGACGCATTGAACGAAGCCGCGATCGGCCCGGGGCCGACGCCGAGGAGGACGCCATGAATTCCATCACTCGAACCAAGGGCTGGCTGAGAGCCATCGCCGGTCTCGCCGCGATCTCGCTGATGCCCGCACTGCTTATCGCGCCGAGCGGGGCCGCCCCGTCGTCGACGACGCCGGTACCCACGGCGGCGCAGATCGCCGA
>JBMFWX010000005.1:35377-72926 GCA_049964855.1 Acidimicrobiales bacterium
CTCACCCTGTCGCCGACGAGCGGGCCGGTGGGCACCACGATCCACGTCACGATCACCGGGCTCGGTGAGACCGCCTACACCACCGGCGAGGGCGTCGACTGGGACAACCAGATGGCGGGTCTGGTCACCGCGCTGTGGACGCGCGGCACGGCGCACTTTACGATGCGCGCCGCCGGTCCGGTGGGCACACACACCATCGAGGTGGGCTCGTCGCTCAGCACGCTGTACATGAATCCGGAACAGTCTCCCGTCCCCTACGCCGGACTGATGTCGGCCACGTTCACCACGACGAGGGAAGCGGCGCCCGCGGCGGCCACCCTGAGCCTCCCCGCGAACTACACCGCCAATCCGGCCGTATTCACGACGTTGTCGACCGCCAATCTCGACCCCGCGAGCCACGCGGTCGCCACGCTGTCGACGACTCGAGGGCCGGTGGGCTCGTCGGTGACCGTCAAGGTGAGCGGACTCGGTGCCGTCGGCACCGAGCAGCTCGCGTGGTCCTCGGTGGTGGGCAGCCGCGTCAACTGCCCGAACGGCTCGACCTCGTGCTGGCAGTTCGCCTCCACGCCGTTGGGTAGCGCCTCGGTCACCAACGGCACCCTGAGCGCGACGGTGACGATTCCCGAGACGAACCAGAAGTACCCGGGCGCCGGTCTGGGTGGCTGGCACGTGATCCAGGTGATGAACGGATCCCTGGTCGAGGCCGAGGTCCCGTTCTACGTCCAGGAGAGCGTCGTGGTCTACAAGTCCCCGACCGGGCACGTCCTCTCTGACGGCCTGGCCACCGCGGCGCCCGTGCCCAACGTGCCCTCGCCGACGCTGACCCAGGTCGCCGGCGTGGGGACGCCGACCCTGACGTTCCACGAGGGCCAGGAGTTCACCGTGGCCATCGACGGGGTCGGCTGGACCCAGATGGACAACACGCTCGCCGTTGACTACGACAACAGCCTGGTGGGCTACGGCTGCGGCTTCAACTCCAACGGCTACATGGTGGTGCACATGTACGCGACCGGCGGGCCGGGGACGCACATCATCGACCTCTACCCCCAGATGTACACCCTCAACCCCAGCTTCACGACCACCGCCTACGGGATGACCCCCTTCCTGGACTACGGCACCAACTTCCCGGGTCTCGCGCTCGGGTACCAGGTCCCCGCAATCCACCTGGCGATTCGCGTCGTCAAGTAGGTCGCCCGACCTCGCCAACCCCCCGTCACCCCTCCTCGAGGGGTGACGGGGGGTTGCTCGCGTGACGCGTGAAACCCCGAGGCGCCCACCAGTTCGCGTCGCCGAGCAGCGCCATGACGCTGGGCAGGAGCAGCCCGCGCACGATGGTCGCGTCGATCAGCACGCCCGCCGCGAGCCCCACGCCCAGCTCCTGGAGCCCGGCGACGCGCCCGAGCACCAGGCCCGCGACGGCACCCACCATGATCACCGCCGCGCTCGAGACCACGCCGCCGGTGGTGGCGAGTCCCTCGACGATCGCCGCGGCGGTGGCGACGCCGCGGTCGTGGGCCTCGCGTACGCGCGCGACGATGAAGACCTCGTAGTCCATCGACAGGCCGAAGAGCATCGCGAAGATGAAGACCGGCACCCAGCCCTCGAGCTGGCTGACGTGGTAGGTGCCCAGCCACGACGCACCGACGCCGTCGCGAAAGACGGCCACCATCACGCCGTAGGCGGTGGCCACCGAGACGAGGTCGAGCACGACCGCGACCAGTGCGATGACCAGTGAGCGAAAGGCCCACGCCAGGGTGAGGAACGCCAGCGCCAGCGCCAGTGCGACGATCCACGGGAGGGCGCCGTAGATCACGGTGAGGAAGTCGACCCCCTGGGCCGGACCGCCGCCGAGGGAGACGTGGGTGCCCGCGGGGAAGCGCGCGCGGGCGATCAGGGTGCGCACACGGGCCACGAGACGCTGGGTGGGCTCGGCCCCGAGGTCGTGGCTGCTCACGACGAGGATCTGCTCGTAGCGGCCGGTCGGGTCGACGTAGGGCGCGTGGGACCCGATGGCCACGATCAGCACCTCGGGGCTCTTCAGCACGGCCTCGGCGAGGCGCAGCTCGGCGCGTTGCGCGGCGGGGGTGGCGACGCGGTGGGGGGCGCCGGTGTCGATCACGATGTCGAGGGGGGCGACGAAACCGGGTCCCACGTGGGTGCGTACGATCGCCAGGCCCCGTGCGGAGGGCAGGTTCGAGGGCAGGGCCGTCAGAGATCCGGGCGTGACCTGGAATCCGGTCACCGAGTACCCCAGGGCGCCGAGCACGACGACGGCACCGACCAGCGTGACGACGGGACGGCGCGTCGCGGTGCGCGCGATGTGCGCCCAGGCCCCGCGCGTCGAGGCGCGCCGCGCGACCAGTCCGCGGTAGCCGACGGCGCGCACACCGCGCCGTCCGAGCAGTGAGAGCAGCGCCGGCTGGAGCGTGAGGGCGGCGGCCAGCGACACCACCGGCACGACCAGGCTGGCGACCCCCAGCGAGCGCACGAAGGGCACGGGCACCAGGAGCATCGTGGCCAGGCCGATCGCGAAGGCGACGCCCGACACGATGACGGTTCGTCCGGCGGTGGCCATGGTGGCGGTCAGGGCCGCCATCGAGTCCGCGGCGGGGTCGCTCAGCTCGGCCCGAAAGCGGTGGACCATCAGCAGCGAGTAGTCGATCGCCAGGCCGAGTCCGATCAGCTCGACCACGTTGGGGACGTAGAGCACCAGGACGACGCGTGCGCTGAGCAGGTACAGCACGGCGAGGGCGGTGCCACTCACGGCGAGGGCGACCACGAAGGGCACGATCACCGCCCAGGAGAGCCCCAGGACGGCGAGCAGCAGGACCAGGGCGAGGACCAGGGCGAGGACCTCCCCGCGGTGCAGGTCCGTCGCGAGCACGGGGGTGAGGTCGTACTGCAGCGCCGGCGGCCCGGTGACCAGCGCGCCGTGCAGCCCCGCACGCTCGAGGGCGTGGCGCAGCGCCGGCGTGGCCGCCGCCGCTCGCTCCAGGGACAGGGGCGTGTCGATCGTGGCGTAGAGGCGTGCACCCACCACGCGCTGCTGGGTGACGGTGGCGCGCGCGAGCACTCTCGCGGCGCGCGCGACGTCGCGCTCGACGCGCGCGCGCGGTCCGCGCAGGGGGGCCACGACCGTGAAGGTGCCCTCGACGTTGTCGTGGAAGGCGTGAATCAGGATCGCGTTGGCTCGCGCCGAGGAGGAGCCGGGGACGCTGAGCGAGGTGGTGAGCCGCGACGACAAACGCGGCGCGGACCAGGCTCCGAGGGCGAGGGCGCCGAGCCAGAGCACGATGACGAGGACTCGCCATCGGACGACCCCGCGGGTCCAGCGCGCGCGCACCACTCAAGGGTAACGGACGCCGGTGCGGATCCGGGGAGGCGGAGAGGCTAGACGCGCCCGCCGCGACGCGACTCGGCGACGCCGCCGAAGGCCGCCCAGATCACCAGCGCGAGGCCGGGAACCAGGAACCAGATGCCGAAGACCAGCGCCAGCACCACGAAGAACGAGCCCATCGCCAGGGTGAAGGGCCAGATGGAGGTCGCGGGGAAGGCGCCGACGACGCCGGCGCCCTGGGCCTGGGTCGCCTGGGGGTCGTCCTCGGGGCGCGCCGCCATGCGCCGGCTCCACCACCAGTAGTAGCCGCCGGGCAGGAAGCCGAGCAGCATGCCGCCGAAGATCATGACGCTGCCCGTGTTGTCGTGCCCCCAGAACCAGTAGACGGCGACGATCACGCCGAAGAAGAGCCCGAGGCCGAGCATGATCTTGGACTCGACCTTCACGAGGACGTCCTCTCGGACTCGCGCGGGGGCTCCGGTGTGGTGTGGCCAATCGAGCGGTGCTCGGGGTGGTTGTAGTCCCACGTCGGGCGCTCGGAGCGGATCTGGGGCAGGCGGTAGAAGTTGTGGTGCGGCGGCGGCGAGGTGGTGAACCACTCGAGGGTCTGGCCGTCCCACGGGTTGTCACCGGCCGGGTACTTCTTCCAGCTGACGACGATGTTGACCACGAAGATCGCCGTGGACAGGCCGATCATCACGGCACCCACGGTGGAGATGTCGTTCAGGGTCTGCCACTGCGGGTCGTGGGGGTAGACCGCCATGCGCCGCGGCATGCCGTCGAGGCCGAGCATGTACATCGGGATCGTGAAGACCTGGATGCCGAGGAACAGGAACCAGAACTGGATCTTGCCGATGGCCTCGTTGAGCAGGTAGCCGGTGATCTTGGGGCCCCAGTAGTAGAGGGCACCCATGCCGCCGAGCACCAGGGCCATCACCACCGAGTGGAAGTGGGCGACGACGAAGTAGGTGTCGTGAGTGAAGAAGTCCAGCGGCGGGCTGGCCAGGTAGACCCCCGTGAGCCCGCCGATGAGGAAGGTGATCACGAAGCCGATGGCCATCAGCATCGCCGTCGAGAACCAGATTTGGCCTCGCCATATCGTGCCGATCCAATTGAAGATCTTGATGCCGGTGGGCACCGCGATCAGCAGGCTCATGATCGAGAAGAAGGGGAGCAGCACGACGCCGGTGGTGAACATGTGGTGGGCCCACACGCCCAGCGACAAGGCGCCGATGGACAGGGTCGCGAAGACCATGCCCTTGTAGCCGAAGACCGGCTTGCGCGAGAAGACGGCCAGGATCTCGGTGACCATGCCGAAGAAGGGCAGCGCCAGGATATAGACCTCCGGATGGCCCCAGAACCAGAAGATATGTTGCCAGAGCACTGGCACGCCCCCGCCGGCGACCGAGAAGATGTGGGTGCCGAAGTGCCGGTCGCAGTAGAGCATGATCAGCCCGGCGGTCAGCACCGGGAACGCCAGGAGGATGAGGATCGCGGTGACCAGCATGTTCCAGGTGAAGATCGGCATGCGGAACATCGTCATGCCCGGTGCGCGCAGGTAGAAGATGGTCGCCACCAGGTTCACCCCGGTGAAGATGGCCGAGAATCCCGTCAGCAGCAGCCCGCCGATCCACAGGTCGGCGCCCGCGCCGGGGGTGTAGGTGGAGTTGGACAGCGGGGCGTAGGCGACCCACCCGAAGTTGGCCGCCCCGCCCGCGGTGAAGAAGCCCGACAGCATCGTGATCGAGCCCATGAGGTAGAGCCAGTACGACAGCGCGTTGAGTCGCGGGAAGGCCATATCCGGGGCGCCGATTTGGATCGGCACCATGATGTTGGCCAGGGCGCCGAAGGCGAAGGGCCCGGCGAAGAGGTAGATCATCACCGAGCCGTGCATCGTGAACAGCTCGTTGTACTGGGCGAGCGAGACCAGCGTGCCGTTGGGGGTCGTGAGCTGGAAGCGGATCATCTCGGCCAGCGCGCCGCCGATGACCAGCATCACCACCGAGGTGACGGTGTAGGACAGCCCGATGATCTTGTGGTCGGTCGTGGTCAGCCACTTGAGCAGGCCGCTCGGCCCGTGCTCCTCGTGGGGCGAGTGATCGGGGGTGAGCAGCGGACGGTCGAGGACTTCGGTCATCAGTTGGCTCCTCGGCTCGTGGTGACTCTCGTGGGCACGTAGGTGGCGCTCTGGCCCTGGAGAGCCTTCTGCGCGGCGGCGGCCGCGGACGCCGCCGTCGGGGTGGTGAAGGTGGCGAGCCACGTCTGGTACTGCGCGGGGGTGACGACCTTGACGCGGAAGAACATGAGCGAGTGGTACAGACCGCAGAGCTGCGAGCACTGCCCGTCGAAGGTGCCGGTCTGTACCGCGCGGAAGGTGAACTGGTTGAGCACGCCGGGCAGCGCGTAGCGCGAGAAGTTGAAGGCGTGGACGTAGAAGCCGTGCACCACGTCGCTCGAGGTCAGATTGATGTGGACGTTGGTGTTGACCGGGATCACCATCTCCGGGTCCTGGGTCGTCTGGCCGATCACCATGGCGTTGTGGCCCGGGTAGGTGAAGCGCCAGCCCCACTGGAAGGCGTTGACGTCAACGGTGACCTTGGTCGTCGGGTTGGCCAGCTCCTTGTTCTCGACCACCATCGTGGCGGCGAACAGGCCGAAGATGATGAGGAAGGGCACGATGGTGTAGGTGAGCTCCAGCGGGATGTGGTACTGGGACTGCGTGGGGATGGTGTCGTCGCGGCGCCGGTAGCGCACGACCGACCAGAGGATGAGGGCCACGACCAGCCCGCCGATGATCACGGCGAGGATGGAGAAGCCCTGCCACAGGTGGAAGACCGAGCGGCTCGACTGGGTGGCCCCGGGGCTCGCCCCGAAGGACGGCACGGTGCACCCCGACAGGGCCAGGGCGGCCAGCGGGAGTGCAGCGACTCGGCGGATACGACGCCAGCGACGTGCGCGAGCCGTTACACCCTGGGGGGACAGGGCGGGTGATTCCACGAGAGCACCTTAGCGAGCACCCTCCCGGCCCCACTGGTCGCAAGATGTGAAGTCACTTATTATTCGTAGGGCGCGTCAGTACTCCTGGCCGACGCTCTCGCGCGCGGCCCACTGGAAGATGCCGCGCGCCATCGTCGACGTCGCGCGCTCGGCACGGACGGTGAAGATTCGCTGGCGAGCCCGGGCGATGGCCGGGTCGTCGGGCGCGGCCAGCCAGGCCGTCTCGATGAGGTGGGCCGACAGGCGCTCGCCCTCGGGCGTCCCCTCGTCCAGCAGCTGTTCCGCGCGTGCGGCCAGTCGGGCCGCCCCGCCCGCGAGGTCGGCCATCTCCGCGGCCAGGCGCCGATCGCTCGCGGGCTTGAGGGTGGCCGGGTTGCCGTCCCACCACCCGCCGTAGAGGCGCCAGACGTTGCGCACGATGAACTCGGGCTCGTCGTAGACCGGCTGGAGGAATGGTCGGTCCGCCAGGTGCGCCGGGGGGACGACCGCGCTCAGGACGTCCGAGAGTCGGGCTCCCTCGTTCATCATCGCCAGGGTCTGGTCGACGATGCTCTCGAGGTACTGGGCCGTCTCGCTCAACGCCTGGTGGACGCGCTGCTCGCCGATCACGGGCGTGCCGTGACCCGGCAGCAGGTAGTGCGCGCCCAACTCGCTCATGCGCCGTAGCGCCTGGGCCCACTCGCGTGGGTAGCGCTGGACCTTCTGGGGGTTGCCCGCGTTGGGGCTCGACCACACGAAGAGGTCGCCGGTGTACAGCACCTGGCGCGAGGGGATCCAGGTGACCGTCGCGTCATCGGTCTCGCCACGCTCGTGGCGCAGGTGCACGTCGAGCGAGCCGATCGTGAGCGTGCGCTCGTGGTGGTAGACCTCGTCGGGGTAGCGGTACTCGGTCGGCCACACGAGATCCTTGAACCCGAACTGGCGTCGGTTGATCACCTGGTTGTAGCCCGCGGTGAGGACGTAGCGGTCGAAGCGCGCGGGGACGTGCTCGTGGGCGACGACTCGGGGTGCGGGCCAGCCGTGGGTGCGGGCCTCCTCCTCGAAGAGACCGACGCCAAAGACGTGGTCGATGTGCCCGTGAGAGAAGACCGCGGTGTCGAGTGGCTGACTGGTCCAGTGCCGGATCTGCTCGTGGACGTGCGCCGCCGTCAACGAGGACCCGGTGTCGACCAGAAGAAGGCCGTCGTCGGTCGTCAGAGCGCTGACGTTGGCGAAACTGGGCAGGAACGCCACGCCATCGGTTACCTCCACGAGGTCGCCACTGGCGATGACGGGGTGGTGCTCCGCGGTGCTGACCTCGCCGCGCCAGAGGCGATCGGCCAACTCGACGGCGTTCACGCCGAGATTACTGCTCGGTGTCGCTCGGCGTCGTCTTCGCCACGTCGCTGGCCTGGGCCGCGTCGCCGGTCGACTTCGCCTCTTTGAGACCCTTCTCGAACTCGCTCTTCGCGGTGCCGAGGTTGCGAGCCAACTTGGGGATGGCCCCGCCGCCGAAGACCAACACCGCGACGATGATGACGACGATCAGTAGATCCGGGCCGAAGATTTCACCAAATAACACGACCTACTCCTTTGACGTGCGTACCGTCACTGTAGCGCTCTTACCGGTTGCGTGGTCCGCCACGACGCTGGGCGGCTCGTCCGCCGCGTGCCTACGGTCGCTCGTCTCTCGAGTGGGCGCGTCCCTAGCCGGTCAACGCGACGCCAAGGATCAGCGCGAGGATCGCGCCGAGGGTGCCCAGACCGGCCCAGACGCCCCGCGAGCGAGCGCTGGTGGCCCTCGTGTGCAGGTAGGACCCCACGCCGGCCACGACGACGCAGACCATCTTCACGGCGAAGGCGACGTTCCAGCTGGTGGTGGCGGCGCCGGGATCGATGGCGAGGTAGTTCCAGACCCCCGTCGCGAGCAGGAGCCAGTAGGCGGGCCAGGTGAGCCGGCCGAAGGCCACGGCGACGCGCTTGGTGGCGTCGCCGCCGAAGCCGCGCACCGTGGGCACCAGCCCGGCGAGCACCAGCTGCCCGCCGACCCAGACCGACGCCGCGAGGACGTGCAGACTGAGCCGGGTGACGTCGAGCCACCCCGCCAACTGAAGCGCGTCCGCCGCGACCACTTACGCCCCCGACCAGCGCGCGGGGCGCTTCTCGGCGAAGGCTATCGCCCCCTCCAACGCGTCGGCGCTCGCGCCGATCCTCGCGAAGGCCTCGTTGTTGACCGGCCAGGACTCGGCCTCGGTGAGCTCGCGGGCGCGCTTCATCACCGCCTTGGAGGTGCGCACCGCCAGCGGCGCGTTGGCGGCGATCCGCTCGGCCAGGGCCATCGCCGCCTCGAGCACGTCGGGACCGGGGACGACGCGGTTCACGAGTCCCAGCTCGTAGGCGCGTGCGGCATCGATCGGGTCGGCCGTGAGGGCCATCTCGTAGGCGACGGCCAGGGGAACCAGCTTGGGCAGGCGAATGAGGCCGCCGCCGCCCGCGATCAGGCCGCGCGAGGCCTCGGGGATGCCGAAGCGGGCGTGGTCGGCCGCGATCACCATGTCGCAGCTGATCATGATCTCGAAGCCGCCGGCCAGCGCCGACCCGTTGGCCGCGCAGATGAGCGGCTTGGGAAAGTCGCGGTTCGTGACGCCCGCGAAGCCCTGGTCGGTGATGGGCACCTCCCCCTGGGCGAAGGCCTTCAGGTCCATCCCGGCCGAGAACGCCTTGTCACCCGCTCCGGTCAGCACCACCACCCACACGTCGTCGTCGCGCTCGGCCTCGTCGAGCTGGCCCCCGAGGGCGAGCGCCGTGGCTCGGTTGATGGCGTTGCGCGCCTCGGGACGGTTGATCGTGAGCAGCTGGACGTGACCTCGCCGCTCGCTCAGCACCTCGTCGCCCATGGGTCCTCCTTCGGATCACTCGAACACGTGCGACGCTAGCGCTCGCACGAGGAGTGGTCGCGCGGCGAGCGGCGCGGATGCCAGACTGACCCGGTGGCGAGCGCGCGGATCCTGGCGGCCCTGGACGGCTACGCGGTGGAGGGGGGACTGGACACTCCCGACGGACCGGCGACCTGCTTCGCGCCGACCATCGCCCTGGGTCGTCACGCCGGCCCCGGCCCCGGGGAGGGCCTCTGGCACGACTACGAGAGCGTGGTGGACGCGACCCGGACGCTGGCGATCGACGGGCTGCGCCTCAGCGTCGAGTGGGCGCGCGTCGAGCCCCGCCCGGGAGAGATCGATGACGAGGCCTTCGCGCGCTACGACCGGCTGGTGCGCCACGCGCGGTCGCGCGACCTGTTGGTCACGGTGGCGATCGTGGACCGGGCGTGGCCGTCGTGGCTGGGCCCGGAGGCGTGGCTGGCGCCGTGGGTCCGCGAGCGCCTGGTCGATCACGCGCGCGAGGTGGTGTCCCGCCTGCCCCTCGTGACTGGCGTCGTGGTGGTCGCTGACCCGGCGTGGCTCGCGGCCGGGTACCGTGACGCGAGCGCGCCGCCCTGGCGCACGCGCGCACGCCGCGACGCACGCGACGTGGTCGAGAATCTCGCCGAGGTGCGCGCTCGGCTGGTCGAGGACGAGCTGGTCGGACCGCGTCTCGTGCGTTCGTACCGTGAGGTGTCCCTCGGGCCGCGCGTCGATCCCCTGGCGCTGCGCTCGGGGGGCGTCGACGAGGTGCATCTGCGCTCGCTGGTGGCCGGGCGGGGTCCGACGGCCGCGGCCGCCGGGTTGCTGGTGCGCGTGGGCGGCACCTGGTCGCCGGGGCCGGCGTCCCGGCTACTCGACGCGCTGGTCTGAGTCGTCGTCGGGCTCGGGCGCGTCGACACCGTCGCGGTGTTCCCGGCGTCGGCGCCACAGGTACAGGGCGACCAGCGCCGCCAGGACGACCACCACCAGCCCGGTCGCGAGCCAGCTGGACCACGTCTCGATCTGACCGAGAGCCGAGCCGGCGAAGTAGCCGAGCAGCGTGTAGGTGACGCCCCAGATCAGCGCCCCCAGGGAGTTGGCGACGAGGAAGCGGCGGTAGTGCATCTTGCTCATGCCGGCGAGTCCCGGCATGACCGCGCGCAGGAAGGCGGTGAAACGTCCGAGCACGACGTAGAGCGAACCGCGACGGCGCAGCCCGGCGAGGGCTCGGTCCAACTCGGCGCGCCGGTGACGCACCACGGGCAGGCGGGTGATGGCCTCGCCGTAGCGGCGACCGACCCCGTAGCCGACCGAGTCGCCCACGATCGCCGCGACGACCACCAGCGCGCACAGGGCCACGACGTTGACGTGACCCTGGCTGGCGACGACGCCGGCTACCAGCACGGAGGTCTCACCGGGCAGCACGAAGCCGATGAACAGCGCCGCCTCGCCGAAGACGAGTAGTGCGACCAGCCCGTAGACGAGCCCACCGGGGAGTCGGTGAATCTCGCTCAGGACGAACGAGATGATCGAGGCGACGAGCACTCGTCCATTGTTGTCGAGGGTCGAGTAAGCGCGCGCTAATAAAGAGAAGCGATCGGGGGTCTCTGGTGCGGCGTTGCCGTCCGACGGTTGACCTTGGTGCCAAAGTTATAAGGATATCGCTATAACAGCGAAAACTCGGTAGGCTTCGGCCGTGGACGCCGTGAACAATCCGTACAGTCCCGGCGCCGGCACCCGCCCTCCCGCCCTGGTTGGGCGTGAGGAGCAGATCGACGCCATGGACGTGGCTCTCCAGCGGTTGCTGAAGGGTCGTGATGGCCGGAGCCAGATGCTCACCGGACTGCGCGGTGTCGGCAAGACGGTGATGCTCAATGAATTCGAGATCCTGGCGGAGTCGCGCGGCTTCTTTCACGAGCACATCGAGGTGAGCGAGGACGGGGATCTGGCTACGCGTCTCGTCGCCGCCTTCCGTCGTGTGCTTCTGGCGATGGACGCCCGTAAGAGAATTGGCGAACGGGTCACGCGGGCACTGGGGGTGCTCAAGGCTTTCAGCCTTCGGCTGCCCAACGGCCCGGAGATCTATATCGACGTGGATGCGGTGTTCGGGCCGGCCGACTCGGGCGATCTCGCCGTCGACCTGTCAGGTCTCTTCGTCGAACTGGGCGAGGTCGCACGCGATCACGGAACCGGCGTACTGCTCACGATCGACGAACTGCAGTACGTGAGCCGTCACGTCCTCGAGGCACTCGTCATGGGCCTGCATCGCGCGGCCCAACTCCAACTCCCCGTGATCGTGGCGGGTGCCGGACTGCCCTCGCTGGCGACACTGACCGGAGAGGCCAAGTCCTACGCCGAGCGTCTGTTTACGTTCCCCATCGTCGGCTCGCTACCCCCGAGCCAGGCCCGAGAAGCCTTGACGGTTCCCGCCGCTGACGACGGCGTGCACTGGGACGAGGGCGCACTGGACGAGGTCCTGCGGGTTACCGGTGGCTACCCCTATTTCCTGCAGGAGTTCGGCAAGCAGGCGTGGAACATCGCGGCCGGACCGGAGCGAATCACCGAAGAGGACGTTCACGCGAGCCTTCGCGTCGGCACCGCCGAGTTGGACGACGGCTTCTTTCGGGTTCGCACGGGCCACACGACCGACGCCGAGCGCCTGTACCTTCGCGCCATTGCGGAGTTGGGACCCGGCCCCGCTCGATCAGGGGAGGTGGCAAAGTTGCTGGGCAAGCCGTCGACCGCCCTCGGCCCGACGAGAGATGGCCTCATCAAGAAGGCGCTGTGCTACTCCCCTCGCTACGGTGAGGTTGACTTCACCGTGCCGATGTTCGACGCCTTCATGAAGCGTTGGATGCCCGACTTTCCCGTCTCGCAGTGAGTTGTACCTTCCGCACCTTGCTCAGTTGGTTATAGCAAATACTTTATAAGTCGCTAAGGAGAGTAGAACTCTGACCCGGCTGGCGTGGTGCGGGCTACCACGACGATGTGTGCGAGAGTGTGCTCATCCGGCCGTCCACGTGCCGGATCGACGAGCCGACGGATGGTCGCCGGTGGCCACGCGGATCCCCGATGAGTGATCGGAGGGGAGCTGACGCGACGATCGGGGTGGTGCGCTCGAGGTCGCGGTGCGGCTGTGTCACGATGGAGCGTGTCCCCTTCCCGTGACGACTCGCCGTCGACGTCCCGTGCGGCCCGCCGACCGCCCTTCGGCGCCCCGGTGCGGGCCTGGGCCCTCGCGGAGTGGGCCCTGGTGCCCTTGCGACTCTTCCTCGGGGTCACCTTCACCTTCGCGGGGCTGCAGAAGCTCGCGAACCCCAACTTCTTCAACGCCGCGAGCCCGTCGTCGATCCACGCCCAGCTGGTCGCCGCGGCGCGGGTGAGCCCGATTCGCGCCCTCGTCGCGCACCTGGTGGGCCTCGCTACGCCACTGGGGATCGTGATCGCGATCGCCGAGGTGGCGATCGGCGTGGCGACGCTGGTGGGCCTGTGGACGCGGGTGGCCGCGGTGGGCGGCGCGGTGCTCGCCTTCAGCCTCTTCCTCACGGTGAGCTTCCACGCGTCGCCCTACTACACGGGGGCCGACCTCGTCTTCTTCTTCGCCTGGCTGCCCTTCGTGGTGGCGGGCGGGGGATCGCGGACCTCGATCGACGGCTGGACCGCGCGCCGCGCCGCCGTCGTGGAGCACACGCCGTCGCCGGTGCTGGTCCCCATCGCCTTCGCGCAGGTCCAGCGGCTCTGCGGACACTTTCACGCGGGGCTCTGCGACGCGCGCGGGGGCCTAGCCTGCGAGGCGGGCGCCTGCCCGGTCCTGGCCGAGGACCTCGCGGAGTCCACCGCCCCTGGCGCGCGCCACGCCACGGACCGTCGGGCGCTGCTGCTCGGCGTCGGCTTGGCGACGCTGGTGGGCGCGACCGCGAGCTTCGTGGCCGCGGCGGCCGCCGGGATCGGTCGGGCGATCGGTGGCGCGCCGCCGCCGGTGGCGCCGCACCAGCTGCGCGACACCGTGACGACGCCCTCGACGGCGACGGCCGGCGGCCCGGGGGTGATGCTCGGCCCCGCGACGGACGTTCCGGTGCGCAACGCGGCCACCTTCACGATCGCGGCTAACGGCGACCCGGGGATCGTGATCCAGCCGGTGCGCGGGCAGTTCGACGCGTTCAACGCTGTATGCCCGCACGCGGGGTGCACGGTGGGCTACGACCCGGCCCAGGACATCATCCAGTGCCCCTGTCACGGATCCCAGTTCGACGTGGTCACCGGGGCGGTCCTGGTGGGACCGGCGCCGCACGGTCTCACCCGCCTCGACGTTGTCGAGTCGGGCGGTAATCTCTACCTGACATGAGTGACGACCGTCGCCGGATACTGGTGATCGAGGACGACTTGGCCCTCGCCCAGGCGGTCGCGGACCTGCTGGGCGACGAGGGCTTCGCGGTGGAGCAGCGTCACGACGGGGAGTCCGGCTACCTCGAGGCGCTACGCGGGGAGTACGCGGTGATCGTGCTCGATATCATGCTGCCCAAGCGCAACGGCTTCAGCGTCTGCCTCGACCTACGCCACGCGGGCGTGCACACGCCCCTGTTGATGCTCACGGCCAAGGACGGCGAGCTCGACGAGGTCGAGGGGCTCGAGGTGGGGGCCGACGACTTCTTGCGCAAGCCCTTCGAGCGGTCGATCCTGCTGGCGCGGGTGCACGCGCTGCTGCGTCGCCACGACCGCGAACGGCCCCAGCCGCTGGTGGTCGGACCGTTCACCCTGGACCCGGTGACCCGCAAGGTCGTGGCCCACGGGCGACAGGTCACACTCACGCCGCGCGAGTTCGCCCTGCTCGAGTACCTGATGAACCACGCCGAGGGCTCGATCGTCAAGAGCGACATCCTCGAGGCGGTGTGGGGCAGCACCTTTGACGGCGATCCCAACATCGTCGAGGTGTACATCGGCTACCTGCGACGCAAGATCGACGTGCCCGATCAGCCGTCCATTATCCGCACCGTGCGCGGGGTGGGGTACAGCGTGCGCGAGGCCTGATGCGCCTGCGGCGAGAGCTGTCCATCCGGGCGCGACTGACCCTGTTCTTCGTCGCGTCGATCGCCGTCGTCCTGACCTTCACCGGCGTGGCGCTGGTCAGCCTGGTTCACCGCACCCTCGAGCACAACGCCGGCAGCCAGGTCGTGTCGGCCATGGCCCAGACCGAGGCCCAGCTCGCCACGAAGCACCTCGGTGAGCGAGTCGTGTCGCTGCCGATGCACGGCGACGTCGTGGTGCAGGTGACCAATCCGGCCGGGACTCGGGTCTGGGCCGCCAGCTCGGCCATCATCGACGCGCCGGTGCTGGCGCGCGCGAGGCTCTCGATCGCCGCGAGCACCGGGTACGACGTGGTCGCGTCGACGGGCGCCCGGGCGCGCACCGTGCTGTCCCAGCTGAGCCAGGGTCTGGCCCAGAGTCTGGTGACCAGCCGTGGCCCGGGCCTGATCTTCGGGTACGTCTACGGCACCTCGATCAACCACAGCGTGGGTGTGCTGCTGGCCAGCGTGGCGGTCTCCTTCCCCCTGCTGCTCCTGCTGTCGGGGGGGCTGATCTGGCTGGGCATCGGGTTGGCCCTGGCCCCGGTCGAGTCGATCCGTCGTCGCGTGGACGCGATCGCGGCCCGCGACCTCTCCGAGCGGGTGCCGCTGACCGGTGGCGACGACGAGATCGCCCGTCTGGCGCGCACGGTGAACGAGATGCTGGACCGCCTGGAGGCGTCCTCGACCTTCCAGCAGGAGTTCGTCTCGAACGCCAGCCACGAGCTGCGCAGTCCCCTCACCACGCTGCTCGCGACCGCCCAGCGGGCCGCCGACGACCCCGCGCGCGCCGACTGGCCCACGGTGGCCGAGGTAATCCTGCGTGAGGGGCGTCGCCTCGACGGACTGATCGACAACCTGTTCTGGCTGGCTCGTCACGACGAGCGCCGTCTCGAGGTGCGTCGCGTGGACGTCGATCTGGACGACATCCTCTTCGAGGAGGCGACTCGCATCCGCACGATCCACGAGCTGGAGGTGGACACCTCGGAGGTGCAGCCGACGCGCGTGATGGGCGACCCCGACCTCTTCAAGCGCATGATCCGCAACGTCGTGGACAACGCGGCGCGCTACGCGCACCACGAGCTGCGCCTGGCGTCGTCCTACGACGGCGACAGCGCGGTGGTGCGCGTGGCCGACGACGGCGACGGCGTGGACGTCGCGACCAGTGCGCGGTTCTTCGAGCGCTTCGTGCGGGCCGACCCCGCGCGCACGCGACAGTCGGGCGGCACCGGACTGGGGCTATCCATCGTCACCGACATCGTGCGCCGCTACGGCGGTGCGGCGCGCTTCGTGGAGGTGGCGAGCGGCTCGTTGGTCGAGCTGCGCGTGCGGGTGGACGTGGCCGCGGCGGGTGAGACCGCGTGAGGTCCCGGCGCCGACCCCGGTAGTGTGCGGGCATGGACGCCCGTGAACTCGCCGCCGCCCTCGCCGACCCGATCCAGTCCCTCGGCGCGGCCTTCTACTTCGCCGAGGGGACCCGCGAGCGCGCGTCCGCGCTCGGGCTCAACGTCTACCAGTTCTACGGGCTCGGTCGCGCCGGTGTGATGGGCGACGTCGAGCCGGCCGTGGTCGAGAGCGTCTTCGCCTTCTTCCACCCGGGCGTGATCGACCTGATCTACACCCAGCCGCGCGCCACGCACGATCCCGCGACGACCGCCGCGGCGCACCTGGAGGCCGCGAACGCCTTCGCCGACCAGTCCTTCGCCGGGGTCGCCCCCGGGACTCTGGCCGACGTCGCGCGCGTCGCGCGCGAGGTGCTCGACGGCGTGGAGGTGGGCCGCTACCCCCTCGTGGACGGCTACCGCGCGTGGGACGAGTCGCACGACGTACGCCCCGTGGCGTACCGGGCGACCATCGCGCTGCGCGAACTGCGCGGCGCCGTGCACGTCGAGGCCGTGTCGCGGGCCGGGCTGACGCCGCTCGAGGCGTGCTACCTGCAGGACCCGGGGGTCTTCGCGCTGCACGGCTACGCCGAGAGCGACGCGCCGCGGGTGACGGCGGATTTGACGGCCCGCAAGGAGCGAGCCGAGGCCTTGACCGACGAGGCGATGGCGCGCTACCTGGATCCCCTCGGTGACGACGCGCGCGCGGCGCTGCTCGAGGGGGTTCGGGCCATGGCCGTGGCACTCGCCGACCCGGCGGCCGCGCACTAGGCCGTGGTGGCGCGCCGCCCCCGGCTCCTGTCGCTGCTGATGGTGGCGGCGGTGCTGGAGATGGCCTGGACCGTGTTCCTAGGGTGGAGCCTGCCGCGCCACTACGTCGCGAATCACTGGCGCCTGGCGTGGGTGGGCCTGGACGTCGCGGAGATCGTCATGCTGCTCGCCACGGCGTGGGCGGCGTGGCGCCGTCGCGCGACACTGATCCTCTTCGCGACCATCACGGGCACGCTGCTGGTCGTCGACGCGTGGTTCGACGTCACGACGGCCCGCCACG
This sequence comes from Acidimicrobiales bacterium, assembly GCA_049964855.1. Taxonomy (GTDB): domain Bacteria; phylum Actinomycetota; class Acidimicrobiia; order Acidimicrobiales; family RAAP-2; genus RAAP-2. Next base: position 52,087 of record JBMFWX010000005.1, read on the forward strand.
GCGACCTGCTCCAGAGCGTGGTGCTGGCCGTGGTCGTGGAGATCCCGGCGGCGGGCGCGATGTTCGTGCTCTCGCACCTGGCGATCCGCGAGGTGCGCGCCACGCGTGTGGCGTTGCCCGACGTCGCGCCGAAGAGCCTGTGAGCGTCCCCGGTTCAGCGAGCGGCGTCGGCTCAGCGAGCGGCCGGCGCGAGCGGCGCACCCTCGAGGGCGAGCAGGAAGCGCTTCACGCCGAGTCCGCCACCGTAGCCGCCGAGCCCGTCGCTCGCGACCACGCGGTGACATGGCACGACGATCGGCCAGGGGTTGGCGTGGTTGGCGTTGCCGACCGCGCGCGCGGCGCGCGGATCGCCGATCGCGGCGGCCACCTGGCCGTAGGAGCGGACCTCGCCGTAGGGGATCGCGGCCAGGGTCGCCCAGACCCGGCGGCGAAAGTCGGAGCTCGCCACCGGGGCGAGCGTGACGGCGAAGGACCGGCGCCGACCGGCGAAGTACTGCGTGAGCTGGTCCGCCGCGTCCTCGACCGGCGCGAAGCCCGAGGCGGTGGGCGCGAAGGGCTCATTGGGCATGTATACCCGCGTGACGCCGAACTCGTCCCCCTCCACCCCCCAGGTCCCCACGGGGGAGGTGACGGCGACGCGCGCGAGATCCACGCCTCGTGTCTAGTCGCTGGCGAGCCCGGGCTACCATCACCCGATGGCGCACTTCGCGGTCGACCACGACGGCGTGACGCTGCGCGGCGAGGTGGTCGGCGCCGGGCCCACGCTGCTGGCGCTGCACGGGTGGCCGGACACGTCGGCGCTCTGGCGCGAGGTGACGCCGCGACTCGTGGCCGCCGGGTACCGGGTGGCCACGCCGGACCTGCGCGGCTGCGGGGTCAGTGACAAGCCGCGCGACGTCGCCGACTACGCCATGGTCCACCTGGTGGGCGACGTGGTCGCACTGATCGCGGCGCTGGGGGGTGGTCCGGTCACCCTGGTGGGCCACGACTGGGGGGCCAGCCTGGCGTGGGTGGTGGCGGCGCGACGCCCCGAGCTGGTCGAGCGCCTCGTCGTGCTCTCGGTGGGCCATCCCCGGGCGTTTCGCGGTGCGGGGGTCGCCCAGGCGGCGCGCAGCTGGTACGCGCTGCTCTTCGCCCAGGAGGGGCTGGGCGAGCTGTTCCTGCGCCACCGCGACTACGACGCGATGCGTCACTGGCTGGGCCACCCCCGCGTCGAGGAGGTCATCGCCGAACTCGAGCGCGACGGGCAGATGACCACGCATCTGCTCTGGTATCGGGCGAACCTGGCGCCCGACGCGTTCGTCAGCGACCTGCCGACCCTGCCCCCGATCCTGGCGCCCACCCGCGGCCTGTGGTCCAGCGGCGACGCGGCGCTGATCGAGGCGCAGATGGTCGACTCCGCCCCCTACTGCGTCAACGGGTTCACCTACCGACGCCTCGAGGGGCTCGGGCACTGGATGATGGTGGAGGACCCGGCGCGCGTCGCCGAGGAGATCGTCGCCGGGTCGGCGCCGCGCGGGGCCAAACACTGACATTCGTCCCTAGGGGAGCCCCGTGGGCGGACTGCTAGAAACTACGTTATGAATATTGCTCTCTTTCGAGAGTCGCGCGAGGGTGAGACGCGGGTCGCTTTGACGCCCGACGCCGTCAAGTCACTCGTCGGCGACGGATGGACCGTGCTCGTCCAGCGCGGGGCGGGCCAGGCGGCCCACTTCACGGACGAGGCCTACCAGGCCGTGGGGGCGAGTGTGGTGGACGAGCCCTCCGGGGACGTCAACCTGCGCGTCAACCCTCCCACCGTGGAGGAGGCCGCCCGCGTGGCGCAGGGGTCGCTGCACCTGTCGTTCCTGTCACCCCTGCTCAACCTGGAGGTCGTGAAGGTCCTGGTGGAGCGGCGCGTGACCATCGCGAGTTTCGACCTGCTGCCGCGCATCTCGCGCGCGCAGTACATGGACGCGCTGTCCTCGCAGGCGACCGTCTCGGGCTACCGGGCCGCGCTGGCCGGTGCCACCTACTTCGACCGCTTCCTCCCGCTGCTGACGACCGCGGCGGGCACCATCCGCCCGGCGAAGGTCCTGGTCATGGGCGTTGGCGTGGCTGGTCTGCAGGCCATCGCCACGGCCAAGCGCCTCGGCGCCAAGGTGCGCGCCTACGACGTGCGCTCGGCGGCCAAGGAGGAGGCCGAGTCCGCGGGTGCCACCTTCGTCAAGTTGGGCGTCACGGCCGACGCCGCGGGCGGCTACGCGCGCGAGCTGACCGAGGAGGAGCGCACCGCCCAGCAGGCGGCGCTGCTCGGCGAGGTCGCCGCGGCCGACATCGTGATCACGACCGCGGCGGTGCCGGGTCGGCGCTCGCCGATCCTGGTGACGGCCGCGATGGTCGAGGCGATGGGCGAGGGCTCGCTGGTGATCGACATGGCCGCCGACGGCGGCGGGAACTGCGAGCTGACCCGAGTCGGCGAGGTCGTCGAGCACCACGGGGTGCGCGTGGTCGGCATGCAGAACCCCCCGTCGGAGATGGGCGCGAGCGCGAGCTTCATGTTCGCCAACAACGTGCTCAAGTTGCTCGGGCTCTTCGGTGCCAAGGGTCAGTTGGCGCCGGACTGGAACGACGAGGTCGTCGTCGGAGTCACCGTCGCGCGTGACGGGAAGGTGACCCACGCGCCCACGGCCGAGGCCCTCGGCGTCGCGCACGAGGCCATTACCCCCGAAGTGAAGGAGAATGCGTGATGGGTAACGCCCTGTTGCAGTACGCCACGGTCTTCGTGCTGACGGCGTTCGTCGGCGTGGAGATCATCGCCAAGGTGCCGAGCATCCTGCACACGCCCTTGATGAGTGGCTCGAACGCGATCCACGGCGTCATCCTGGTGGGCTCGATGCTCATCCTGGGCTCGGCGAACACCAACGTCGAGGAGGTTTTGGGGTTCCTCGCGGTGATCCTGGCCACGCTGAACGTGGTCGGCGGCTTCGTGGTGACCGACCGCATGCTGGAGATGTTCAAGGCGAAGGCCCCCGCGGCGCGCCCGACCAAGAGTGACACGAGTGACGAGGTGGCCCGGTGAGTCGCGAAACCCTAATCGACCTGATCTACCTCGTCTCGGCGACGACGTTCCTGATCGCACTGAAGGGGCTGGGGAGCCCTAAGCGCGCTCGCTGGGGCAACTTGACCGCCGCGGCGGGCATGCTGCTCGCCATCGTGGCGACCTTCTTCAAGTACGTCGACGGCCACGCGCTCTACCACGTGCCCCTGATCCTGCTCGCGATGTTCATCGGGCTGATCGTCGCCGTCCCGGTGGCGCGCTTCGTCAAGATGACGGCGATGCCCCAGCTCGTGGCGATCTTCAATGGCGTGGGCGGCGGGGCCGCGGCGCTGGTGTCGATCACCGAGTTCGTGCACATCAAGTCCACGCACCCGGCGACCTACGTCGTGCTCGAGGTGCTGCTGGGCGTGCTGATCGGTACCGTCTCCTTCGCCGGGTCCGCGATCGCCTTCGCCAAGCTCCAGGAGCTGATGACCGGTCGTCCGGTCACCTACCCCGGCCAGCAGTTCCTCAACGCGGTCATCGGGCTCGGGGCGCTCGCGCTCATCGTGATCATCCTGGTGAGCCCGTCGACGCTGCTGCTGTGGGTGCTGCTGATCCTGGCCTTCGTGCTGGGGATCGCCTTCGTGCTGCCCATCGGCGGGGCCGACGTGCCGGTGCTGATCTCGCTGCTCAACTCCTTCACCGGCCTGGCGGTGGCGGCGTCGGGCTTCACGTTGGGCTCGAACCTGCTGATCGTGGCGGGCACCCTGGTCGGCGCCTCGGGCATCTTGCTCACGCGACTGATGAGCGCCGCGATGGGTCGCAGCCTGCCCAACATCCTCTTCTCGGCCTTCGGCTCGGTCGTGACCGCGAGCGGCGACGCGTCGCGCGCCGACGGTCGCAGCGTGCGCTCCGGCTCGCCCGAGGACGCGGCGATCCTGCTGGGCTACGCCAGCCGGGTCGTGATCATCCCCGGCTACGGCCTGGCGGTCGCCCAGGCGCAGCACGTGGTGCGCGAGCTCGCCGACGAGCTCGAGGCCAAGGGCACCGAGGTCTTTTTCGCCATCCACCCGGTGGCCGGACGCATGCCCGGTCACATGAACGTGCTGCTGGCCGAGGCCAACGTCCCCTACGAGCAGCTGGTGGAGATGGACGAGGCCAACTCCGAGTTGCAGACGGCCGACGTGGCCCTGGTGGTGGGCGCCAACGACACGGTGAACCCGGCGGCCAAGGACGACCCGAGCTCGCCGATCTACGGGATGCCGATCATCAACGCCGACCTGGCCGAGAACGTGCTCTTCCTGAAGCGCTCGATGCGTCCGGGCTTCGCGGGCATCGAGAACGAGCTGCTCTACAACCCCAAGACGACGCTGATCTTCGGCGACGCCAAGGACACCCTCACCAAGATCCTGGCGAGCGTCAAGACCGCCTGATCGACCGCTGCGACGGGCCTGACGGCCGAGAGGTCGTCAGGCCGTCAGGCCGTCAGTTCATCGAGCACGGCGATCTGGTGGGCCGTCAGCGGGCGCACCGCGGCGGCGTTGGCGCGCACCTGCTCGGCGCTGGAGGCCCCCGCGATCACCGACGTGACGCGCGGGTGGCTGGTCAGCCAGGAGAAGGCCAGCGAGAGGATGGGCACGCCCTCGTCGTGCGCGTAGCTCAGCAGGGAGCCCACGCGGCGTTGGAACTCGTCGCTCAGCCAGTGCACGCTGCGCTCGGGCGACATCAGGGCCAGCCGGGTCCCCTCGGGGATCGGCTCGCCCGGTCGCACCTTGCCGGTGAGCAGACCGTTGGCCAGTGGGTAGAAGGGGAGGAAGCCCAGTCCCAGCTCCGCGCAGGCGTCGAGCACGCCGTCGCGTTCGGGGTCGCGCGCGAGCAGCGAGTACTGGTTCTGGACCGAGACGAACGCTGGTCCCGACCCCGCGGCCGCGGCGGCCTCGCGCAGCTGGGCCGCGGAGAGGTTGGAGCAGCCGATCTCACGCACTTTGCCGGCGGCCACCAGCTCGGCCAGCGCACCGAGGGTGTCAGCGATCGGCACGGTGTCGTCGGGGTAGTGCAGCTGGTAGAGATCGATGGTCTCGACCCCTAGACGCGCCAACGACGCGTCGCAGGCCTGGCGCACGTAGTCGGGTGACGCGCCGAAGTGGGTGTCGTCGACCGGCATGCCGAACTTGGTGGCGATGACCGCCTCGTCGCGCCGCGACCCTAGCGCACGACCGAGCAGGACCTCGGAGCGGGTGGCGCCGTAGGTGTCGGCGGTGTCGAAGAAGTTCACCCCGGCGTCGAGGGCCGCGTGGACGACCGCGTCGGTCCCGGCCTGGTCGAGTCGCGAGCCGAAGTTGTTGCAGCCCACGCCCACCACCGAGACGGAGAGCGATCCGAGTGTGCGCTGTTCCATGGTCCCCCTTCGACCCGACAGTGTAGGTCCGCCCCGGGCGGGCCCCGAGCGGCCACTACGATGGAGCCGATCAAGGAGCGAGATGAAGGTCCACGTCAACTACGACCTGTGTACGTCCAACGCCGTGTGCATGGGCATCGTGCCCGAGGTCTTCGAGGTGCGCGATGACGGTTTCCTCTACGTCCTGAACGACCGCCCCGGACCCGAACTCTACGAGCGGGTTCGCGAGGCCGTGGCCAGCTGTCCCAACGGGGCCATCTCGATCGAGGAGTAGTCGTGGCCCCGCGGGTGCGCTTCGCCCCGTCCCCCACCGGCTACTTCCACGTCGGCTCGGCGCGCACCAGCCTGTTCAATTGGCTCTTCGCGCGCCAGAGCGGGGGTGCGTTCATTCTGCGCATCGAGGACACCGACGTCGAGCGCAACCGCGACGAGTGGGGCGAGGGCATCATCTCGGCGATGGCCTGGCTGGGGCTGGACTACGACGAGGGGCCCTACCACCAGAGCGAGCTCATCGGTGACCACCGCGCCGCCGCGGACGCCCTCTTTCGGGCGGGGTACCTGTACGCGTGCGACTGCACGCGCGAGGCGATCGACGCGCGCACCGCGACGCGGGCCACCCCCGGCTACGACGGCTACTGCCGCGATCGGGGGCTCGCGCGTTCGGCGGCGACGGCGCTGCGTTTCCGGGTGCCCGACGAGGGGGTGACGGTGGTCCACGACCTCATTCGCGGCGACGTCACGTTTCCCCACGACAGCTACGAGGACTTCGTGGTGGTCAAGTCCAACGGGATCGTGCTCTACCCGCTGGCCAACGCGGTCGACGATCGCACCATGGCGATCACCCACGTGATCCGTGGGGAGGACCTCCTGCCGACCACGCCCAAGCAGGTGATGCTCTGGGAGGCCCTGAATCGCTGCGCGGGCGAGCCGGTCGACCTGCCCCTCTACGCCCACCTGCCGATGCTGGTCAACGAGCAGCGCAAGAAGCTCTCCAAGCGCAAGGACCCGGTGGCCGTCGAGTCCTACCGCGACCAGGGCTACCTGCCCGAGGCGTTCGTGAACTACCTGGCGCTGCTCGGCTGGAGCCCGCGCGACGGCGAGGAGATCGTCAGTCGCGCGATGATGGTCGCGCAGTTCCGCCTGGAGGACGTCGCGCACTCGCCGGCCTTCTTCGACGTGAAGAAGCTGACCCACATGAACGGCGAGTACGTGCGCCGGCTCTCGGCCGAGGAGTTCGTCACGCGCGCGGCGCCGTGGGTGGCGCCGTGGACGAGTGCCTGGCGCCCGAGCGACCGCGCGCCGCTCTGGCGCGAGGACCAGTACGACGCGGCGCTCTTCGCGCGGGTGGCGCCGCTGGTCCAGGAGCGGGTGGCGACCCTGGGCGAGGTGCCGGGGCTGGTGGACTTCTTCTTCCTCGACGAGGTCTCCCTCGACGAGGCCGCCCTGTCCGGTGTCGCCGAGGACGCGCGCTCTCGCGAGTTGCTCGTCGCGGCGCGCGAGCGCTTCGCGACCCTCGAGTGGACCGCCGCCACTCTGCACGAGGCCGTCGCGGACCTCGGCGCGGCGCGCGGCCTGGCGCTGCGTCGCGCCCAGGCGCCGATTCGCCTCGCCGTGACCGGCCGCCTGATCGGTCCGCCGCTCTTCGAGTCGCTGGAGATCCTGGGACGCGAGCGCGTGCTCGCGCGCCTGGACCGCGTCCGAGAACTCCTCGCGCGGTGATCTTCGGACCGATCAAGCTGGCGCTGCGGGTCGTGACGTTGTTGGCCACGCTGATCGTCCTCTACTTCGCGGTCACCTTCGTGCAGATCTGGCTGACCAGCCACGAGCACTCGCACGCCTCGGCCCAGGCGATCGTGGTCTTCGGCACGGCGGAGTACAACGGGGTGGCCTCGCCGGCGTTGGCGGCGCGCCTCGATCAGGCCCTCGTGCTGTGGCGCGCGCACCGCGCACCGTGGGTGGCGGTGACCGGCGGGCGTCGCCCCGGCGACGTGTACACCGAGGCCGGGGTGTCGGCCACCTACCTCGAGCGTCACGGGGTGCCGGCCTCGCGGATCATCGTGGGCTCGGGCAGCGACACCTGGCAGAACGTGTCCTCGGTGGTCGAGGCTCTGCGGGCGCGGCACCTGACGAGGGTGCTCACCGTCACCGACCCGTTCCACGAGGACCTGGCCATGGCGATCTGCTCGGCCCAGGGGCTGTCGCCGGCGCCCTCGCCGGTGCCGGCCTCGCCCACGGTCAAGAGCGCGCTGTGGCTCTACTACCTGCGCGAGACCGTCGCGGTCGGCGTGGGCCGCATCGTCGGCTACGGCCGGCTCAGCTCGTGGACCAGTGGCGCGCCGGCGGGCGCGTCGGGCTCGACCCCACTGGTGGCGCACTCGTCTGGCGGGTAGCGCGCGGGCTCGGGTAAGATGACCCAGCCCTTCGGGGGTGGTGTAATTGGCAACACAACTGGTTCTGGTCCAGTTATTCAGGGTTCGAGTCCTTGCCCCCGAGCGACGTGCGCGTGAGGTTGCGCGTGCTTCATGGTCCCATCGTCTAGTGGCCTAGGACATCACCCTCTCAAGGTGGAGGCACGGGTTCGAATCCCGTTGGGACTGCCAGAAATTGGTGGCAGACGTCGCCTGACTGCACCGACCACCGTCGACGCGATCATGATGCCACGATCCCGTCACACGGGCAGATCGACAGCGGGCGGCTCGAGACGGCAACGAGTCGTCGGACGGTTCGACGCTCACCGGCTCGGCTCGCGAGGGTGGGCGCGGCCAACGGGGACGTGACGCCGGTGGGCGGAGCGTCCGGGGTGCCATCACCCGGTGCGAGAGTGCCGACGAGGGGCCCTCGAGCGCCACACGTCGACGTGACGCACGAAGCCCCGGCGACCAACGCGCGATGGTGGATCATGGCTTCGTCGAGTTTCGTCCGAACGACGTGCTCGTCACCGTCCGACGTCCGGTTCGCCCGCTCGGTCAGGTTGGCGCAGCGGGACCGGCAACCTGCTGACGGCATCGCGTGGACCGCTCCGCGACCAGGTCGACCAGACGGGTAGGCAGGGATCGGCCCAAGTCCGTAACCTCGGAGGTGTGGGCGGCGTCGGCGAAGGCGTCAGGGGCTAGGGCAGCAAGCTCTCGAACTCGGCCGACAAGGGCGTCAGCATCCAGCGTCAGTTCTCGTGCGGCCCGGGGCCAGTTGTTCTGGAGTGGGGAGACGGAGTAGTCACCGCCAACCTTCATGGCGAACTTCAGCGTGTGCTCGTGAACGCCGTAGGGAAGGGCGGAGGCGATGTCGTACAGTGGCGCGAGGCGGATCTGGTCCCCGGCGAGTAGCAGGGAGTAGTTCTTGGCGTGCGAGTCGGTTCCCGCGATGAGCCAGTTCCAGATCAAGGCATCAGCGAAACGTCGGACGGCGTCGTCCGCCGCCCGTGGGGGCATCGCACTGCGCAGGAGCCGGGCGATGTCGCCGGGACTCGGGCCGCCCTCATTCTGGTACTTGAGCGATGGGGGGAGTGCGAGAGCTTGGCAGAGGTCCTCCTGGTGGACTCGGACGATCTGCGCACCCATCGCCAATCGGTCGTAACGGTCGACAACGACGGCGGACTCCTCAGCGAATCGGCCGACTCTCGTGCGAACAGCAACCAGTCCGGCTCGGCGGGCGGCGTCGAGGCAGAGATGCTCGTTGAGGTCGTGATCGTCCAGCCCGGCGATCGCCGGCTTGAGGATGTGGGTGGTCGCGGTGGAACCTGAGGGAACGCCCCAGCGCCCATCGCGAAAGAGCAGAGCGGTCTTGGCTTGGGTTCCGGCGAGACTGAACTGGCCAGTGAAGGACCGACCGAGCCACGACGTCGCGTCGTCGCGGAGATCGCGCAGTCGCTGTCCAACCTGGTCCTCGGTGAGCCAGGCGACCTCACCGCGGCGCGTGAGAACGCGATCGCTCTCTGCGGGTGGGGCGAAGCGGACCGCTCCGGCGCAGTCCTCCCCGACTTGGGTCGCCAAGAGCGAGAAGGGTGAGGACGACGAGACGTGGAAGTGGCGAGCCCATTGCGTCACCACGGCGTCGTTATCGGGGAGGAGGCCCCGTAGCCACGGGGTGATGGTTCGGTCAGGGTGGGAACGCACCTGCAGCGGCATCGAGAGCGAGAGCGGTGTCGCCCCCGGGCGCTCTCGGTACTCCTCGGTGTAGTCGAACCGGAGCGTCCCGCCCGCGAGGCGTTGCAGAGTGCCGGCGATGACCTCGTCGAGGATGACGAGCAGAGAGTCCGTCACTGGAGGTGGTAGTCGACGAGGAGGGAGTCCAGGTCTAGCGACTCGCCGGGAATGGCATCGCCACCGTTCCCTGGTGCGGCGAGGTCCAGGCGGAGGTCGAGGGCGTCGAGGAGCCGCAGGACCAGGTCGAACGCCACGGAGGGCTTGGCGGCCTCAACGGCATTGATCCAGGCTCGAGAGACGCCCACGCGGGCGGCTAGTTCGGCCTGACTCAGGCCGAGGTCCTTGCGGCGCCCCCGGACGGTCGCCGCCACGTCTCGCATGGAGTTCACTCTCATCGGATCCACCTTGTCAACGAACGATGGCTTTCTATCTATGTCATCAAACAATGACAAGTCTACTATGTCATCGAACTATGACTAGCACGTGATGTCGTCGAACGTTGATATCCAGGCTGATCGACGTTCGAGGGACGCATGCCTGGCGACCGTTACGTACGGGTACCTCCCGTCACCTCGTCGCGACGGGTGTCTCGCCGGCGCGGGCCGCCCGGCGCACCAGTCGCACGATCGGTGGGCGGATCGGCTGTGACGACGTCCGCGCACTCGTCTCGCGCGACGTCGTCGACCCTCGGCCGCGTGACGTCGGTGACAACGACGACGACTCGGTCACCGAGCTGGTACGGCCCGGACGGCCCGGGAGCTGATTGTTCGATCATCGAACTAGTGGGGATATCGTGAGGGAGATGGTTACCCCTCCCACGTCGCAACCCCGCGACCAGAGCGCGCAGTCCGTGGACGCGGTGCGCGCGCTGACGCGCGTCGCGCGCGCGTTGGAGCGCGCCTGCGGCGACCTGCCGATGGCGCACTACCGCGTCCTGAGCGCGATCGCCGCCGGTGAGGATCGGGCGTCGCGGGTGGCCGAGCGCCTCGCCCTCGGGCGGCCCGCCGTCAGCGCGGCCGTGGACGCGCTGAGCCGTCAGGGGTACCTCGTGGGTGAACGCGTGGCGGGCGACGCGAGGGCCGTCGACCTGCGTCTCAGCGCGACCGGTGCGGCGCTGGTGGCCCGCGTCGAGCGCGCGATGACCGACCTGTTCGACGACCTGCGTCGCGCGACGCCCGAGGGAGACTGTCTCCTTCGCGCGCTGGCCGCGCTCAACGGCGTGCTCGACGAGCGGTACCGCGCGCGGCGCGGCTCGCGCGCGCCCGGGGGCGTATGAGCGAGGACCGCGCGCCGGGCTGGGTGCGCCGGCTGTGGGGCTACATGATGCGCCACCGGCGCTCCGTCGTCCTCGCGCTGTCGGCCGCGATCGTGGGCAGCATCGCCCAGACGCTGATCCCCCTCGTCGCGCGCCAGATCGTCGACGGCGTCATTCTCAGCCGCACGTCGCCCCTGTGGCCGTGGCTGGTGGCGCTGGCCGGACTCTCCGGCGTGACGTTCCTCGCCTCGCACGTCCGCCGCTACCGCGGCGGCCAGGTGGCCCTGCAGGTCCAGTACGACCTGCGCAACGAGATGCACGACCACCTGCAGGCCCTGGACTTCGAGAGCCTGAGTCGAATGCCGACGGGTCAGCTGGTGGCGCGCGCCAACTCCGACTCCACTCTGGTCCAGGGGCTGCTGAACTTCTTTCCCATGGTGGGCAGCAACGTGCTGCTCATGATCTTCTCGTTGGCGGTGATGGTCTACCTCTCCCCGCTGCTCTCGCTGGTGAGTCTGGTGCTGGCGCCCGCGCTGGTCTACGCGTCGTACCGGATGCGCCAGCGGATCTTCCCCGCCACGTGGGACGGCCAGCAGCGCGAGGGCGAGGTCGTGCAGATCGTGGACGAGGACGTGAACGGCGTGCGCGTCGTCAAGGCCTTCGGCCAGGAGGAGCGCGAGCTCGATCGGCTCGCCGAGTCGGCCCAGGTCCTCTACGGCTCGCACATGCGCGTCGTGCGTCTCCAGGCGCTCTACCAGCCTCTCCTCGAGGCCATCCCCACCCTGGGCCAGGTGGCGATCCTGGCGCTGGGCGGCTGGATGGCGCTGCACCACGAGATCACCCTCGGCACGTTCCTGGCGTTCTCGACCTACGTCACGTCGCTGATGTCGCCGGCGCGTCAGCTGGCCGGCATCCTGACGATCGGCCAGCAGGCGCGGGCGGGACTGGAGCGGATCTTCCAGCTGCTCGACACGACGCCGACGATCGTCGACCCCCCCGAGCCGGTCGTCCTGGGGACGCTGGCCGGGGAGGTCTCCTTCACGAACGTGCACGTCGCCTACGGCGACGGGCCCCCGGTCCTGCGCGGCGTCGACCTGCACGTGGCGCCGGGGGAGCGGGTGGCCATCGTGGGTCCGAGCGGGAGTGGCAAGTCGACCCTGGCCCTGCTGGTGGCGCGCTTCTACGACCCGAGCGAGGGGGTGGTGGCGGTCGACGGGCACGACGTGCGCGAGGTCGCTCTCTCGTCGCTGCGCGGTCAGGTCGGCGTCGTGTTCGAGGAGAGCTTCCTGTTCTCGGACACGGTGCGCGCGAACATCGCCTACGGGCGCCCGGGAGCCTCGCTGGAGGAGGTCCGCGCGGCCGCGCGAGCGGCCCAGGCCGACCAGTTCATCGAGCAGCTCCCCGACGGGTACGACACCGTGGTGGGCGAGCGCGGCCTGACCCTCTCGGGCGGGCAGCGCCAGCGCATCGCGCTGGCGCGCGCCATCCTCTACGATCCGCGCATCCTCATCCTCGACGACGCCACGAGCGCCATCGACGCCCGCGTCGAGGAGGCCATCCACCGTGAGCTGCGCGCCATCCTGGCCGGTCGCACCACGCTGGTGATCGCGCACCGACGGTCGACGCTGCATCTCGCCGATCGCATCGTGGTGCTCGAGGGCGGCCGCGTCGTGGATCAGGGGGGCCACGAGGAGCTGCTGGCGCGCAGCGCGCTCTACCGGTCCCTCCTCTCGGGGCTGGAGGAGGAGGACGCCGAGCGGATCGGCGACCGCATCGAGGCTCTCGCGCAGGTCGTGCGTGAAGCCCCGTCGACGACGCCGTCGGCGTGGGGCGTGGACCGCGACGCCATCGCCGCACGGGGATCGCTGCTGACCGGTGTCGGGGCCCCCAGCATCGGGCCCGGGCTGGGCGGTGGCGGTGGCGGGTGGCGACGCAGCCTCGTGGCGACGCCCGAACTGCTCGCGCGCGTCGCCGAGCTGCCGCCGGTGCGCGACACGGTGTCGGTCGACGTGGCCCACGAGAGCCGACACGATCGCGACTTCACCCTGGCGCGGCTCCTCGGCGAGTTTCGCCGGCCGCTGGCGGTGGGGCTGGTCTTTGTGGTGCTCGACGCCCTGATCTCGCTCGCGGGGCCGATCCTGATCAAGACGGGGATCAACGGGGGCGTGGACCGCGCGCGGGTGACGGTGCTCTTCGCGGCGGCCGCGGTGTTCCTGCTCCTTACGGTGATCGACCTGTTCGACCAGATGGCCGAGACCTTCGTCACGGGCCGAGTCGCCGAGCGGATCATGCTGTCGCTGCGCATTCGCATCTGGGCGCAGCTCCAGCGACTGTCCCTGGACTACTACGAGAGCGAGATGGCGGGTCGCATCATGACTCGCATGACCACCGACGTCGACCAGTTCGAGTCTTTGATCGAGAATGGGGTTCTCTCGGCTCTGGTGGCCCTGGTGACCTTCGTCGGGGTTGGGGCCGCGCTGGTGGTGATCAACCAGGAGCTGGGGCTCGCGACGCTCAGCGTCGTGGTGCCCCTCGCGGGGGCCACCGTGTGGTTTCGACGCCGCGCGACCGTGCTCTACGACCTCTCGCGCGAGCGCATCGCCGTCGTGAACGCCGACTTCCAGGAGAGCCTGGCCGGCGTGCACGAGTCGCAGGCCTTCGTTCACGAGGACGCCACGAAGGATCGGTTCCACCGCCTGGGCCGGGACTACCTCGACGTGCGGGTGGCGGCCCAGCGGCTCGTGGGAACCTACTTCCCCTTCATCCAGTTCCTCTCGGGCATGGGCGACGTGATCGTGCTCGGCGTGGGCGCCGGGCTGGTGACCTCGGGGCATCTCAGCGCCGGGGCGCTCATCGCCTTCGTGCTCTACATCGACATGTTCTTCTCACCGATCCAGAGCCTGTCGCAGGTGTTCGACTCGTGGCAGCAGACGAGGGTGTCGGTGCGTCGGGTCGGCGAGCTCATGCGCCTCGAGACTCGCACGCCGAGCGCGCCGGGACCCGAGCCGCTCGGGCGCCTGCGAGGCCGAGTCGCGTTGCGCCACGTCTCCTTCTCCTACCCCTCACGGCCGGTCGTCGCTCCCGCGCGGCGCGGGCCGGCGGACCCGCGGCTCCTGCGCAGCGACCGCGGACGGCGCACGCCCGAGGTGCTGAGCGACGTGACCCTGGAGATCGCCGCCGGGGAGACCGTGGCCCTGGTCGGAGAGACCGGGGCGGGCAAGTCGACGATCGTGAAGCTGATCGCTCGCTTCTACGACCCCGAGGCCGGGACCGTGGAGATCGACGGGCGTGACGTGCGGTCCCTCGATCTAGCGTCGTTTCGCCACCAGCTCGGCTACGTCCCCCAGGAGGCGTTCCTCTTCTCGGGCACGATCCGCGACAACATCGCCTACGGTCGCGCCGACGCCGACGACGCCCGCGTCGAGGCGGCGGCGCGGGCGGTGGGCGCGCACGACTTCATCGCACACCTCTCGGGGGGCTACCACCACGAGATCTCCGAGCGCGGGCGGTCACTCTCCTCGGGCCAGCGCCAGCTGATCGCCCTGGCGCGAGCGCAGCTGGTGGATCCGGTCCTGCTGCTGCTCGACGAGGCGACGTCGAACCTCGACCTGGCGACCGAGGCGGTGGTCACGGCGGCGATGCACCAGCTGGCGCGCGGGCGCACCACGGTGATCATCGCCCACCGGCTGCAGACGGCGCGCCACGCGGACCGGATCGTGGTGGTGGACCACGGTCGCCTCGTCGAGGTGGGCACGCACGACGAACTGTTGTCGCGGCGCGGCCCGTACGCGCTCATGTGGGAGGCCTTCGAGATGGTCGAGCACGCGGCGGGGCAGTGATCGAGTTCGCCGCCCGTCGGGCGCTCGCGGCGTCGACGAGCGTGTACGACAGATGTACGTGCCTCTCATGACGCTGATCGGCGAGCGCGCCAGGCTGGTGGGATGGTGAGACGAGAGCGCGGTAGGCGTCGGGCGGGGCGACACCTTGCGGGGTGGACGGTGACGGTGGCCCTCACGCTGTCGGGCGTGGCGGTGGCGACCGGTGAGGGCGCGGTGGCGTCGGCGGCACCGACCACGACAACGAAGGCGTCGGCGGCACTGAAGAAGTTCGACAGTTGTCTGAAGGCGCACGGCGTCTCGGCGGTCGCCTTTCACCCGGGCACGTTCCCGAAGAAGGGCACGAAGCCCCCGACGGTGAAGAAGGGCACGAAGCCGTCGACGCGCTACCCGGGACGTTCGTCGTTCTTCACCAACCCCACGATGCGCAAGGCGTTTCTGGCGTGCTCGCGGCTCGCGCCGCGGCGCACGTGAGTCGCTGCCTCGTGCGTTCGACGCGATAGCGAGAGTTGGCCTTCGTCGGCGACGGCGCATCGGGTCGATCGTGGACGACCGCGAAGGCTCGCGCGGCTACCTGATCGCCGCCGCGGTCACGGCCGGACGTCCGTGATGGGCGTGACACCACGGGGGTCGGGCCCGTCCACGGAGGCGCCACGGAGGGGGGCCACTGTGCTCCACGGATGGAATCAGCCGTGTAATCAGGGTTTCTAAATCACTGCGGCGCTCGCATACTGGAGAGATGGCCGATCTGGTGGGTGTGGTGGTGGCGGCGATGATCGTGGGGTCGATGGTCGCGCTGACGTGGTTCGCGCTGGGCGCGACCGTCACCGTGGCGTTGACCGTGCGCGAGACGCACCGCGATCGCGAGTTGGTGGCCGAGCTCGATCGCGAGTTGGCGGCCGACCTGGATCGGACTCTCGCGACGATCCTGGGACCCCGGGCGGTGGCCGTGGCGCCCCCGCGCTCGCGTCACCCGCGACGCGCGTGAGACGGCGCACCGCGGCGTCTCGAACCTAGCCGTCGGCGGCGGCGGCGTCGCGTTGTTGGCTGGCGACGCGCGCGATCCATCGTTCGAGCATCGCGTCCTCGAGGGCGGGGTTCGCACGGAGCACGCTCGTCACCGCGAGTCCCCGCAGGGTCACGAGCAGATCCTCGAGGTCGCCGACGTCGAGGGCGGTGAGCCGCTCGCCGGGTCGTGCCAGGGTCGCGCGCAGCGCCCGGCCCAGTTCGCGCTCGGCCGGCACGAGGGCGTCGCGCAGGGTGGCTGTGGTGCGTGCGGCCATCCATAGCTCCAGGCCCGCGAGGAAGAGCGGCCCCGACATGAACGAGTGCAGCAAGTGCGCCGCGGCGCGCCGGTCGCCGTCGCGCTCGTCGAGGACGCCGAGGACCGTGCGCAGCTCCTCGAGCTGGCGGCGCGCGACGTGGTGGATCGCCCCGACGAGGAGGTCGTCCATCGTCGCGAAGTGGTGGATCAGGGCGCCGCGCGACACGCCGGCCTCGCGCTGGACTCGCTGCATCGTCGTGCCCGCGTAGCCGCGTGCGACCAGGCAGGTGACGGTCGCCTCCAAAAGCCGCTCGCGAGTGCGGATGCTGCGCGCTTGACGCGGGGCGCGGGTCACGGTCAGAATGCTAGTCAGAGAACAGACCAAGCAGTCGGTTTAGGGGGTGGTCGTGCTGGCGGTCGAGATGGTGCGCCGCGGCGCCGAGCGGTGGGCGACGAGGACGGCGGTCTACGTGGGCGACGCGACGTGGACTTACCGCGAGGTCGACGAGGCGGCCAATCGCCTGGCCCAGACCCTGCTCGCGCGAGGACTCGCCAAGGGCGACCGCGTGGCCCTGCTGGTGGGCAACGGGCCCTGGTCGGTGCCACTGGACTTCGCCTGCCTGAAGGCGGGGCTGGTGCGCGTGCCGCTCAACGCCCGGCTCTCGCCGGCCGAGCACGAGCACATGCTGGTCGAGACCGGCGCGTCCGTGCTGGTGGCCGCGCCCGAGCTGGGCGAGGTGGCCGCGGGGCTCGTCGCGCGGGTGTCCGGACTGGTCGGGGTCGGCCTGGGGGCACCCGGGGTGGACGGGAGCGACCTGGTGGCCGACGCCGCCCGCGCGCCCGCCACCGACCCGCGCGTGGCACTGGCGGCGAGCGACCCGATGCTGCTGCTCTACACCTCGGGCACGACCGGCACGCTCAAGGCCGTCGTGCACACCCAGGGCTCGTACGCGGCGATCGCCACGAACATCCTGGCCAACCTGGTCAGCCCGCGGCGCGACTCGGTGATGCTGCACGCCGCCTCCCTGATCCACGCCAGCGGCACTTTCGTGCTGCCCTACTGGCTGCGCGGCGCGGGCACGGCGATCCTCGAGCGCTTCGACCCCGCTGCGTTCCTGGAGGCGATCGCGCGCTACCGGGTGACCGAGATCAACCTGGTGCCGACCATGATCGCGATGCTCCTCGCCACGCCGGGCGTCGAGGACGCCGACGTGTCGTCGCTGCGCCGCGTCATCTACGGCGCCAGCCCGATGCCCCGTCCGGTCCTGGAGCGCGCGATCCGCCTCTGGGGACCGATCCTCACCCAGTACTACGGCCAGACCGAGGCGCCGCTGGCGCTCAGCGTCCTGGAGCGCGAGGACCACCTTGACGAGTCCCTCTGGGGGTCGTGCGGGTTCCCGAGCGTGGACGCCGAGGTGCGCCTCGTGGCCGAGGACGGCGCGCTCGTCGGAGACGGCGAGATCGGCGAGATCCAGGTGCGCGCCCCCTTCGCGATGGCCGGCTACTACCGGGCGGACGATCTCAACGCGGCCGCGCGCACCGACGACGGCTGGCTGCGCACGCGCGACATGGCGCGCCGCGACGAGCGGGGCTACCTCTACCTGGTGGATCGGCGTAGCGACATGATCGTCACCGGCGGCTACAACGTCTACCCGCGCGAAGTGGAGGACGTGCTGCTCGAGCACCTCGCGGTGGCCGAGTGCGCGGTGGTCGGCGCGCCGGATCCGACCTGGGTGGAGGCGGTCGTGGCCTTCGTGGTGCTGAAGCCCGGGGCGCAGGCGAGTGGCGACGACCTGCGCGCGGCGGTGCGCGCGCGCCTGGCCGGCTACAAGGTTCCCCGGCGCGTCGAGTTCGTCGACGCGATCCCGAAGTCCCCCGTGGGCAAGGTGCTGCGCCGCGCTCTGCGCGACCCGCTCTGGGCCGACCGGTGAGCCTCGCTCCCGAGCCGGTGCGCGTCGAGCGCCGCGGCGCGGTGGCGACGGTGATCCTGTCGCGACCCGAGTCGCGCAACAGCGTGGACGGACCGACCGCGGCACGCCTCGCGGCGGTCTTTCGCCAGGTCGAGGCCGACGACGGCGTGGGCGCGGCCGTCCTCTACGGCGAGGGCGGTCACTTCAGCGCGGGCGCCGACCTGACGGCGGTGGGCACACCACGCGCCAACGTGGTCGCCCCCGAGGGCGACGGGCCCATGGGGGTAACCCGCCTGGTGCTCACCAAGCCGGTCGTGGCGGCCGTCGAGGGGTACGCGGTCGCCGGCGGGCTCGAACTGGCCCTGTGGTGCGACCTGCGCGTGGTGGCCGCGGACGCGCAGTTCGGGGTGTTCTGTCGGCGCTGGGGGGTGCCGCTCATCGACGGGGGGACCGTGCGTCTGCCGCGGCTGATCGGGCTGGGCCGGGCGCTCGACCTGATCCTGACCGGACGGGCGGTGGCGGCCGAGGAGGCGCTGGCCATCGGGCTGGCCAGCCGGGTGGTCGCGCCGGGTCGCACGCGCGAGGCCGCCGAGGAGCTGGCCGCGCAGATCGCGGCCTTCCCGCCGATCTGCACCCGCCACGACCGGCTCTCCGCGTACCACCAGGCGGGTCTCAGCGAGGCCGACGCCATGGCCTACGAGCTCGAGCTGGGCCGTGCCTCGTTGGCCGCCGAGGGGGTGGAGGGCGCCGCGCGATTCCGCGAGGGCGCCGGGCGTCACGGCGCCCTCGACTGATCCCTCGCCCAGCGGCTCTCTCACGCCGCTCCTCTCTCGCCGCGTGTATCCCTCGGGGTCCCTCGTGCGTCTAGGGGGTAGCAGTACCGAGAGAACGACCAAGCAAGAACACTAAGGAGACCGAGATGAAGAAGACCGTGGGAACAGCGGACCGGATCGTGCGTGGCGTGGTGGCGATCGTCGCCCTGATCTTCGCCGGCGTGGCCGGCTTTTCGAGCGGGTGGGGGATCGTGCTCACGATCGTGGCCGCGATCATGATCATCACCGGCGCCACCGCCTACTGCCCGCTCTACAGCGCGACGGGGCTCAGCACCACCGGCGAGGGCGAGCGTCACCACCGCGGAGCCGGCGCGCACTGACGGCGGGTGCCGCGCGGCGACCCGGTAGGGTCGCCTCGTGGCGCCAGCGACGCTCGAGACGCGTGACGAGGAGTTCGCCCGACGGGTGGCCGGGGAGATCGACGGTCTCTACCGCTACGCCTACTGGCTGGTCGGCAACGAGGCCGAGGCCGAGGACGCCGTGGGCGACACGATCGTGCGCGCGCTCGAGCGTCGCGAGCAGTTCCGCGACGAGGCGTCGCTGCGCGCGTGGCTGCGCCAGATCCTCTACCACCGGGCGATCGATCGGGCGCGACACCGCGCCCACGAGGTCTCGGTGGCCGAGGTCGAGCGCGACTGGGGTGACGAGCGCTACAGCGTCGACGCCGCCGCGGTGCTCGAGCGCCTCGAGACCCGCGAGGAGCTGGCCGACGCGCTGGCCCACCTGCCGGTTCACTACCGCGCGGTGGTGGTGGCCCACGACGCCGAGGGCTGGACCAGCGCCGAGATCGCCCAGATGACGGGGGTCTCGCTCGCGGCGGTGAAGCAGCGACTGCGCCGCGGGCGGATGATGGTGGTCAGCGCCCTGGCCAGCGGAGAGGAGAGACGGATGGCCAATCACGACGTGGTGATGAGTTGCGTGGACGCGCGGGCCCGGGTGTCGGACTACCTCGACGACGATCTCGGCCCCGACGAGCGGCGCGCGCTCGAGGCGCACCTGGCGCACTGCGTCACCTGCCCGCCCCTCTACGCCTCCCTGGTGGGCGTGCGCGACCTGCTGGGCGACTGGCACGACCCCGACTCGGTCATCCCCGAGGCCATGCGCGCGCGCCTGACCCGGCGCGCCGCGCCGTCCGGCGGTGACGGCTGACCGGTGGGTTGCAGGGGGTGACCCGCACTGCGGCGAGTCGAGGCTGACGAGAGGGCGATGCGCAGGGGCGACTCGCTCACCGGTAGGTGATCAAGGTGACGCCGGGAAGATCGACGAAGGCGGAGCGATCGGCGGTGACGACGGATCGCGCGGACGAGAGCGCCGTGGCCGCGATGATGAGATCGTGAGCCCCCCTCGGGCGTCCTTGTCGCCGCACGGCGACCAAAAGGTGGGCGTGCGCTCGGGCCACGTCGAGGTCGTAGTCCAGAATCGTCATCGTCGCGACGACGTCGTCCAGAAGCTCGTGGCGGTTGCGTCGAGTCGCTCCCTTCGAGAGCTCCACTCCCACGTGGAGTTCGGCCGCCGTGATCGCCGCGATGGCGACGTCGTCGTCATCGCGAATGATGTCGTCGAGGTTGACGCTCGTTCGCTCGACATCGATCAAGAAGGTGGTGTCGAGGAGGAGACGTCTCAGAACCTCTCCTTGGCGGTCACTATGTCCCGTACCTCGCGAAGACTGATCCGCCACTCGGCGTCGGCGGGGTGGCGCCGCAGGAGGGACTTCACGTTCGCGCCGGGGCCGCTCGTCACGGGTTCGATGCGGGCCACGGCTCGGCCGCGGCGAACGATGATGACGCTCTCGCCGCGGTGCTCGACGGCGTCCAGCAACTCGGCGAAGTTTCTCGCGGCGTCCGTCGCGCTGGTTTCTCTCACTAAATCAGATTATCAGATAGGTGGGTCGGGGTCTGACGCTGAGCCGGTGCGTCACCGAGATCGTCTGGCTGACGAGGGTCGTGCTCGCGGTCCGTGTCGATCACCTCTCTGTGTCGGGACCGGCCGTGCGGGGTAGCTCCGGTCCCTCGAGATCGCCCGCCACGCGCAGTGCCTGGTCGAGTGGCTGTCGGGAGCGACCAAGGTGAGACGTGGGCGTCACGAAGGAGGTGGTCACGCGGTTGGCTCCGAGGCCCCGACGTAGTCCGTTGCGACCGAGTGATCTTTAGTGAGTCCACTCATGCCGCACTCCTCACGGA
>JBMFWX010000006.1:0-5592 GCA_049964855.1 Acidimicrobiales bacterium
ATCCCGGCACCTTGGGATTAAAAGTCCCCTGCTCTTCCCGATGAGCTAGCGGCCCGGTGGTTGGAGATACCCGCGATACGTCACTGGCCCCCGGACCCCACAGAGTAGTT
The DNA here is from genome assembly GCA_049964855.1 of Acidimicrobiales bacterium. Classification (GTDB taxonomy): domain Bacteria; phylum Actinomycetota; class Acidimicrobiia; order Acidimicrobiales; family RAAP-2; genus RAAP-2. The sequence continues at coordinate 111 of JBMFWX010000006.1, forward strand.
CATTGGTCAATCCGGATTCTGACCAGCGGTCTCGGTCCTGCGAGTGGAGGTTGTGATGAGCGTCTCGCTGCATTCGTACTCGTGCTGAGTCGTTCGTGCGAATACCTTATTTCGTGGCAATCGCGTGGATCTCCATCACCACCTTGACATCACCCGCCTGTCGCGTCAGCGCCTCCTCCCAATGCGCCAGGGGGACGCGCCGACTGACGACACGTTCGAGCCACGAGTGGTCCGCCTGAGCGAGGGCGCGCGCCGCCGCCTCGTAGTGGCGCCGGTTGGCGTTCACCGAACCGACGACGGCGACGTTCTCTAGCACCATGTTTCGGTTGAGCGCCCCCTCGTCGAACTGGATAGTGTGGCCGCCCGACGACACTCCCGTGAGACAGACGACGCCGCCAATTCCTACGTGCTGCATGGCGTCGAGGATCACGGGGGCGACGCCCGTGCACTCGATGACAATGTCGGGGTCGTCGCAGGTGTCCGCCACCGATCCGCTGTGGTACGTGGCTCCGAGCGCACGCACGAGATCCGGCTTCACCCCCGAGGTCATCTGGTCGAGCACGTGGACGTCGAGCCCCTGCTGGACACCGAGCATCGCCGCCAGCAGGCCGATCGGCCCGGCGCCGGTTATCAGAACCTTCTCGGGGCTCCAGTGGGCGCGGTGCCCGACACGATCGACGTCTTCCCACGCCTTGGCTACCACGCTGGTGGGCTCGAGCAGCACGCCCAGTGAGCCCAGCGATGGATCGACCTTCACGACGAACTCTGGTGTGATCCGGTAGCGCTCCGAGAGGTACCCGTCGCGTTCCTTGATACCGCGCTCGGTGTAGCGGCCGTTGCGGCAAAAGTCCCACTCCATGACTGCGCAGTTGGCGCAGGGGACCGGATCGGGCCGGCGCACGATACCCACCACGAGATCGCCCGCGGTGACGGGCGCGTCCGCGGGTGCCTCGAGCACACGACCGAGCGACTCGTGACCGAGTACCAGGCGCTCGCGACCCGGCGGGGCCCAGCCGTAGGCGCCGGCGAGGATCTCGAGGTCGGTCCCGCAGATTCCCACCGCCAGCGTCTGCACCACAATGGGGCCGTCGCTCACGGGGGGCTCGTCCACGTCGGAGAGCTGGGCCGAACCGGCCCGGTGGGGGATCACGGTGAGGGCCTTCATGTCGACCTACCTTTCTGGGAACGTCGGTTCCGGCGGTGAACTGTGACGCTCAGCGCGCGCGGTGGTGACGTGCGAGTGGGACCGGCCTCGCTGCCGGGGCGGCGAGGGAGTTGGCGTGGTTGACGACTGGTCCGGCTGGCGTCACGGGGGATGTCGCTGTCGGCTCGCCCTTCTGGGCCAGCCGGTACGCAGTGTTGACAAGGGACACGTGGGAGAAGGCTTGGGGGAAGTTGCCGACGAGCCGTTGGGTCGTGGTGTCGTACTCCTCGGAGAGCAGGCCGAGGTCGTTGCGCAGTGCGAGGAGTCGCGTGAAGAGGTCGTGGGCGTCCTCGGTGTGTCCGATCAGGTGCAGGCAGTCCACCAGCCAGAACGAGCACGCGAGAAACGCGCCCTCGCGGCCCGTGAGGCCGTCGACACCCGTGTCGGCGTCCGTCCCCGTCGTCGCGTACGCGTCGGGGGTTCGGTAACGCAGCACCAGTCCGTCGTCGAGCAGTGAGGTGCGCACCGCGTTGATCGTGGCGATCACGCGCGGGTCGCTCGGGGGAAGGAAGCCTACGAGGGGGATGCGCAGCAGGCTCGCGTCCAGTTGGTCGGAGCCGTAGTACTGCGTGAACGCTCCGACGTTCTCGTTGTAGCCCCGGGCGCACACCTCATCAAAGATCTCCTGACGCAGCGCGCGCCAATGCTGGATCGGGCCTTCGAGATCGGGCCACTCCTCGAGGGTCTTGATCGCGCGATCCACCGCCACCCAGGCCATCACCTTGGAGTAGGTGAAGTGGCGGCGGGGTCCTCGCACCTCCCAAATTCCCTCGTCGGGCTCGACCCAGCGCGACACCACGTAGTCTATCAAGACGCGCTGCAGGTTCCAGACGGCCTGGTTCGCGACTCCCTCGGCGTGGGCCGAGTGGTAGAGCGCCGACATGACCTCGCCGAAGACGTCGAGCTGGAACTGTCCCGATGCGGCGTTGCCAATGCGCACCGGTGTCGACTTCTCGTAGCCCGGCAGCCAACTCGCCTCCCACTCCTCGAGTCGGCGCTCGCCGGCCGGGCCGTACATGATCTGTAACTGCCCGACGTCACCGGCTATCGCACGCAACAACCAGTTGTGCCAGGCTGTCGCCTCGTCGAGGTAGCCGCCGCGCATGAGTGACTCCAGGGTGAAGGTTGCGTCGCGTAACCAGCAGTACCGGTAGTCCCAGTTACGGTTGCCCCCGAGGGTCTCGGGCAGCGAGGTAGTGACCGCCGCCACGATGCCCCCGGTCGGGGCGAAGGTGAGGGATTTCAGGGTGATCAACGAGCGCACGACGGCCTCGCGCCACGGGCCCTCGTAGGTGCACTGGGCGGCCCACTCCCGCCAGAAGGTATCCGTGCGGCGCACGGCGTAGGAGGCGTCGAGTGGCGGCGGGGGGTCTTCGTGCGACGGGTGCCAGACGAGCGTGAAGGCGACACGCTGACCCTGGCCGACCGTGAAGTCGGCGACGGTGTGCATGTCCTCGCCGACCGGGTTCACGCCGTGCCACAGGGCGACCGCCTCGGGGCCCGCCGTCATGCGTACTAGCCCCTCGGTCGACGTGACCCACGGGATCTCGCTACCGTACCCGAAGCGCACGGTCAGATTCATCCGCATGTCTACCGCGCCCGCGAGTCCGTCGACCAGGCGAATGACCTGGGGATGGGTCTCGCGAATCGGCATGAAGTCGGTGACGCGTACGGTTCCGGTGGGCGTGTCGAACTCGGTCTCCAGGACCAAGGAGTTCTCGCGGTAGCGACGGCGCGTGGCGCTCACACCCGCTGAGGGGGCGAGTTGCCAGAAGCCGTGCGACTCGTCGCCCAGAAGCCGTGCGAAACACGATGAGGAGTCGAAGTCCGGCAGGCACAGCCAGTCGATCGATCCGTTGGCGCCCACCACCGCTGCCGTGCGCAGGTCGCCGATAACCGCGTAGTCCTCGATTGGCAGGGTCACGACTTCCATTCTCGCCCCGAGTAGCCGCGACGCGCTGGTCGGGCCCGGTGGCGCGTCGCGCACGTCGCGCACGTCGCGACGAGGCGTCGCGACATCGCGACATCGCGAGAGATCTGAGCCACGGCGACGATCGCGGCTCAGCCGAGACGACGAGGCGTGGATCGTGTCACGACCTCTCACTCGGTGATGGATCGTCCGTTAGCTTCGCCCCGCTCGGCGCAACTGATCGCACCTCGTTTGTGGCCCCTTCGACTACCCAGTGGCGCAGCGGGCGACCCCGATGGGGCCGCCGAACGTCACGGTACCCACGTCGAGAGGGGCCACTCGGCGTCGTACCCGAGGAGGCGGGGTGGTCCCCGGGGCGCTTCTTCGTCCGTGGTCGTGCGCCGCAGCGTGGCCTAGATCGGTGAGGGCCGCCACGCGGGCTCGCCACGAACCTCGCGGTAGGTTGGACGTATGGACCAGGTTGACAACGAGGTAGCTCGGCGAGTGGAGCAGACCCTCGACGCCGTTGACCGGGCGCTAGAGCGCCTACGTCACGGCAACTACCGAACCTGCCGAATGTGTGGCTCGCCCATTGACGACGCCGACCTCGCGCGCGCTCCGCTGCGCGATTTTTGTGATGCCCACCCAGAGCTCGCCTAGCGCCGAGGACGGGCTACTTCTTGGTCGCCCAGAAGATCTCCGCGATCGCGTCGATCTCGGCGAGTAGTCGATCACCCACGGCTACGTCGTTGGTCTTCTTCGACTCGCCCGCGGTCTTGGTGGCGCGCCAGAACAGGTCGTGGAGGTTGGGGTACGACTCGAGGTGCTCGGGCTTGAAGTAGTCGGTCCACAGGACCCACAGGTGGTGCTTCACCAACTCGGCGCGCTCCTCCTTGATGAAGGTGGCGCGCACCTTGAAGTCCAGGTCGTTGGACGCGTTGTACTTCTCCATGATGGACCGCACCGCTTGTGCCTCGATCCGGGCTTGAGCCGGGTCGTAGACACCGCAGGGCAGGTCGCAGTGGGCGAACGCGACGATTGGCGTGGTCGTGGCGTCGAGCAGTGCGGTGATGCGCGAGTACAGCCTCATTGATCCACCTTTCGAATGGTCCGAGCCGTGGCCGGACGGTGCGTTATCACGCAGGTTAGTCAGTCTCTTCGATTAGCGTTCACGTCGTGGCCCGGGTGTTGGAGTTCTTCGTTCGTCGAGTCGAGGTGGAGGGGACGTCGATGACGCCCACCTACCAGCCGGGTGAGCGGCTGACGGCGGTTCGTCGCTGGCGGCCCATCCACCCCGGTGACGTGGTCGTCGTGCGCGATCCGCGCGATCACGAGCGGTGGCTGCTCAAGCGCTGCGTGTCGTCGGTGGGCTTCCAGTTGGATCTGCGCGGCGATAATCCGTCGGCGTCGACCGACTCACGCGACTTCGGCCTCGTCGACGGGCATCTCGTGAAGTGGATCGTGGTGTCACCGCGCCCGCACCCCTCGCACCAGGAACCGTTGGTCGACTAGGTCACGTTTGGCGACCCCCCGTTAGGCTGACGCCGTGGCTCGCCTCGCCGTTCTCTCCTATCACACCTCGCCGCTCGCGCAGGCGGGCACCGGGGACAGCGGCGGCATGAACGTGTACGTGCGTGAGCTCTCGAGCGCGCTCGCCCGTCAGGGTCACGAGGTCGACGTGTACACCCGTCGCGACCGGCTCGACGGGCGAGACGTCGTCGTGGTGGAGCCGGGTTTTCGCGTCCATCACGTCACCGCCGGTCCGCCGGCTCCCGTGGCGCGTGAGCAGCTGGTCGCCTTCATCGACGACTTTACCGATGCGGTGCGCGCCGCCTTTCGCTGCACGGGCGTGCCCGACGCGCTCCACGCCAACTACTGGATGAGCGGGCTCGCCGGCCATCGGCTGAAGCACGAACTTGAGGTTCCGCTCATCATGACCTTCCACACGCTCGAGAGAGTGAAGGCGGACACCTTTCGCGGCGAGTCGGAGGAGCGGGCTCGCCAGGAGGCCGCGATTGTCGCCTGCGCCGACGCGGTGCTGGCGAGTTGCGACGTTGAGGCCGAGCAGTTCGTGCGGTTCTATCACGCGGACAACTCCCGGGTCCGAGTCGTGGCGCCCGGAGTCCAGCACGCGTTCTTCGCGCCGGGTCATCGTCCTCAGGCCCGCCGCGCGGTGGGTCTGGCTCAGAGTGAGCCGCTACTGCTGTTCGTGGGTCGCCTGCAGGCGCTCAAGGGCGTCGACCTGGCGCTGGAGACGCTGATCGAGTTGCGCCACCGCGGTGAGCCGGCGCAACTGGCGATCGTCGGGGGACCATCGGGCCCGGACGGCCGCGCGACGGTGGCGGCCCTGCACGAGCGGGTGCGCCAGG
>JBMFWX010000006.1:5692-67756 GCA_049964855.1 Acidimicrobiales bacterium
CCGGTAGCGTACCGTTGATGGGCTATCGGATCATCATCGTTGGCGGCGGCCGGATGGGCTCTGCGCTCGCCCAGGGACTCCTGCGCGTTGGGTGGTGCGACCCGGCCGAGATGCTCATCGTCGAGACGGCGCGCGAGGCCCGTGACGAGCTCGCTCAGCGGATCCCGTCCGTCGAGACGGTCGCCTCCCTCGAGCTCGCCCACGTGGACGAGTCGACCGGTGCCGTGCTCTGCGTGAAGCCCGATCAGGCCGAGGGTGCCGCGCGTCTGCTCGCGACCGTTGGCGTGGCGCGCGTGCTCTCGGTGGTGGCCGGGCTCTCGTGCGCCCGGGTGGAGGCCGCCTTCCCCCAGCCCGTGGCCGTGGTGCGATCGATGCCGAATACCCCGGTGCTGGTGGGCAAGGGGGCGAGTGCGCTCGCGGGCGGAGCTCACGTCACCAAGGCCGATCTGGACTGGGCGGAGTCGATCCTGGGCGCCGTGGGCGTTGTCGTGCGGGTCACCGAACGTCATCTGGACGCCGTGACCGGACTGTCTGGCTCGATGCCTGGCTACCTGTACCTGGTGGTGGAGTCCCTGGTGGAGGCCGGCGTGCATCAGGGACTGACGCGCGAGGTCTCACGTCGTCTGGTGTTCGCTACCTTCGAGGGATCCGCGGCGTTGTTGACGGCGAGCGGGGAGAGCCCCGAATCGCTACGCGCCCAGGTGACGTCTCCGGGGGGGACGACGGCTGCCGGCTTGCGGGTGCTGGAGAATCGGGCCGTGCGCGGCGCGGTGCTCGACGCCGTGGCCGCAGCGGCCGAGCGCAGTCGGAACCTGTCGCGCTGAGGTGCTCCACTAACCTGGTTCCATGGCGGCGCCCCGACTTCGTTCGAGGAGACTCTCCGAGCCGACGATTAGCCGGCTTCCTATCTACCAGCGCATCGCGCAGAACTGGCTGGAGCGGGGCGAGAGCCGTATCGACTCGAGCCGTATCGGTGAGCTGGCCGGGGTTACGGCCACGACGGTGCGCCGTGACCTCGCCGGCTTGGGCACCCTCGGCACGAGGGGCACCGGCTACGACGTTGCGTTGCTCAACGAGCGGATCGGCGAGGCCCTCGGCCACGACCGGCGCTACACGGTTGCCGTGATCGGCCTGGGCAACTTGGGCCGGGCCCTCGTGAACTCGTCCAACTTCTTGATACACGGTGCCGTGCTCAGCGCTCTCTACGACGTTAATCCCGCGGTTATCGGCACGACGATCGCCGGTCACGTCGTGCGCGACTTCGCCGGCTCGATCGAGCAGGCTACCGTGGCCGTGCTCTGCGTGCCGGCGTCGGCGGCCCAACTCGTGGCGGATCGGCTCGTCGCGGCCGGGATCCACGGGCTGCTCAACTTCGCCCCTCAGGTGTTGAACGTGCCGATCGGCACGGCGGTGCACTACGTGGACTTCTCGATCGAGTTACAGATCCTGATGTATCACCTCAACAACGGCACGGGTCCGTTGGGCGGTGGCGTGCTCCACTCGCTGGGCCTCTCGGCAGGGGTCTAGCGGTGGCGCTCATCTCGGTGGGGTTGGATCACGAGCACGTGTCGCGCGACCTGCTGGAACGCGCCGCGGTCGCCGAGCACGATTGGGGCAAGGTGCTGCGCACTCTGGTCGCGCAGCGTAACGTGCACGAGGCGGTCTTCGTGTCGACGTGTCTGCGCACCGAGGTGGTGGCGACCATCGATCTGTTCCACGGCGCGATCGAGGACATCACCGTCACCCTCGCCGAGGCGACGGGACTCGAACGCGGGGAGTTCGACAGCCAGTTGGCCGTCCATTTCGACCGCGGTGTCGTGACCCATCTCTTTCAGGTGGCGGCCGGGCTCAAGTCCCTGGTGCCGGGCGAGTTCGAGATCCTCGGCCAACTACGCCGCGCCCTGGACCTGGCGCGCGAGGAGCAGACCGTCGGCGGCGAGCTGACCGAGCTCTTCCACCGGGCCCTGGCCGCGGGTCGGCGCGCGCGCGCCGAGACCGGGATCGCTCGCGGCACCACCAGCTTCGCGCAGGCCAGCGTCACGTTGGCGCGCGCCGAACTGGGGGAGAGCCTCGCGGGTGCCGACGTGCTGGTCGTGGGCGCCGGACAGCTGGCCACCGGCGTGGCCCGTAGCCTGCTCGACCTCGACCCCGCGGTGGGGACAGTTACGATCGTCAACCGCGGTGCGTCGCGAGCCGCGGCGCTCTCTCGATCGCTCGACGATCCGCGCGTCGTGCTCGCGCCCTGGTCGACGCTGGCCGCGCACGCGGTGCGCTCGCGGCTTATCGTCATGGCGATCGAGACGGCCACGCCGGCTGTGACTCGTGAGGCGCTCGAGACCGCCGCGCACGACGTGATGATCGTGGACCTCGGCGTGCCGCGCACGGTGAGCGCCGACGTCGTCGATCTCGCCCGGGTGCGATTGGTCGGTCTCGAAGAAGTGGGGACGCGCGTGCGCGAGGCCATCGGAGCGCGCCAGGGAGAGCTCGACCAGGCGCGCGATCTAGTGCGCCGGGACGTGGAGCGCTTCGTCGATGATCAGCGGGCCCGCGGGGCGGCCGGCATCGTGCGCGACCTGCGCGCGCACTTCGATGGTGTGCTCGACGCGGAGCTGGCCCGACGCGATCACGACCTCGATGCGTTCAGCGAGGCGCAGCGCGACGTGGTTCGCTCGGTGGTTCGCTCGGTGGTGGCCAAGATCGCGCATCGCCCCACCATCGCGCTGCGCGACGCCGCGGGAACCGATCAGGGGGCACGGCTCACCGAGGCCACGCGACAGCTGTTCGACCTATGAGCGTGGTGCGTCTCGCGACGCGTCGCTCACCCCTCGCTCGGCGCCAGGCGACCTACGTAGCGCAGCGACTGGCGACGATTGGCGTGCTCAGTGAGTTGGTGGAGGTGCACACTCACGGTGATCTGCAGCGCGACATACCCCTGGCGGTGCTCGGGGGGCGCGGCGCGTTCGCGCTCGAAGTACAGCAAGCCGTGACCCAGGGACTTGCGGACGTCGCGGTGCACAGCGCCAAGGATCTGCCCAGCGTGACTCTCGAGGGACTCGTGCTGGCGGGGGTTCCCGAGCGACGCGACGCGGCCGACGTCCTGGTGGGACGCTCCCTAGCCGGCCTCGGCCCCGGGGCCACCGTCGCGACGGGATCGCCGCGTCGCCGGGCCCTCCTGCTCGAGCGGCGCCCTGATCTGCGCGTCGTCGAGTTGCGCGGCAACATGGCGCGCCGCCTGGCGGCGCCGGGTCACGACGGCGTGGACGCGGTGGTGGCCGCGGCGGCGGCGCTGGAGCGCCTCGGCGAGACGGCGCGCGTGTCCGAGCGCCTCGACCCGGACTGGTTCGTGCCGCAGGTCGGTCAGGGAGCCCTCGCGCTCGAGGTCCGCGCGGACGACGAGACCACGCGCGCCATGGTGGCCCAGCTCACCGACGTCGCGGCTTTCGACGCCGTGCGCGCGGAGCGGGCGTTCCTGCGCGAGTTGGGCACGGGGTGCGCCATCCCGGCGGGGGCGCACGCGACGTGGCGCGACGGGGTTCTCACGCTGTCGGCGGTCATGGTGGGACTCGACGGCAGCGCCAGCGTGCGTGCGACGCGCGTTGGCGCGGACCCCGAGATACTGGGTGGGGCCGTGGCGCGCGAACTGCGCGACGAGCGGGGCGGCGCGTCCCTCCCGGGGTGGAGCGGGTAGCGGTGCGCGTGGTGGTGACGCGAGAGGCGGGGCGCGCCGACGCGCTGCGTTCCTGGCTGCCGGTCGACGCCGAGGTGGTAGAGGTTCCTTTGACCGTCACTCACTACGTGGAGCCGGACGTCCTCGTGCGCACGGCGCGAGACCTGCCCCACGCGGGCGCCTACGCCGTGCTCGCGGTCACCAGCGCGCGCGGTGCCGACGCGGCGGCCCTGGTGCGCCCGGTCGTGGCTTTCGACAGCGTGGTGGCGAGCGTCGGTCCCGCGACCAGTGCGGCGTTGCGCGCACGGGGGCTGGTGGTGAACGTCGAGGGCACCGGCGGTGCAGCCGAGTTGGCCGATGTGATCGAGCGCGGGCCCGTCCTGGTGATCGCGGCCCGCGACGGGCGCGAAGAGCTGACCCAGCGTCTCGCGCAACGACGACTGGCGGTCGCGCGGCTCGCCTGTTACGAGACGCGGCCCCGCGAACCCGACGCGACCGGGGTGGCGGCGTTGGCGCGCGCGGACGTGGTCCTCGTGGGTGCCCCGTCGGCGTGGGCCGTGGCGCGCGCCTACGTGGGTGAGTCGGCGTGGGTCGTGGTGCCCGGAGCGACGACGGCGCGCGCGGTCGCGGCCGATCACGCGCGGGTGCTGGAGGGCTGGGACCCGTCGTTGCGCGAGCGTCTGGCGACGGTTACCGGTGGTGATTCGCGGGGTCGGTAATAGGCTGGCGGCGTGTTCCCCACCGAGCGACCCCGTCGCCTGCGCCGTACCGCAGCCCTACGCCACCTGGTCGCCGAGACCTCGCTCGCGCCCGACGACCTGGTCGCCCCGCTCTTCGTGGGCGAGGGGCTGAACGAGCCGCACCCGATCTCGTCGCTGCCCGGCCACTACCAGCACACCCTCACGTCGCTGCACGAGGAGGTGCGCGCGCTGCGCAACGTGGGCGTGAGGGGTGTCATCCTCTTCGGCGTGCCCGTCCACAAGGACGATCGCGGGACCGGTGCCTACGACCCGTCGGGCATCGTTCAGATCGCCCTGCGTTCACTGCGCGACGAGTTCGGCGACGACGTCGTCCTGATGGCCGACCTCTGCCTGGACGAGTACATTACCCACGGGCACTGCGGCGTGTTGGATCATCGCGGCAACGTGGACAACGACGCCACCCTCGAGCTCTACGCTCGCGCCGCGATCGTGCAGGCCGACGCTGGTGCGGGGGTCGTGGCGCCGAGCGGCATGATGGACGGGCAAGTCGCGGCGATCCGCGCGGCGTTGGACGGTGAGGGATTCATCGAGACCGTCGTCCTGGCGTATGCGGCCAAGTTCGCCAGCTCGCTCTACGGCCCGTTCCGTGAGGCGGTGCGCGTCGAGATCCTCGGCGGGGGCGATCGGCGCGGGTACCAGCAGGACTGGCGCAATCGGCGCGAGGCGCTGCGCGAGGCGCGCGCTGACGTCAGCGAGGGTGCCGACATCGTGATGGTCAAGCCCGCGATGACCTACCTCGACGTGGTCGCTGACCTGCGTCGCGAGCTCGACGTGCCGGTGAGCGCCTATCACGTGAGTGGCGAGTACGCCATGGTGAAGGCGGCCGGCGAGCGCGGGTGGATCGACGCCACGGCCGTCGCCATCGAGCAGTTGACGGCGGTGCGCCGCGCCGGCGCGGACTTCGTCCTCACCTACTTCGCACGCGAGGTGGCGGAGGTGCTCGCCGGGTGACCAATCAGAGTTGGTTCGAGCGCGCCCTCGCGGTGATCCCCGGGGGCGTCGATTCCCCGGTGCGGTCCTTCGCCAGCGTGGGGGGCGTGCCCTACACGGTGGTGAGCGGAGAGGGCGCCTACGTCACCGACGTCGAGGGCACGCGCTATATCGACCTCGTCCAGTCCTACGGTGCCTCGCTGCTGGGCCACGCGCACCCCGAGGTCGTGGCGGCCGTGCGCGAGGCGGCCGGGCGGGGCACGACCTTCGGCGCTCCCACCCCCGGTGAGGTGGTACTGGCCGAGACGATGGTCTCCCGCGTGCCGGGTCTGGAGCAGGTTCGCTTCGTCTCATCGGGCACCGAGGCCACTATGAGTGCCGTGCGCCTCGCTCGGGGGGCGACCGGACGCGACCGCGTGGTCAAGTTCGACGGGTGCTACCACGGCCACTCCGACGCCCTGCTGGTCGCGGGGGGTAGTGGCGTCGCTCAGCTGGGGCTGCCCGGCTCGGCCGGCGTCACCGCCGGCGCGGTGGCCGATACGGTCGTGGTGCCCTACAACGTGGTGCCGACGCTCGACGAGACCGTGGCTGCCGTGCTGGTCGAGCCGGTCGCGGCGAACATGAACCTGGTGGCACCCCAACCTGGTTTTCTTGAGGGGCTGCGCGAGGAGTGCGATCGCGTGGGGGCGCTGCTGATCTTCGACGAGGTGATCACGGGTTTCCGCGTCGACTTCGCCGGCGCCTCGACGTACCTCGGCGTCGCGCCCGACCTGTGGTGCTTCGGCAAGGTCGTTGGCGGCGGCCTGCCCATCGGCGCCTTCGGCGGCCGGCGTGACCTTCTGGCGTCGCTGGCGCCGACCGGCCCGGTCTACCAGGCGGGAACGCTCTCGGGGAACCCACTGGCTACGGCCGCCGGCCTGGCGGTGCTCGCGCGCGTCACGCCGGCCCTCTACGAGGATCTGGCCGCGCGCGTCGCCCACTTCGCGCGCGACCTGCGCGAGGCGATCGAGGCGGCGGGACTCTTCGCGCGCACGCCGGTGGTGGGGTCGCTCACCGGTCTCTATCTCGCCCGCGAGCCCTTCGAGGACCCCGTGGACTACGCGACCTCGCGCGAGTGCGCCCAGAACGGTCTGTACCGGGAGTTCTTTCACGCGATGCTGCGCCGTGGCGTGGCCCTGGCGCCGGGCGCCTACGAGATCCTGTTCGTCTCGATGGCGCACACCGACGAGGACCTGGCCCGGGTGGTGTCGGCCGCGGCCTCGGCCGCCACCGCGATTCGACACCCGTGAGCGCTCTGCGCAGCGTGGGGTGGTCGGTGCGGCCGAGTTTCGTCGCGCACGGCCCCACCGCGCCGGTCACGCTCCTCGCGGATGATCAGGGACTGACCCAGCTGGCCGGCGTCTACCCGGTGGCCTGGCAGACGCCCTGGGAGGAGATCAGCCAGCTCGAGTTGGTGCGCCGCGGGCGAGCCATGCGGCTCTCGGCGACGATCGGGGCAACGCGCTACCAGTGGCGGCGCCGTGACCTCGATGACTTCGAGGAGCTGCGCGCGTTGGTGTTGGCGCACGGCGGCGTCGTCGGGCACCGCCGTCGCCGGGGGGGCGTCGCCGCCGTGGCGTCGGTGGTGCTGCTGGCGTCGGTGGCCGGCGGGGTGGCGGCGTTTTTCACCGGTGGGTCGGGTGGCAAGAACGAGCTGCGTGCGGTTCAGCACGCCGACCTACGACTGGCGGACCTTCCCGCGGGCTGGACCACGGTTCCCACGTCGATCCTGGGCTTCTTGTTCCCCGCCGGGAGTCAGCGCGTCAGCACGACCACGACGGCGCCGCCCGCCCACTCGGTGTGGGCGACCATCACCGCACAGTTCCAGCGGTGCCTAGGCGTCAGCGCCGCCGCCGATCGCGTCTACGGTTTGGCGGGCCAGTTGCCCGACTACCAAGCGACCTCGCCGTTCTTCTCCTCGTCGAACTATGGCGGCGCTCAGGTGGCCATGACCGCGCAGTACTACGCCACCACCACGATGGTGCGTCGCGACGTCGCCGAGATGTCGCGACCCGGGTTCGGTGCGTGCTTCGCCGCCTCGCAGGCTTCGATCGTGCTGAGCGAGCTGACGGGGGTGAACACCCAGGTCAGCGGTGCGCGCAGCTGGCAGCCCACCACGCTCCTGCACGGGTGGGCCCGTGGAGGGGTCGCGAGTGTCGAGCTACCGACGCTGGCCACGCGCCTGCACCTCGTGGTGGTCGTTGTCGCGGGCGGTCACTACGAACTCACCTTGGCCGCCGTGGTGGGCCGGTGGCCCCAGAGCCAATCCCTGCTGGACACGCTGGTCGACACGTTGAAGGCGCGCGTCAGCTCGTCGAGCTCCGCGGCGGTTTGAGCCGACGTCGACTACCGGGTGAGCGTCGAGACGGGCCGCACGCGCATCGAGTCGCCGAGCACCCGATCGACGAGGCTCTCGGGGATGACCTCGGTGAGGCGCACCAGTGCGCGGTAGGTCGCCTCGGTGACGCCAGGCTCCTCGTGGTTCATCAGGTTCGCCATGATGGACAGGAGCCCACGCATGAGCGGCTCGACTCGCAGGCCGACGCTGACGCACGCGGTGAGGATGGCGGGCTGGGAGATCAGGCGCACGAACGCCTGTGCGACGCGGTAGTACTCGCCGTAGGCTCGCTCGAGCAGGTCGTCGTAGCTGGCGAGGGCGGCGGCGTCGTTCGTGGCCAACGCCTCGCCGAGCACGGCCGCGGCGAGGCGGCCCGTCTCGTAGCCGTAGGCGATGCCCTCGCCGTTGAAGGGGTTGATGGCCCCGGCGGCGTCGCCGATCGCCAGCGTGTTGGCGCCCACGCGCGGCCCCAGTGCCAACCCCATGGGCAGCCGTCCGCCGGTGGGGGCGCCGAGGCTGCTCGACTCGTTGAGTCCCCAGGCGTCGCCCACCTGGGCGACGAAGTACTCCTGGAGCTTGGTGGTGTTCACGCCCTTCCACGCACCGCCCGTGGACAGTAGACCGACGCCGACGTTGACGCGACCGTCGCCCAGCGGGAAGATCCAGCCGTAGCCCGGCACGACGTCGCCGTGGGGGTCGCGGATGTCCAGGTGCGACTCGATCCAGGGCTCGTCGTGGCGCTCACTCGTGTAGTAGCCGCGCAGGGCCATGCCGAGGGGCAGCGTGCGATCGCGGGTGAGGCCGAGTTCGCGGCCCAGACGAGCGTTTTGGCCCTCCGCCGTGACCACGTAGCGCCCCCGGATCTCGCGCACGGCACCGTCGGCGACGTCGCGGACCACGACGCCGGCCGCACCGGTGAGGGCACCGGTCGAGGGCGTGGGCTCGAGGAGCGACACGGCCTCGGCACCGGTCACCACCGTCGCGCCCGCCTCGCTCGCGCGCTCGGCCACGCGCCCGTCCAGGTCGTAGCGCGTGATCGTGTAGCCGTAGTTGGGGAAGACGGGGTGTTCGGGCCAGTTCAGCTCCAGGGTGGCGCCGAAGCCCACCGAACGCAGCCCGTGGTAACGGTGACCGTGAGCGGCGAGTTCGTCGGCGAGACCCATGTCGTGGAGCTGGCGCACGGAGCGCGGCGTGAGTCCGTCGCCGCAGGTCTTCACGCGCGGGAAGGTCTTCTTCTCGATCACGCAGACGCTCCAGCCGGCGCGCGCCAGCCAGTACGCGCACGAGGAGCCACTGGGCCCTCCGCCGACGATCACGACGTCGTAGCTCGAGGGTGAGGGCAAGTCGTTGAGTCGTAGCACCTCGCCAGACTAGGTCCTAGGACCCTGTTCGCTTCGCGACGAGCAACCCCGCCGCGTCTGGTAGAAATGATGGACGTGGACCAGTACCTACCAATACTGGGGCTGCTCATTCTCGGAGTGCTGTTCGCTTCAGGGTCGTTCGTAGCGTCGTCGTTGTTGGCGCCGCACAAGCGTCCCACCGACGCGAAGCTCGCACCCTACGAGTGCGGCATCGTCCCCGATTACGAGCCTCCGTTGCGCTTCCCGGTGCGCTTCTACCTGGTCGCGATGATCTTCGTGATCTTCGATATCGAGGTGGTCTTCATGTACCCCTTCGCGGTGGTCTTCCGCCAGCTGGGCACTTTCGGGCTCATCGAGATCCTGGCCTTCTCCGTCACGGTGTTCGCGGCATTGTTGTTCCTGGTGAGCGAGGGCGCACTTTCCTGGGGCCCCGTGAAGCACCTCACCTCGGGCCTGCCCGCGCGCACGAGTTCGTCGACCATCGTGCGCATCGGCGTCGACGGCGACGCCGGGAAGGCGGCGTAGCGGTGGCCCTCGAGGACCTGCAGCACAACTTTCTCACGGGACGGCTCGAGGACGTGGTGCGCTGGGCACGGCGCGCGTCCGTGTGGCCTGCGTCATTCGGCCTGGCGTGCTGCGCCATCGAGATGATGGCCGCCGGGGCTGCCGACTACGACCTCGCGCGCTTCGGCATGGAGGTCTTTCGCAACTCGCCGCGCCAGTCAGACCTGATGATCGTGGCCGGGCGCGTCTCGCAGAAGATGGCACCGGTTCTGCGCCAGGTCTACGACCAGATGATGGAGCCCAAGTGGGTGCTGTCGATGGGAGTGTGCGCCTCGACCGGCGGGCTCTTCAACAACTACGCCATCGTGCAGGGCGTCGACCAGGTCGTGCCCGTGGACGTCTACGCGCCCGGGTGCCCCCCGAGTCCCGAGACCCTGATGCACGCGATCCTCACGTTGCACGAGGAGATCCGCACGGGTGAGATCCTCAAGCGCCGCGCCTCGGCGCCGGCTCCCACGAGCCCCCTCGAGGACAGCCCCTGGACGCCGAACGTGCCGGTCGCGGTGCGGCTGGGGACGCCTCGATGATCGACCTGCCCCCTACGGCGCCCGACGGCGTCGTCGTCGCCGAGGCGCTCGACGCCCAGATCGGCTGCTTCGTGGACCCCGCGCAGTACGTTGCGCTGGTGTCAGCGTGGCGTGAGGACGGCTTCGAGATGTGTGCCGACCTCTGCGCGGTTGACTACCTCACCCACATGGATCGCCCGCTGCCCGAGGGGGTGACGCCAACCCGCTTCGAGGTCGTCGTGAACCTGCTCAGTCTTTCGAAGCGCCAGCGAGTGCGCGTGCGCGTCCAGGCGGGCAACGAGGATCCCGAGGTCGACTCGCTGTTCGACCTGTACCCGGGGGTGGAGGCTATGGAGCGCGAGGCGTTCGACATGTTCGGCGTGATCTTTCGCGGTCACCCCGATCTCACGCGCATCCTCATGCCCGAGGACTGGGAGGGTCACCCGCTGCGCAAGGACTACGCGGTGGGGCGCGTGCCCGTGCAGTTCAAGGAAGCGCCGGGGCCGCGATGAGTGACCTGACGATACGCACGGCCGAGCGGATCGATCCGCTCACTGCCGAGACCGCCGAGGGCGCCCAGGAGATGCAGCGTCGTGCCGCGACGCCGCCGAGCGAGCTAGGCCGCGAAGCCGGGGCCGTGCTGCGCCTCGACGGGCGCGTTCTGGACCCGAACGCGATCGACTACGAGCGCCGCGACGACGAGACCATGATCATCAACATGGGCCCCCAGCACCCGTCGACCCACGGGGTGCTGCGCATCATGCTCGAGTTGGACGGCGAGTTCGTGCTGCGCTCCAAGCCCGTCATCGGCTACCTGCACACCGGGATGGAGAAGACGGGCGAGGAGCTCAGTTACATCCAGGGAGCGACCAACGTCACGCGCATGGACTACCTGAGCCCGGTCATCAACGAGCTCAACTACTCGCTGGCGGTCGAGAAGCTCCTGGGCATCGAGATCCCCGAGCGCGCGACCTGGATTCGCATGCTGATGAGCGAGCTCAACCGCGTGGCGTCGCACCTGGTGTGGATGGCCACCAACGGCATGGACCTGGGTTCGACCTCGATGATGATCTACGGGTTCCGCGAACGCGAACTGATCCTCGCGTTCTTCGAGAAGACCGCCGGCCTGCGGATGAACCTCAACTACGTGCGCCCCGGCGGCGTCGCCGCCGATCTGGCGGACGGCTGGCAGGACGACGTGACCGTCATCTGCGACACCATCGAGGCGCGCACGTACGAGTACGACGAGCTGCTGACCGGCCAGCCGATCTTTCGGGACCGGCTCATCGGCGTGGCGCCACTGACTGCGGAGGAGGCGCTGGCCCTCGGCGTGACGGGGCCGCTGCTTCGCTCGACCGGGGTGCCGTGGGACCTGCGGCGCACGATGCCCTACCTGGCCTACGACCAGGTGGACTTCGACGTGATCGTGGGCACCTACGGGGACAACTTCGATCGCTACGCCATTCGCCTGAACGAGATACGCGAGTCCATCCGCATCGTGCGCCAGTGCGTGCAGCGCATGCCGGTAGGGGACTACCGCAGCCAGGACCCCAAGGTCACCCCGCCACCGCGCGCGCGCATCAACGAGTCGATGGAGGCGCTGATCCACCACTTCAAGCTCTTCACCGAGGGCTTCCACGTGCCGGTCGGCGAGGTCTACAGCGCGGTCGAGTCGCCGCGCGGGGAACTGGGCTGCTACATCGTGGCCGACGGTAGCTCCAAGCCGTATCGCATGCACGTGCGCGCCCCCAGCTTCGTGAATCTGCAGGTGGTGCCGCTGCTTATGCGCGGCGGAATGATGTCGGACGCCATCACGGTCATCTCGGCGGTCGACCCGGTGATGGGAGAAGTGGATCGATGAGGCACCTACGTACGGAGTTGCGCCAGCGCGCCGAGGAGCTCGTCGGCCTCTACCCGCAACGGCGCTCGGCGATGCTGCCGCTGCTGCACCTGGTTCAGGAGCAGGACGGCTACCTGTCTGCCGAGGGGATCGCCGAGGTCGCCGAGCTCACGGGGACGACCGAGGCTGACGTGCGCGGCACCGCGTCGTTCTACGACATGTTCCACCTCGAGCCGGTGGGGCGCTACGTGGTCGGCGTGTGCACCAACATTGCGTGCCTGTTGCGCGGCGGCGAGGAGATGCTGGCGCACGCCAGTGCCACGCTCGGCTGCGCCGTCGGGGGCACCTCGCCCGACGGGCTGTTCACCCTCGAGGAGACCGAGTGCCTCGCCGACTGTGACCGGGCGCCCGTGGTGCAGGTCAACCACCGCTACGTGCGCACGACCACCCCGGAGCTCTTCGACGCGCTCATCGAGGACCTGCGGGCGGGTCGACGCGATCACGAGGTCCCCCACCACGGGACGCTGATCCGCGTGCGTCGCGCGGGGGGTCTGCACGCCGACCACGAGGAGATCGTGTCGCAGCGCGCGACGTCGCGGGTCGCGCGCGACGAGCGGGCGAAGGAGAGCCAGTAGTGGCTAGTCTCGACGCCCCCCGTATCGTCTCGTCGCGCTGGTCGCTGCCCGACTCGCACACGCTCTCTCGCTACCTGGACTCCGGGGGCTACGTCGCGCTGCGCAAGGCGCTGACGATGTTCCCTGAGGCGGTCGCCGCCGAGGTGGACGCCGCCTCACTGCTCGGCCGCGGGGGGGCGGGCTTCCCGGCGGGACGCAAGTGGTCGATGCTGCGACGCTCCGCCATCTCCTATCTGGTCGTGAACGGGGACGAGTCCGAGCCGGCGACCTTCAAGGATCATTACCTGGTCGAGCGCGACCCGCACCAGCTGGTGGAGGGCGTGATCATCGCGGCCTACGCCCTGCAGGTGTCCCAGGCGTTCATCTTCCTGCGCGGCGAGTTCGCCCTGGGCCTGGAGCGGGTGCAGCAGGCCGTCAACGACGCCTACGAGTACGGCGCGCTGGGCTCGATGATCTTCGGCTCGTCGTTCTCGCTCGACATCGTGGTCCACCCCGGAGCGGGCGCCTACATCTGCGGTGAGGAGACCGCGTTGATCGAGGCCCTCGAGGGCAAGCGCGGCTTCCCGCGGATCAAGCCACCCTTCTTCCCGGCGGCCGTGGGGCTGTACGGCGAGCCGACGGTGGTCAACAACGTCGAGACGATGTCGAACTTGCCCTGGATCGTCAACAACGGAGGCGCGGCCTTCGCCGCACTAGGGGCCGGCCGTTCCACGGGCACGCGACTCTTCGCGCTGGCCGGCCGGGTGCGCAACCCCGGCGCGTACGAACTCGAGATGGTGAAGAACACCTTTCGCGACCTCATCTACGACCCCCGACTGGGGGGCGGCATCCTGGAGGACCGCGCGATCAAGGCGATCATCCCTGGCGGGGTGTCGGCGCCGTGGTTCGGTCCCGAGCTCCTCGACGTGCCGCTCGGCCAGGACGAGGTGGCCGAGAAGGGCTCGATGCTGGGTTCGGGCTCGATCGTCGTCCTCGACGAGACGTCGTGCGTGGTTCGCGCGACGTGGCGCATCGTGAAGTTCTTCTCACGCGAGTCGTGTGGTCAGTGCACGCCCTGTCGCGAGGGGTCCGGCTGGCTCGAGCGGATCATGTACCGCCTGGAGAACGGCGGCGGCCGGCCCGAGGACCTGGACCTCCTGTTGGACCTGAGCGACAACATCGCCCCGGGACTGACCTGGCCGCCTCAGCAAACCACGATCTGCGTGCTGGGCCCGTCGATTCCCTCGTCGATCCACTCGGCCATCACTCTGTTTCGCGACGACTTCGTCGCCCACGTCGAGCACGGGAGCTGCCCGCATGTCTGATCAGACGCCCACGCCCATCACCGTGACCGTGAACGGTCGTGCGGTCGAGGCCCAGCCGGGAGAGCTGCTCATCGAGGTGGCCGAACGCGCCGGCACCTACGTGCCGCGCTTCTGCTACCACCCGCGCATGGAGCCGGTCGGAGTTTGCCGGATGTGCCTCGTGGAGGTCGACGGACCGCGCGGGGCCACGCTGCAGCCGGCGTGCTACCTGCACGTCAGCGACGGCATGAGCGTGACGACCGACTCCGAGAAGGCGAAGAAGGCCCAGGACGGCGTGCTGGAGTTCCTCCTGGCCAATCACCCCCTCGACTGCCCCGTGTGCGACAAGGGCGGCGAGTGTCCCCTGCAGGACCAGGCATTGGCTCACGGCTCGGGGGAGACCCGCTTCGTGGAGGAGAAGCGCCACTTCGTCAAGCCGGTCGAGATCGGCGCGCTCGTGCTGTTGGATCGCGAGCGCTGCATCCAGTGCTCGCGCTGCACCCGCTTCGCCGCCGAGGTCGCCGGTGACGCAGAGATCGCCTTCGCGGGGCGCGGCGACCTCATCGAGGTTGCGCCCTCGCCGACGCGCCCCTTCGACTCGGTCTTCTCGGGCAACACCGTCCAGATCTGTCCCGTCGGGGCGCTCACCGCCAAGCCGTACCGCTTCACCGCTCGTCCCTGGGACCTGGACCAGGTGGAGAGCACGTGCACGGTCTGTGCCGTGGGGTGCCGTGTGGCGGTGCAGTCGTCGGGCAACCGCCTGACGCGCGTGCTGGGCCTGGATTCGGACCCGGTGAACCACGGGTGGCTCTGCGACAAGGGCCGCTTCACCCTCGACTCGGTGGACGCTCACGAGGGCGAGACGGACCCGCTGTCCAGCGCGGCGCGGATCACGGAGCCGCTGGTGCGTCGCGACGGCGTCCTCGTGCCGGTGAGCTGGAGCGAAGCCCTGGAACGCGCGGCGACGCTGCTGCGCGCGGCGAGCGAGGAGTCGGCCGACGCCGTGGGTGCGATCGGCGGTGCCGCGTTGACCAACGAGGGAGCGTACGCGTGGGAGCGCGTGCTGCGCGGCGTGCTGGGCACGGAGAACCTTGACGCGCAGTACGGCGATGGGCTGGATCCGGCGCTGCTACAGGCGTTGGCGCCGGCGACGATCGACGACGCCGTGGCCGCCCCGGTGGTGGTGACCCTGACCGGCGACCTGCGCGAGGAGCTGCCGGTGCTGTTCCTGCGCCTGCGTGAGGCCGTGGTGAAGCACGGGCACGACCTCATCGAGTTCGGCTTTGGCGCGAGCGCACTGCGCTCGCTGGCCCACTGGTCGCTGCCGGTACGCCCGGGCGAGGCGCACCTCGTGGCGGCGGCGCTAGCCGGTGAGAACCCGGCGCCGGGCCTGGCCGCCAGCGACGCGGACCTGCGCGCGGCTCGTGAGCGCCTGGGCGAGACTGGCGAGGGCGTGGTCTTCGTGGTGGGCCGGCCGAATCTCGCCGAGGGCGCTCCCGTGGTGGAGCGGGCGATTCGCGTGCTCGCCGAGCGCTTCCCCGCAGCCCGCTTCCTGCCGGTGCTGCGCCGGGCCAACGTTCGCGGCGCGCTCGACATGGGGCTGGCGCCGGGCCTGCGCCCCGGGCGCGGCGTCGCATCGTCACCGGCCGGACGTGACACGCTCTCCCAGATCGAGGCCTTGGTGGACGGCCGCCAGCGTGCGGTGGTGCTGCTCGGGGGGTGTCTCCTGGGCAACGTGGTCGACGCGGAACGTGCTCGCGAGGCGCTGGCCAGCGCGGACGTGATCGCGGTGACCGGCCACGGCGGCGCGACGCTCGCCTACGCCGACGTCGTGCTGCCGGTGGCCGTCGCGCACGAGCGCAACGGCACGGTGACGAACCTGGAGGGACGGGTGAGCGCGGTGAGCGCGAAGCTCGTGGCGCCCGGGTCGGCCTGGTCGGACGTGGCGGTCGCCGTGGAGTTGGCCGAGCAGCTCGGCGCGCACCTCGCCCTGTCCAGTCTCGACGTGGTGGCCAAGCTGATCGAGGAGTCCACGGGCTACCCCGCCCTGTCGGTGCTCAACGACGACACGACCGACGGCGTCCTGGTGGGCGATCGCGCGCGTGCCACGCTGCGCCGCCCCCTGGACCCGATGGCGTTCCCGGGGATCCGGGGCGTCGATCACGTGGGCCTGGGGGAGTTGTCCGGTCGCACCAGCGCCCTGGAGCTGGACCACGTGGGCGCCACGTCTCCGGCGACACTGGATCGGGTGGCCGCGGGTCGGGCGGTGGCGTCGATCGCCGCCGACGCCTACTCCCTGCGCTTGCACGCCAGTCGCCGACTGTACGACCGGGGTGTGGCGATGATGGGCTCGCCGGCACTGGCGGAGCTGATCGCGGTCACGCGCCTGCACGTGCACCACGCCGACCTGGACCGCCTCGGGGTGGGCACGGGTGACCGCGTGCGGGTGACCGGATCCGGCGTCAGCGTCGAGATGTCCGTGGTCGCCGACGACGACGTGCCGCGCGGCGTGGCGGAGGTGCCCGTCAACACGGTGGATGACGACGGCCAGAACGTGCTCGCGCGCCTGGTCGCCCGGCCCGAGCTGGTCTCGCTGGTGCGTCTGGAGACCCGATGAACGCGCTGCTCGCGACCGTCGACCCCCTGTACCAGCACGGCGTCACCTGGGCGGTCGTGCTCATCGTCGTCATACGCGTGGTGGCGGCGTTCGCGGTGCTGATGGGGTCGGTCATCATCATGATCTGGTTCGAGCGCAAGGCGATCTCGGACATGCAGAGCCGCATCGGCCCCCAGCGGTGGGGGCCCTTCGGGCTCCTCCAGACGCTGGCCGACGGCGCCAAGCTCTTCTTCAAGGAGGACCTGATCCCGGCCGGGGCCAACCGCCTGGTGTTCAAGTTGGCCCCGTACCTGGTGCTGGTGCCGGCTCTCATCACCTTCGCGATCGTGCCAGTCGGTGGCACGCTGCATATCGCGGGACACCCCGTCTTGCTCCAGGTCGCCAATCCGCCCGTCGGGATCCTTCTGATGCTGGCTATGTCGGGCATCTCGGTCTACGGGGTGATGCTCGCCGGGTGGGCGTCGGGCTCGAAGTACCCGCTTATGTCCTCGGTGCGCGCGAGCGCGCAGATGATCAGCTACGAGGCCGCGCTCGGCATGACGATCGTGACGGTCATCCTCGTGACCGGC
Source organism: Acidimicrobiales bacterium (assembly GCA_049964855.1). Classification (GTDB taxonomy): domain Bacteria; phylum Actinomycetota; class Acidimicrobiia; order Acidimicrobiales; family RAAP-2; genus RAAP-2. The sequence goes on from JBMFWX010000006.1 coordinate 22,803, forward strand.
TCGCTGTCGACCCACGACATCGTGACCTCCCAGGGGCAGGGGATCTGGCACTGGAACCTCATTCGCCTCGGCGTCGTGCCGTTCGTCATCTTCATCATCGCGATCACCGCGGAGCTGAACCGTCCGCCCTTCGACGTCGTCGAGGCGGACAGCGAGCTGGTAGGAGGATTCCACACCGAGTACTCGTCGCTGCGCTTCGCGCTGTTCTACCTGGCGGAGTTCATGAACACCATCACGATGTCGGCGATGATGGTCACGCTGTTCCTGGGGGGGCCGGCGGGCTGGGTACCCAACGTCGCGCACCTGCGCTGGCTCTTCCCGATTGCCTGGTTCGTGGTCAAGACGGTGGGCTTCGCCTTCGCCTACGTGTGGTTCCGCGCGGCGCTCCCGCGCTTTCGCTACGACCAGGTCATGGACCTGGGCTGGAAGCGGTTGATCCCGCTCAGCCTGGGCTGGATGATCATGGTGGCCGGCTTCCTGGTGGCGCCGGCGTGGGGCTTCGCCATGGCGGCGGCGGTGCTGGTGGCCTGGATCCTGTTGACGCGCGCCTTCGAGCTCGGCACCGCGCGAGAGCGCGGAACGGACTCGCCGCTGCCCGTCGTGGGCGAGCGTCCCCTGCCCGGTGAGGTGCTGCGGGCGTTCACCGATCGGGAGGCGCAGTAGTGGCCAACGCTCTCAGTTTCTTCGGCGGGTTCAAGCTGACGTTCCAGCACCTGGCGCGCCCGACCGTGACCAACAGTTACCCCCAGGCCAAGCGTCCCAAGCAGCCTCGCCAGCATGGTCGCCACGTGCTGAATCGCTACGAGGACGGGATGGAGAAGTGCATCGGGTGCGAGCTCTGCGCCGGGGTGTGCCCCGTCAACTGCATCCACGTGCGCGGGCTGGACAATCCGCCCGACCACCCCGTCAGTCCGGGGGAGCGTTACGGCTACGTCTACGAGATCAACTACCTGCGCTGCATCCACTGCGACCTGTGCGTGGAGGCGTGTCCGACCCAGGCGATCACGGAGTCGAAGCTCTTCGAGTTCTCCTTCACGAATCGGGCCGACGCGATCTACACGAAGGCCGAGTTGGTGGTGGATGACCTGGGCTACCCTCAGCGCCTCCCCTGGGAGGACTGGCGCGAGGGCGAGGCCGCGATGACCGGCGGGTGGATGCGGGCCACGTCGCCGTCGGGGGCGGCCGACTTCGAGGGGGTCGTGCAGTGGACCGCCGACCTGGGAGCGGGCGTGCGCGCCCCCGAGGGTGGCCAGAGTGATCGCCGCGACGACGACGCCACCCACACGAAGTCGATTCGCCAGGCGTTCTCACGCCACCTGCAGCCCGAGGACGTGCCGCTGGACCAGCGAGGTCTGCGAGGGCTGGCCGCGGCCGCACGCCAGCGGCGCACGGCGCGTCGCTCGAAGGAGGGCCAGTGATCGCGATCGCCTACGGCTGGCCGGACGTGCTGGTCTTCGCCACCGCCGCCATCCTGATCGTGGTGGGCGCCCTCGGCGTCATCGCGACGCGCCACCCGGTACACGCTGCCCTGAGCCTCATCATGACGCTCTTCGGGGTGGCGGTCGCCTTCGTGGCCCAGTCGGCCGACTTTCTCGCCGCCGTCGAGATCATCGTCTACGCGGGTGCGATCGTCGTGCTCTTCCTCTTCGTCATCATGTTCCTCGGCGTCGACCGCGACGAGGGGACCAGGGTCGAGCCGCTGGTCGGCCAACGTGCCCTGGCCGCGCTCGGCGTGCTGATCACGGTGGCGGGGCTGATCACGCTGATGGCTCGCTCACACTGGGTCACGGGCGCGACCAGCGTGTCAACGGCCGGGGTGCCGCTCGCGAGCGGCTCGGGCAACGTGCGCCAGCTCGGCACGGCGGTCTTCACCACCTATCTGTTCGCGTTCGAGGCCACCGCGGCTCTGCTGATCATTGCGGTGGTGGGGGCCGTGGTCCTCGCGCGTCGCGAGCAGCGCCGTGACGCCGAGGAGGACACGTCGGACGCGTCGTCGGCGGCGTCGTCGGACCTCGAGGGGAGCGAGCGATGAACGTCCCGGCCGCGTGGTACTTGGTCCTCGGTGCGGTGCTCTTCGGCATCGGCGCCTTCGGCGTGCTGACGCGACGCAGCGCCCTGATCATGTTCATGTGCATCGAGTTGATGCTGAACGCCGTGACCCTGACCTTCGTCACGTTCGCGCGCACGTTGAACGACATCGGCGGACAGGCCACGGTCTTCTTCATCATGGTCGTGGCCGCCGCCGAGGTGACGGTCGGCCTGGGCATCGTGGTGGCGATCTTCCGACGTCGCGCGTCCACCTCGGTCGACGAACTCTCCGAGATGAAGGGCTGAGATGGCACACCTGGCCACACTGACCTTGCTGCTGCCGTTGCTGGGATTCCTGCTGATCCTCGTCAACGGCTCGCGCATGAGCGAGCGAGCCGTGGGAGTGGTCGCCACCAGCGCGGTGGGGCTCAGCTTCGTGTTCGCCGTCGCGTCGTTCGTCGTGCTGCTGCACGACTCGTCGCGCGAGGTGACCGTGCACCTCTTCACGTGGATCGACGTCGGCACCCTGCAGATCCCGGCGGCCCTACTGGTCGATCCGCTCTCGATCACGATGACGCTGTTCGTCACGGGCATCTCCGCGCTGATCCACCTGTACTCGATCGGCTACATGCACGGCGAGCGCGACGTGCGCAAGTTCTTCCTCTACCTCAACCTCTTCGTCTTCTCGATGCTTACCCTCGTGCTGGCCAACACCCTGGTGCTGACCTTTGTGGGCTGGGAGGGCGTGGGTGTCTGCTCCTACTGGCTGATCAGCTACTACTTCGATCGCGACAGCGCCGCGTCCGCGGGCAAGAAGGCCTTCATCTACAACCGCGTGGGTGACGCGGGGATGCTGCTGGCGATGTTCCTGCTGTTCTCGCACCTGCACACGCTGACCTACCTCACGATCTTCCACCGCGCGGGTACGCTGTCGCCGACGATCGCCACGCTGGCGGTCCTGGCGCTGCTGCTGGGCGCGACGGGCAAGAGCGCCCAGATCCCGCTGTTCAACTGGCTCCCCGACGCCATGGAGGGCCCGACCCCGGTGTCGGCGTTGATCCACGCGGCCACGATGGTCACGGCGGGGGTCTACCTCCTGGTGCGCATGTCGCCGGTTCTGGCGCTGTCCTCGAGCGGGCGACTGACGATCGCGGTGATCGGCGGCGCGACCGCCTTCGTGGCCGCGACCATCGCGACGGCCCAGAAGGACATCAAGAAGGTGCTGGCCTTCTCCACGGTCTCCCAGATCGGCTACATGGTGCTGGCGGTGGGCTCGGGCGCCTACGCCGCCGCGATCTTCCTCATGGTGGCCCACGCCTTCTACAAGGCGCTGCTCTTCCTCGGCTCGGGCTCGGTGATCCACTCCCTGCACGGCGAGCAAGACATGCGCCGCATGGGGGGACTGGCCAAGTACCTGCCCTGGACGTACCCGACCTTCCTCGTGGCGTGGCTGGCCATCGCGGGCATCCCCCCCTTCGCGGGCTTCTGGGCCAAGGGCGACGTGCTGACCAACGTGTACGCGTACTCCAAGGGCCTGTGGATCGTTGGCGTTCTCACCGCGATCCTGACCGCCTACTACATAAGTCGGCTCTTCGTGCTGACCTTTCGCGGCACCGAACGCTTCCGCGAGGTCACCCACGGCGCCGACCCGCACGAGTCCCCGTGGGTGATGACCGTGCCGCTGGTGGTGCTCGCCGTGCTGGCGACGCTCGGCGGTGGGCTGGCCCTGCCGTGGATCCACGGCGACTCGTTGGCCCACTTTCTGGCGCCGACCTTCGGCTACGTGGCGCCGCTGGCCGCCGCCAGCACGGCGGCGCAGTGGGCACTGGCGCTGGTCGACGTGGCCGCCGCGCTGCTGGGCCTGCTGGTGGCCTTCACGATCTGGCGCTCGATCCACGAGTCGGCGCGCTACGAGAGACCCTTCCTGGAGCACGTCTGGCACTGGGATGACGCGTACGACGCGGTGATCGGGCGACCGCTCACGCGGGCGGCGCAGATCGCCAACGACGTGGTCGAGCCGCGGCTCATCGACGGGGCGGTCGCCGGCGTCGCGGTCGCGGTGCGTCGTAGCGCCGAGGGCGTGCGCAAGGTGCAGTCCGGTTTCGTTCGTCACTACGCCCTCGCCATGGTGCTCGGCCTGGGCGTCGTGGTCGTCTATCTCGTGGCGAGGGTTGGTTAGCCATGCACTCATCGTTGTGGTTGACCTTCCTGCTCGTCGTACCCGTGGTCGGTGCGGCCCTGGCCGCGGTGTCGCGCGCGCGCGCCTACGCCGTGGCCGTGGTGACCGCTACCGTCGAGCTGATCCTCTCGCTGACCGTCCTCGTGCTCTACAACGCGCACATCGCCGGCGCGCACACCCTCGATTTCGCCGGGCGCTGGGTGCTCGCGGCACCCCTGGGCCTGGCCTACGACGTGGCGGTCGACGGGATCTCAGTGTTCATGGTGGTGCTGAGCGCGCTGGTCGTGTGGCTGGCGCTGCTCGGGGCGCGCGAGCGACGTCGCGAGCCGGCCTTCGTGGCCTGGCTGCTCCTGCTCACCGCCTTTACGATGGGCAGCTTCGTCGCGCACGACCTCTTCGAGTTCTTCATCTTCTTCGAGCTGACCCTCGTCCCGTCGTACTTCATCATCGCCCAGTGGGGTGGCCGTGAGCGATCGCGCGCCGCGCTCAAGTTCTTCGTCTACACGTTCACCGGCTCGGCGTTCCTCTTCGTGGGCACGCTGTACCTGGGCTTCGCGCATCAGCACCAGACGGGAGGAGCCCTGACCTTCGCGTACTCGGCGCTGGCGTCGACTGCGATGAGCCACGGCACGGCGGTGTGGCTGTTCGTGGCCTTCGCGATCGCCTTCGCGGTCAAGTCGCCCATCTGGCCCCTGCACACGTGGTCGCCGATCACCTACGCCGAGGCGCCGACCGCCGGGTCGATCGAGTTCTCCGCCTTGTTGGCCAAGCTGGGCTCGTACGGGCTGCTGCGCTTCGCGGTCGGGTTGTTTCCCCTGGCGCTGCCCGACATGCGGCCGGTGGTGCTGACCCTGGCGGTCATCGGCATCGTGTACGGATCGGCGCTGGCCTGCGTGACGCCGGACCTGAAGCGCCTGGTGGCCTACTCTTCGGTGGCCCAGATGGGCTTCATCACCCTGGGCGTCATGACCGGCTCGAAGATCGCCATGGTCGGCGCGGTGCTGCTGATGTTCAACCACGGTGTCATCACGGCCGGCTTCTTCCTCATCATCGGCTTCCTCGAGCGACGCCGAGGTACCGCGACCATTCGCGACCTGACCGGGCTCCAGGGTCCGGCGCCGGTACTGGCCGCGCTCTTCACGGTGGTGATGCTGGCCTCGATCGGCCTGCCCGGCCTGTCCGGCTTCGTGAGCGAGTACCTGATCCTGATCGGCACCTTCGCGACGCACACTTGGTGGGCGGTGGTCGCGACACTCGGCGTGGTGCTGGCGGCCCTCTATCTCTTGTGGGCCTACCAGCGGGTCTTCCACGGCCGCGCCGCCGAGGAGAACGCGACGATCACCGACGCGTCGCCGTCCGAGCGCTGGGTGATGGTACCGGTGGTGATCCTGATCGTCGTGCTGGGTGTCTTTCCCAAGCCGATGCTCGATCGCATCACGCCCTCGGTCCAGCAGTTGATTGAGCACGTCGCACCGGCGGGGGTGAGCAAGTGAGCCTGACCATCCCTTCGATCCACTACCTGGCGATTCTGCCGGTGATGGTGCTGCTCGGCGCGTCGCTGGTGCTGCTGGGCTCCGTGGCCCTGGTGCGCACGCGCGTGTCGAACCTCGTGGCGACGACGATCACGTCGTTGGCCGGTCTGGCGGCCCTGGCGATCACCTTCGTCCAGTGGGCCTACGTGGCCAACCACGGGGCCACGACGACGATCGCCCACGCCGTCGTCCTCGACGGCTTCTCGGTCGTGGCGACCGGCGTGATCGCGGTCGCGCTGGTGATGGCGACGCTGGTCGCCCACGACTGGGCCCGACGCGAGGACGTGCGCGCGGCGGAGTACCAGGTGCTGGCCCTCGCCGCCAGCGCGGGCGCGGTCCTGATGACCCAGGCCAACGACCTGGTGGTGATCTTCCTCGGCCTCGAGATCCTCTCGATCGGGCTGTACGTCCTGGCCGCCTTCGATCGGCGTCGCTCGTCGTCGGCGGAGGCCGCGCTCAAGTACTTCCTGCTCGGCAGCTTCGCGTCGGCCGTCTTCGTGTACGGCGCCGCGCTCGTCTACGGCGCCACGGGGTCGACGAACCTGAGCGACGTGTCGTACTTCCTCGGCGCGAACGTGCTGCTGCGCCCGGGCCTGCTCTACGCCGGGGGCGCCCTGCTCCTGGTGGGCTTCGCCTTCAAGGTCGCCGCGGTGCCGTTCCACCTCTGGTCGCCCGACGTCTACCAGGGGTCGCCCACGCCGGTGACGGGCTACATGGCCTCGATCGTCAAGGTCGGGGCGTTCGCGGCGCTGCTGCGCGTGCTGGTCTCGGCGCTCGGCACGCAGATGGACACCTGGCGTCCGATCCTGTGGGCGCTGATCGTGCTCACGACGCTGGTCGGCGCGAGCCTGGGCATCGTGCAGCGCAACGTCAAGCGCATGCTGGCGTACTCGTCGATTAATCACGCGGGATTCATGCTGCTGGGGGTGTGGGCCGCGACGACGAGGGGCACCGCGGCCACGTTGTTCTACGTGATGACCTACGCGCCGCTGGTCGTGGCCACCTTCGCCATCGTGACCCTGGTCGGGGGTCGCGGCGACGACCACCACGACGTCGACTACTACCGGGGCCTGGCTCGGCGCCAGCCGTGGCTTGGCGGGGTGCTGGCCCTCTTCCTGCTCGCCCAGCTCGGGGCGCCACTGACTACCGGGTTCTACGCGAAGTTCGCCGTGCTGGCCAGCGCGGTGGACGTCGGCGGGTCGGCGCTGGCGGTGATCGCGCTGCTGGGCGCGGCGATCGCCGCGTTCTTCTACCTGCGTTGGATCGTGGCGCTCTACGCCGAGGGCGACGAGCGCGCGATCGCGCACCACGTCGCCGTGCCGCGTGCGACGGCCGTGGTGATCGTGCTCGGCGTGGCGGTGACGGTCGTGTTCGGCGTGTGGCCGGGCCCGCTCGCGGCGCTGGCCCAGCACGCCACCCTCCTGTTCACACCGTGAGGCGCGTGGCGATCGCCACCTGCGAGGGAGACGTCGATCCCGACAGCCCGGTGCTGGTCGACGCGCTGTCGGCCGAGGGCGTGCGCGCGTCACTGGTCACCTGGGATGATCCGCGCGCCGACTGGGGCGCCTTCGACCTCGTCGTGGTGCGATCGACGTGGGACTACACGAGCCGGCGCGAGGAGTTCCTGGCCTGGGCGCGCGGCGTGGCGCACCTGGAGAACCCCTATCCGGTGCTGGCCTACTCCAGTGACAAGCGCTACCTGGCGGACCTGGCGGCGCGCGGCTGGCCGGTGGTGCCGTCGCTCTTCTGCGACGTCGGCGCGAGCCCGACGTTCCCCGACGGCCGCTTCGTGGTCAAGCCCCGCGTGGGCGCGGGGTCCGTCGACGCCGAGCGCTACGCGCCGGGCGAGGAGTCGCGCGCCCGCGCGCACGTGGCGGCACTGCACGCGCGTGGTCGCGACGTCCTGATCCAGCCCTACGTGGCGTCGGTGGACGACGTGGGCGAGCGCGCCCTGGTCTTCGTGGAGGGTTCGCTGACCCACGCCCTCACCAAGGGGGCCATGCTCGGGGCGCCGGCGGACGAGCGCGACGCGCTATTTCGCCGCGAGCAGATGTCGATCGCCACGCCGGAACCCGACGCCGTGGACCTGGCCACGCGGCTTCTGGCCGACGAGGGCTACGGCGACCTGCTCTACGCGCGCGTCGACCTGGTGGCCACGCCCGAGGGCTGGGCGGTGATGGAGTTGGAACTGGTGGAGCCGTCGCTCTTCCTCTCCTTCGACGACGCCGCGCCCGTCACGCTCGCGCGCGCGATCGCGCGTCGCGTCGCCTCGCGCTGACCGTCGGCCTACCGGTGGCGCCGGGCCGCCGAGAGGACCTCGTCGGGCACCACCGTGCCGGGCCGGTTGGCCGGATCGTTCGCGAGCAGGCGACCCACCACCGGGATCTCGGTCAGGCTCTCGGCGCGCAACGTCGCCAGCACCACCGGCACGAAGCTCTCGGCGGCGGGGTAGACGAGGTGACGGGGGAGCCACGTCGGGTCGTACTTGGCGTTGAACGACCACAGGCTCTCGATGGGCAGCACCCCCGAGAGGCGCCGCAGCGCCCAGCGCTCCACGCGCGTGAAGGTCCCCTCGCCGCGCTCGGCCTCCAGGACCGAGCGGAACGCCGCGAAGTTCAGGCTGAGCCCGCGTCCTCCGTGCTCGCGCAGGTGCTCAATGGTCGAGCAGAGCGCGAAGTCGATGAGGCCGTTGGGGTGCTCCCCGGGGTCGCGGCGCATCAGGTCGAGCGAGTAGCCGTGGATCGCCGGGGACGGGACGAACTGGCAGACCGCCGCCGGGCGGTCGTCGGGCCCGAAGACGACGGTGAGCAGCAGTCCCTTGTCGCGGGGGTCGAAGAGTCGCCCGAGCATCATCGAGAAACCGCGCTCGCCCTCGCCGCGACGCAGTTTGGCGATGAGATCGAGGAGCGGCGCGACGAGGGACGGGTCGATGGCGGCGGGGTCCAGGAACTCGGCGCGGTAGCCGTGGCGCAGGAGGCGCGTGCGGGCCTGGCGCAGTCCCTTCATCCGCCCGCCCTCGAGGGAGAACGTCGCGCAGTCGACGATCGCCTCGTCGCCGATGTAGAGGTAGTGCAGGCCGGCGGCGTGGTAGAGCGGCAGCCAGTCTTCACCCGCGCCCATGACGCCGATGGTCCACCCGTGGTGCTCGGCGTAGGCGCGAAAGGCGCTGAACACGTCGCCCCGCTCGGCGACCGGGCCGATCGGATCGGGGGAGACGAGTGCGACGCCGCCGTAGACGGCGTAGGCGACCAGGGAATCGCGGAAGAAGAAGAACTGCTTGTCGTCGCGCAGGGCGAAGTAGTCGAGCGTCCCGCGACCGTGGCGACGCACGATCTCCCTCGCGCGCCGCTCGGCGATGCGTCGCTCCGTGCTCGATCCCGTCGCCGAGAGGCGCCGGTCGACCACGGGTCGGGTGATGAGGTAGAGGGCGGAGACCACCAGCGACAGCCCGACGGTGAGCAGCACCGGGTTGAAGAAGTCGTTCACCCGGTCGGGCAGGGTCACGTTGGTCTGGCCGATCAGGCGCTCGGCGCACCCCACGAGCACGACGGCGAAGGAGGGCAGGTGTTGGTCGCGCGCGGAGGCCTCGACGCCGAGCGACGCCGCGACCACCGCCACGACGGCGATCGCACCCAGTCCCGGTAGGGCCGAGCGAGCGCTGACGCGGTCGGTTGCCGCGCGGAAGTGGTCGCGCGTCACCAGCAGTCCGACGACCAGGGCCGCCGCCACCAGCGACGAGGCGATGCTGCCGCCGCGCGCCAGGTGTGCGACGGTGGTGATCGCCAGGGTCGCCAGCGCGAGGAACCAGGCGCGGCGCTGGCCCCGTCGCACGCCGCGCGCCAGCATGATCAGGCCGATGCCCGCCACCGCGGTGACGGCCGCCGCGGAGCGCGCTACGTCGAGGGGTAGCACGGCGAGCACCGCGTTCAGCCGGGTGCGCAGGATCGGTCGCACCGTGACCACCACGTTGATGAGCCCGTCCAGGGCGAGCAGTCCGGCCGCGACGCGGCGGATCGCGCGTTCGCGGCGCTGGGCGGCCAGAGCGTCGCGGTCCATCGGGAAGGGGTCGCCGGTCGGCCAGGAGCCCACCGTGGAGGTCTCCTCGCTCAGCGTCGAGCGCCACGGGGCCCCGGCGATCAGCCGCTCGAGCAGGGTGGCGCGGCGCCGGTTCGGGGACTGGCCGGCCAGCAGGCGCACCTGGACTGCCGACGCCGCCTCCACCTCGACCACGCCGAGGCGCCGCACGGCGCTGAAGACCGGGGGCAGGCCCAGGCGGCCCCGGCGCTCGATCACGACCGTGCGCGACGGGCCGGGGGCGGCGCAGATGCCGCGGTCCAGGAAGGCGAGGGCCGGGCTGGGAGACCCACCGACGATGGCGCCCGCACCGCCGCGCTCGGCGACGCGTCGCGCGTACTCGAGGGCGTCCACGTCGTCGACGGTCGTGAGCGCCAACGGCTCGAGGCGGTGGGCGCGCTCGACGCGCGTGCCGCGGTTGAAGCGACGGCGCACGAGCAGCGCGGCGGCGCCGGCGACCAGCGCCTCGAGCACGATGATCGCGAGCAGGGTCACGATGAAGTTGCCCCAGAAGCTGTGGGTGTGCAGCGTGCGCACGCGCAGGTGATGGTGCGTGAAGTGGTTGAAGAGTCGAACCAGCGTGTGCGTCAGGTCCACCAGCGCCAGCGCGATCAGCACCGCCCAGATCCACCCTCCGAGGCGTCGATACAGGACGCGCGAGGCCACGAAGCGCTCGAGGGCCGTCGGATCCTCCAGGCGCTCGGCGTCCGCCTGGTCGGCCGGGTCGGCTCGCGAGGTGTCCACGTCGCACGAGCCGGCCGCGATCGCCAGGTCCCGCGAGCCCTGCGCGGTCGCGACCTGAACGATGAGTTCGCGTGCAAGGTGCGGGCCGAGCGTCTCGATGGCGCGCTGGGCATCCTCGTCGTCGCGCAGCGCCAGGTCGTCACGTCCGGGCAGCACGTAGAACAGGTGGTCGGGGCGTGCGCAGAACGCGGTGATCGCGCTGGCCAGTTCGGCCAGCGCAGTCCACGTGGCGTCGATGAAGGCGGCGAGATCGGTGTCGGGCGGCGGGTGCAACAGGTTTCCCGCGACGACCACGACCGCGGGGTCGTCAATGTCGCCGAGTAGGTCCACGAGCTCGCGAACCGGGCGGCTCGAGGGCGACGTGCGCGGCGTGAGCGAGAGGTCGCTCAGCACGTACACGTGGCGTCCGAACGGGACCGGTACGATCGCGCGTTCGCTGGCTCCCACGGGGTCTAGTCTCTCAGATGTGGCCCGGGTCGCCCGGGCCGGCGAGACCGAGCGACGACGAATGAGCCCCGAGAGCACCCCGCGCGAGAACTGGCTGTGGCGAACCGAGCCGCGAGTGCCGGGACCGGCGGTCATCTTCGACATCGACGGCGTTCTCGCCGACGCCGCCGGGCGCCAGCACTATCTGGACTGGGGGGACTGGCGCAGCTTCTTCGACGCCTGCGGGGACGACCCGGTGATCGAGGAGATCGAGCGGCTCCTGGAGCTGCTCGACGCGTCCCTCGCGGTGGTCCTGGTGACGGGACGGCCGCGGCGCGTGCAACCGCACACGGTGGCCTGGCTGGAGCGCTACCAGCTGCGTTGGGACGTGCTGATCATGCGCGAGTACGGGGACTACTCGGGCGTGGACGAGTACAAGCGCGGTGCCGTGCGCGACCTGGAGGACTACGGCTTCGATGTGCGCCTGGCCCTGGACGACGACCCGAAGAATCACGCGATGTACGTCGCCGAGGGCGTGCCGTGCATCTACATCCACTCCGGGTACTACCAGTAGGTCCCCTGGTCGTTCGCCTCGCGCGACGCGAGTGACGCCAGCAGTTCGCGCGCGGCGCGCCGACCCGAGCCGACGCTGGCCGGGATGCCGACGCCGTCGTAGGCGTTGCCGGCGAGCAGGACGCCCCGCGGCGCGCCGGCGCGGGCCGCCGCGACGAGGTCGAGGTGACCCACCCGGTACTGGGGCAGGCCCGCGGGGAACCGGCTCACCAGGGCGTCGCGGACGGCTGGGAAGTCGGGCAGTACGCGCGTCATCTCGCGGGTCACGCGCTCGATGAGGGCCGCGTCGTCCAGGTCGGCCCAGCGCGCGTCGTCGATGCGCCCGACGTGGGCGCGCAGCACCACCGTGTCCTCGCGCGCCAGGTGCGCCCACTTGCGATCGAGGAACGTCAGGGCCGTCACCATCATGGACTCCTGGTCGGTCCACGCGGTCGCCAGGGGGATCAGGACGCCGGTGCCGTGCGCCGGCAGGCGCAGCGCGTCGCGGGCGACGCACACGGTTACCATGGCGGCTCCCGCACTGGTGATGGTGCGCAGCGCGGCGAGGTCGGGGTGGTACGCCTGGAGCAGCTCGCCGGCCACCGCACCGGGCGTCGCGACGACGAGCGCGTGGGCGGGTGTGGTCGTGTCGTCGGTGTCCACGGCCCAGGGGTGCTCGTCGCGCGGGGTGGCGCGCAGGGCGGTCACGCGCGTGGCGGTCCGCACTACCACGCCCCGGGCCCGTAGGGTCGCGGCGAGGGTTGCGGCCAGTGATCCGACGCCGCCCTCCAGCGACGCGAACAGCGGCGTCGGCGCGGCGCCGGGGCTTCCTGGGGCGGGCCTCGCCGTCGCGGGCGTGTGCGCGGCCAGGGCGCGCATGAGTGACCCTCCGGCCCGCGCGGCCTCCAGCAGGCTCGGGAAGAGGGCTCGCGCCGAGAGCTCGTCGATGCGACCGGCTTGGATGCCCCCGACCATCGGCTCGACGAAGCGGTAGGCGATCTCGTCGCCTAGCTTGGCGCGCACGATCGCGCCGATGCTCGCGTCGTCGCCCACGACGAGGTGACGCGGAGCCAACTCGTCGCGCCGGGCGGCTACGCGGGCCCGCCACGACAGCCCGTGCACGGCGCGCACGGCGGCGCTGGACGTGGGAACACCGAGGGCGAGCCCCGGCGGTATCTCGTCGAGCTCGCCGCGCAGCCAGATCGACGCGCCGCTGGCCGCCACCGGCTCGAGCTGGTCGGCCAGGCCGAGCTCGCGGATCAGCTGGGTCGCCTCGGGGCGCCGCGCCAGGAAGCCGTCCGGCCCCGTGTCGATCACCCGATCGGCGAAGTCGACCGTCCCGAGCGATCCCCCCACGCGCTCGGCCGACTCGATCAACTCCACGCGCGGCGTGGTCGCGTCGGGCCCGCGCTCGGCGCCGGTCAGCTCCCAGGCGGCCGCCAGGCCGGCGATCCCCCCGCCCACGATCACCACCGACGGCCTCGCCATCTACCGCGCTCCGCGCACCACGTCGGCCAGCACGGCGATGAGGGCCGGATCGTCATTGAGCGACGTCGTACGAACGAGATTGAGCCCGATCTCGCGCGCCACGCCCTGCGCCTCCACATCGATGTCGAAGAGCACTTCGAGGTGGTCGGCCACGAAGCCGATCGGGCAGGACACCAGGTCGCGCACGCCGGCGGCGCGCTTGTCGCGTAGCACGCTCAGGATGTCGGGGCCCAACCAGGCGTCGGCCGTGCGCCCGGCCGACTGCCAGGCCACGTCCCAGCGGGCAAGCCCGGCTCGGTTCGCCACCTCGCGGGCACTCTCGCGCAGCTGATCGGGGTAGGTGTCGCCGTTCTCGAGGATGCGCTGGGGCAGGGAGTGGGCCGAGAAGAGGACCTCGGCGTCCCCGCGGCGCTCGGCGTCGATCGTGGCCAGCGCGGCGGTCACCCGTGCGGCGATGAGATCCAGGAAGCCGGAGGCGTCCCACCAGGCGTCGATGGCGATCAGCGTCACGTCGTCGCCGAGCGCCTCGCGGGCGCGTGACATGTACTGCGCGGTGGACATCGACGAGGAGTGCGGCGCGAGGGCTAAGCCGATCACGGTCGTCACGCCGTCGTCGCGCAGCGCGCGGGCCGTGTCCTCGATAAGCGGGGGCTCGTACTTCGCCCCGAAGCGCACGTCGAAGCGCCCCGGCTCGGCCGCCTCCAGGGCCGCGGCCAGGGCGCTCACCTGGGCCGCGGTGCGCTCGGCGAGCGGCGACGTGCCGCCAATGGCGTCGTAGCGGCGCACCAGGTCGGCCAGCAACTCGGGGGTCGGGGGGTGGCCGTGGCGGATGCGCGTGTAGTAGGCGGCGACGTCGTCGCGCGTGGTCGGCGTGCCGTAGGCCATCACCAGCACCCCGACGGGTGGTCCGCTCATACGCCGCCCCGTCCCTCGTCGTGCACGACGCGCACGACGGCTTCGAGGACCGCGGGGTCGGTCGAGGGCAGGACGCCGTGGCCGAGGTTGAAGATGTGGCCGGGCCGGGTGCCGGCGTGCGCGAGCACCTCGCGGGCGCCCGCCACGCCGGCCTCGACCGAGCCGAGGCACCGCGCGGGGTCGAGGTTGCCCTGTACGGCGTGGTCGCCGACCCGACGTCGGGCGTCGTCGAGGTCGACGCGCCAGTCCACGCCGACGACGTCGGCCCCGCTGGTGGCCATGAGATCGAGCAGTTCGCCCGTCCCGACGCCGAAGACGATGGCGGGGACGCCCAGGTCGCCGATGCCCTCGAGCACGCGTCGGGTGGGTTCGAGGGCGAAGCGGCGGTACTCGTCGCGCGTCAACGACCCGGCCCACGAGTCGAAGAGCTGGACGCAGCGGGCGCCGTGGCCGATCTGGGCGCGCAGGAAGGCGACGGTGATGGCGACGAGGCGATCGCTGAGTCGGTCGAAGAGGGCGGGGTCGGCGTGCAGGAGCGTCTTGATGACGGCGAAGTCGCGTGAGGGGCCGCCCTCGACCAGGTAGCTGGCGACGGTGAACGGGGCGCCGGCGAAGCCGATCAGCGGCGTGTCGCTCGGCGCGAGCGCGGCGACCACGCGGTCGATGGTCGCGGTGACGTGGGCGACGTCCGCCTCGGTGAGGTCACGCAGCCGCTCCAGGTCGCCCTCGTGGCGCACGGGCTGGGCGATGACCGGACCGCGGCCGACCACCACGTCGACGCCGAAGCCGATCGCGTGGTAGGGCACGACGATGTCGGAGAAGAGGATCGCGGCGTCGACCCCGTAGCGGCGCACCGGCTGGAGCGTGATCTCGCAGGCCAGGTCGGGGTCGGCGATGGCGTCGAGGATCGATCCCGAGCCGCGAAGCGCGCGGTACTCGGGGAGGGACCGGCCCGCCTGGCGCATGAACCACACGGGGACGTGATCGACCCGTTCACCCCGGCAGGCTCTCAGTAGGACTGGCTCCACCACGCTCCCTTCACCCGCCCAATCTAGGGGAGGTCGTCGCGCCGACCCCGCGCCAGGGTCGTTTAGACTTGTCAGACCCCGTTTGGGGCGAGAGAGGGGTCGACGTGTCGCACGAGCGCGAGATCGCGGAGGAGCAGTCGTTCCTGGACGTGGCCCTCGGGGCCCTCGACCACATGCGCGCCGAGGCCACGTCCCTGCGCGACAGTGTCGCGGTGGCGCACCGCCGCGGTGCCGGCGACCTCGTGGAGCGCGACGTCGTCATGGGCACGGCCCTGCAGCGGCTGGATCAGCTGGCCATCGGCGATCAGCCGCTGTTCTTCGGGCGCATCGACTACCGACCCAACGTCGAGGGCCGTGCGGACAGCTACCACGTGGGGCGTCTGGCGGTCTCCGACGAGGACCTGAACCCCCTGGTGGTGGACTGGCGCGCGCCGGTCGCCGAGGCGTTCTACCGCGCCACCGGGGTGGAGCCGCTCAATCTGGCGCGCCGGCGCCACGTGGCCATCCGGGCGCACGAGGTGACCGGGGTCGAGGACGAGTACTTCACCGACGAGGGGGCCGCGTGGGACGACACGGCCGCCCGCGCGCTGAACGAGGAGGGCCTGGTCGAGGGGGGGCTGGCCCTCGGTGGGGCCGGGGCGCTGCTCGCCGCCCTCGGGCGCGCGCGCAGCGGCCGGATGGCCGACATCGTGGCCACGATCCAGAGTGAGCAGGACCAGATCATCCGCAGCCCCCTGGCGGGCGTCCTGCTCGTCCAGGGCGGGCCCGGCACGGGCAAGACCGCGGTCGCGCTGCACCGCGCGGCGTACCTGCTCTACACCCACCGCGCCACTCTCGAGCGCCAGGGCGTGTTGGTGGTGGGGCCCAATCCGCTCTTCCTGCACTACATCGAGAACGTGCTGCCCTCGCTCGGCGAGTCGGGCGTGCGCCTGTCGACGATCGCCGGTCTGGTGGCCAACATCGTGGTGCGCGGGCACGACAGCGATGAGCTGGCGGCCCTGAAGGGCGACCGGCGCATGGCGACCTTCCTGTCGCGCGCTCTGGCGACCCGTCAGCGTGCTCTGCGCCACGACGTGGTCATCCCCGTGGGCCGCGCGCGGCTGATCCTGCGCGCGGTCGACACGCGCGACGCGGTCGAGCGCGCGCGCCGGCGCCCCGGCAATCACAACCAGCGCCGCTCCGCGCTGGTGCGCGAGCTGGCCCAGCGCCTGGCGCAGGCCTACCGGGCTCGCGTCGCATCCGGGGGCGCCGGAGACGACGAGGACGAGCTCGCCACGCTCGGCGAGCTCGCCGACCAGATCCGCGCCACCGGTGAGTTCAAGGAGGCGATGCAGCGGGTCTGGCCCCGCCTCAGCGGGGCGGAGCTGCTGCACGACCTCTTCGGCGCTCCGGCCCTGATCGAGGCGGCCGGACGCGGGTTGCTCAGCGAGGACGAGCAGCGTCTCCTGTTTCGCGCGCGCAGCGCCTCGCTCGAGGACGTGGCCTGGACGGCGGCGGACGCCGCACTGATCGACGAGGCCCGGGTCCTGCTGGGCCCGCGTCGGCGGCCCCGCACCCACGTGCGCCCGGCCGAGTCGGCGTTGCTCGAAGGGATCGACCTCGACGCCTACCGCGGCGACATCCGCGCGGCGGCGCTGCGCGAGGCGGCCCGGCTGGCCGTGGCGGCCCCGCCCGAGCCCGACGAGGCGGAGTTCGTCACCTACGGTCACATCGTCGTCGACGAGGCGCAGGATCTCTCGGCGATGGAGTGGCGCGCGCTGCGCCGGCGCGACCTCAACGGCTCGATGACCATCGTGGGCGACATGGGTCAGGCTACGACCGCCGCGTCGGCCGCGTCGTGGGAGACGGTCCTGGCGATGCTGGAGCCCCGTCGACCCCCCACCCGGGTGGACCTGTCGGTCAGCTACCGCACGCCGGCCGAGGTGCTGGACTTCGCCGCGGCCACGCTGCGCGCCGCGTCGCCCGACCTGACGCCGCCGCGGCCCGTGCGTCGAGCCGGGTCGACGCCGTCGGTGGAGGTGGTGGCGCCGGGCGAGCTCGCCGCCACGCTGGTCGGGGTGGTGCGCCGCGAACTGGCCGCGGTGTCGCCCGGGCGCGTGGCGGTCATCGCCGACGCCGGGCGCGTGCGCGCGGTGCGTGACGCGCTCGTGCGCGCGGGACTCGACGCCGTGGACCCGACGGACGACGCGTCGTCCGGGTTGTCGTCGGACCTGGTGGTCGTCGCCGCACAGGGGGCCAACGGGCTGGAGTTCGACGCCGTCGTGGTCGTCGACCCGGCCGAGATCGCGCGACGCGCCACGTCCGCGGTCAACGCCCGGGGGCTGCGGACCCTCTACGTGGCGATGACGCGCCCGACCCGCCGCTTGGCCCTGGTCAGCGACGAGCCGCTGCCGCCGTCGTTGCTGTGAGGGGTCTCAGTGGCGTGATCGAGTACGCCGCGTGACGTCAAGTAGAACTGTAGGAGTGAGTCAGGCGATTCCCCTCAGTAGCCTGGCGAAACCGGAGAAGATCGTCCACGATCGTCCACCGTTGCTGGCCATCGGCGTGATGATCTGGCTCGGCAGCGAGTTGATGTTCTTCTCGGGACTTTTCGCCGCGCTCTTCACCATCCGCGCGCACCTGACGTCGTGGCCGCCGGTGGGCACGCACCTGGACACCGTCCAGGCGGGCATCTTCACGCTGGTGCTGATCGGCTCGTCGTTCACGATGCAGCGTGCGGTGTGGCTGGTCGAGCACCGACGTCGGGCCGAAGCGCGCCAGTGGATCATCGTCACGATGATCATGGGCACGCTCTTCGTCGCGAATCAGGCCTACGAGTGGACTCACCTGGCCACGCGCTGGTACACCAACTCCTACGGATCGGTCTTCTACATCACGACCGGTCTGCACGGACTGCACGTCTTCCTCGGGCTGGTCGCGATGGCGTTCCTGCTGTTTCGCATGCGCGGCAGTGAGGGGGACCCGGGCGAGTTGGCGGCGTTCCAGGGCGTGAGCTACTACTGGCACTTCGTCGACGTGATCTGGATCGGGCTGTTCTCGTCCCTGTTCCTCCTGAAATAGGGCGTCGTGGCGACCGTGATCAATCGAGTGGGCGCGTACGTCGCCGCGGGCCTGGCGGCGCTGGCACCGGTCGTGGCGTTCGCCGGCCCCGCTCACGCCCAGACGTTCTCCTACACGCCCTACCAGACGTCGCGCTTCGACGCGGGCACACCCAACTCGAGCGTCGTGGTGCGCAACCACCACGGCGTCATCATCAGCTACGGCGACAGCGCCATCATGTACCACGCGCCCTCGTCGACGCTGGACGCCCTCGGCCAGGCGCTGTTCCTCCAGAACTGCGCGTCGTGCCACGGCGACCAGGCCAACGGCATCCCGGCCAACGGCACGCCGGGCGCCTACCCGAACCTCGTCGGGCTGGGGCCGGCCACCATTGACTTCTGGATTGAGTCGGGGCGTATGCCCGCGGTGGACACCGCCGCGGTGGAGGCGCCGCGGCGCCAGCCTCGCCTCACGCACGACCAGGCCGTGGCGATCGCGGCGTGGGTCAACTCGCTCGACCCCAGCTATCCGTACATCCCGAGCGTCAACCTGAAGGGCGCCAACGTCGCCGACGGCGCCGCCCTCTTCGCGCTGAACTGCGCGGCCTGCCACACCATCGAGGGTGACGGGGACGCCCTGGCGCGCGGCACGTACGCGCCGTCGCTGCGCAACATCCCCGCCACCCAGGTCGCCGAGGCGATTCGCACGGGTCCGGCCAACATGCCGCGCTTCACCGGGAACCTCAGCGACTTCCAGGTGCGCGACATCGTCAAGTACGTGACGACCGAGATCCAGCACCCTCGCAACCCGGGCGGGTTCGGCCTGGGCGGCCTGGGTCCGGTGGCCGAGGGATTCGTGGGCCTGTTGCTCGGCGTGGGGCTGCTGGCCCTCGTCGGATTCTGGGTGGGGGAGCGCCAGTGAGTCAGACGTCCGAACACCGAACGCCCGTGTCGATCCAGGGCCTGGCCGCGGACGACCCGCACCTCGCTCCCGCGGCGCGCCACCCGCGGCTCGTGGAGCGCGTCATCGCGCTGAACTTCGTGGTCGGCCTGGCGCTGGTGATCGGCTTCGGGGCGTGCTACTGGGTGAACGCCGCGCCGTGGACGCTCGGTGCCACGATGGGCGGCGGGCTGTTCTTCCTCGGGGTGGGGCTCGTGGCGTGGGGCAAGTACCTGATGCCGCGCGGCCCCTTCGTCGAGGAGCGCCACCCGCTGGCCAGTGCCCCGGTCGAGCGCGACGCCTTCGCCGCGGCCATCGTCGAGCGCGGCGGCGGGGTCGTGAAGCGGCGCAAGGTCCTCGGGGGTCTGCTGGGCGGCGGGCTGGGCGCGTTCGGCATCGTCGCGCTCTTCCCGTTGCTGCGCAGCCTGGGTCCACTGCCCAAGGGGACGCTCTTTCACACCGACTGGCGCTCGGGCACCTACGCGGTGGACCAGACGGGGCGGCGCGTGTCGGTGGGCGAGCTCGCCATCGGGTCGATCATGACCGTCTTCCCCGAGGGGCTGGAGAACACCGATCGGGGCCAGGCCGTGGACCAGACGGTGCTGATCCGGATCTCCAACGAGAACTTCGTGACCCAGAAGGGGCGTGAGACCTGGGCGCCCTTGGGCTACCTGGCGTACTCCAAGCTCTGCACCCACCTCGGGTGCCCGGTGGGGCTCTACGAGCAGCAGCTGCAGTTGCTGGTATGCCCGTGCCACCAGTCGATGTTCAACGCCACCAACGGTGCCATACCGGAGTTCGGCCCCGCGCCGCGGCCGCTGCCGCAACTGCCGCTCTACATCGACGCCGAGGGGTACATTCGTGCCCAGAGCGACTACCACGAGCCGGTCGGTCCGGGATTCTGGGAGCGCTCGTGAGCGACGCCGTCACCACCAGGCGCTCGCGCCGCCAGTCCCGGGGCCCCTACGGGCGCCTGGGCTCGGCCCTCAACGAGCTCGACGACCGCGTGGGCGTGGCCAAGGGCGGGCGGAGCTTCCTCGACAAGATCTTCCCCGACCACTGGTCCTTCATGCTCGGCGAGATCGCCCTGTACTCGTTCGTGGTCGTGCTCGTCACGGGGGTCTTCCTGACGCTCTACTACGTGCCCAGCCAGGCCCTGGTCACCTACCACGGCAGTTACCTCCCCCTCGACGGGACGTCGATGACCGAGGCCTACGCCTCGACGGTGAACCTGTCCTTCGCGGTGCGCGCGGGGCTGCTCATGCGACAGATGCACCACTGGTCGGCCGACATCTTCATCGGCGCCATCGTGGTGCACATGGCGCGCGTGTTCTTCACCGGCGCCTTCCGCAAGCCGCGCGAGCTGAACTGGACGATCGGCGTGACGCTGCTCACGCTGGCCATCGTCAACGGCTTCCTGGGCTACTCGCTGCCCGACGACCTGGTGTCGGGGACCGGGATTCGCATCGCCTACTCCATCATGCTCTCGGTTCCCCTGGTGGGCACGTACCTGGCGTTCTTCATCTTCGGGGGCAACTTCCCCGGCACCGCGGTGATACCTCGGTTCTTCATCCTGCACGTGCTGATCGTGCCCGCTCTCATCGTGGGCCTGGTGGGCGCGCACCTGTTCCTGCTGGTGCGCCAGAAGCACACGCAGTTCCCCGGGGAGGGGCGAAGTGAACGCAACGTCGTCGGCTCGCCGATGTTCCCGGTCTTCATGGCCAAGACCACTGGCTTCATGCTGATCGTGGCGGGGGTGACCGCCCTGCTGGGCGCGTTCGCCCAGATCAATCCGATCTGGCAGTTCGGCCCCTACGAGGCCGCGCGGATCTCCTACGCGGTCCAGCCCGACTGGTACATGGCGTTCCTGGACGGCGCCCTGCGCATCTTCCCCTCGTGGTCGTTCCACAGCTTCGGCTACACGATCCCCTTCGAGGTGACGATCCCCGCGGTCGTGTTCCCCGGCCTGCTGTTCGGGCTCGCGTACGCGTGGCCCGCCATCGAGCGCCGCGTGACCCACGACGACGCCCTGCATAACCTGCTGGACCGGCCCAGTAGTCGTCCCAAGCGCACGGCGGCGGGCGTCGCGGTGCTGGCGATGCTGTCGATGCTCTTCATCGCGAGCTCGACCGACGTGATCGCCAACTTCTTCCACGTCTCGCTCAACACTGTGCTCTGGACGATGCGCATACTGGTACTGGTGTCCCCCTTCGTCGCGTACCCGATCGGCTACTTCATCGCCAAGGAGATCCACGCCACCCGCGGCGGGGGACGGCGCAAGACGGTCAACGTGGTGCAGCGCACGGCGAGCGGCGAGTACGTGGCGACGCCCGCACCCGCCTACGGCGACGACGTGGCGACCGAGTTGGCCCCGACACCGGTGCCCACGTTCATCACGCCCCCCGAGGCGGCGCCGCCGACCGACCCGGGGACGCGCACCGTCGATCGCTGAGCGTGACGACGCGCCCGCCCGCACCGCGGGGAGGATCGACGCCGGGGCTGGTGGCGGCCGTGGCGGTGGCCGTCGTGATCCTCGTCCTGGCGGTGGCCGGCGGCGGGGGATCGGGTGCGAGCACGTCGACCACGACGACGGTGGCGTCGGTGGTCGCCCCGCCGCCGACGACCTCGTTGCTTCCCGTGCGCGCGATCACCACGACGGTTATACCGTCGCGCCCCCAGGCCGGGTGGACCGTGGCCAGTCGCTCCGCTCGCGGGGTGCTGGTGGACTTTCGGATGGTGTCGGTGGGCGGCGTCGCCTTCCGCGCGGTACGCCTGCGCGCGCGCACGACGCTGTTGCGCTGGCACGTGGGGTCCACCGATCCCTCCGCCGCGCCGCTGGTGCCCGCCGACGCCGGGCCGGTCGTCGACTGGCCGTCCGAGGGGCGCGCCGGCGTGGTGGCCGTCTTTAACGGTGCCTTTAAGCAAGCGGCTCACGCCGGGGGCTCCGCGGTGGACGGGCTGACGCTGGTGCCCCTCGAGCGGGGCCTCATGACGATCGCCCTGGACGCCGCCGGCCACTGGGCGATGGGGGTGTGGGGGAGCGCGGACTTCCCGCCGCGGGGCTTTCGGCCGATCGCGCTGCGCCAGAACCTGGTGCCGCTGGTTCTAGGGGGGCGGCCCACCACCGCCGCGGCCTCGCCGCAGTGGGAGCAGTGGGGCTCGACGATCGGCAACGTGCCCGCGATCGCGCGCTCGGGGCTGGGTGTGGACGCCGCGGGGAACCTCGTCTACGTGGCCACGATGACGCCCGTGACGCCCCTGCGGCTCGCCCAGGCCCTCGTGGCCGCCGGGGCGGTCACGGGCATGGAGCTCGACATCAATCCGTTCTGGCCGATCGTGGGCGCGTCCTTCGCCCCGCTGCACGCCGCGGGCCCGCTCCCGGTCCAGCTGCCGCGTTCCATGCACGACCCGACCATCTACGAGGTGGGCGGCTGGACGCGCGACTTCTTCGTGGCCCTGGCCGAGCCCGCGAGCTGGACCTGCCACTGGTCCAGCCCGGGCGTTCGGCCGACCGGCCGGGTCCAGCCCCAACCGCTGCGCCTGGTGGGCCGCTGCCGTTGACGGCGGCTCGGGGGCCCTGCGCGAGGTGCCTAGCATGGTCTGCGTGGCGCTGACTCGTGACTCTCTGTGGACGTCGGCCGCTGATCTGTTGAGTGGCTCGCCGGTTCCCGGGCGGCCGCTGGCGGCCCTGATCGGACTGTGCACCTACGCCACGTCGATCACCCCGCGCTCGGCTCGTGACACCCCGCGCGCGATACGCGAGGCGATGGCGCGCTACTCCACCTGGTCGTACTCCGATCACGTGGACCTGGCCGAGGAGCTCAGTCTCGTGGACTACGGCGACGTGGCGGACCCTGATGGGACCGACGGCTTCGAGCGCGTGGTCGCCCTGTTCGACGCGATCGACCCGGCGGTGGTGCTGCGAGTGGTGCTCGGGGGCGACAACGCCGCCACCCACCACGCCATGCGCGCGTTGGCGGGCCCGGCCCTCGACGAGTGGGGCCTGATCACCTTCGACGCCCACCTCGACGTGCGCGACGGCGTCTCCAACGGCTCGCCGGTGCGCCAGTTGCTCGAGGCCGGACTCGCCGGCGAGCACGTCGTCCAGCTGGGCGTGGCCGACTTCGCCAACTCGGCGTTCTACGCGCGGCGCGCGCGTGACGCGGGGGTGACGGTGATCTCGCGCGACACGCTGCGCTCGCAGTCGCTCGAGGAGATGGTGGTGCGCGCGCTCGACATCGCGGGCGGGCGCGGGCGAGCGGTCTACGTCGACGTCGACCTCGACGTGGCCGATCGCGCGGTCGTGCCGGGCTGTCCGGCGGCCGCGCCCGGCGGCCTGAGCGCCGACGAGCTGCGCCGGATGGTGCGGGCCGTCACCTCGGATCCGCGGGTCCGCGCGATCGATTTCACCGAGATCGACGTCGCGCGCGACGCCCCCGACGAGCGCACGGTGCGCCTGGCCGCGCTGCTCGTGCTCGAGGCGCTGGCTGGCGTGCGTCGGAGGTCGCTGTGACCATCGAGGTCGGGACGGGGGCGCTGACGCGGGCGCAGGTGGTCGCGGTGGCCCGCGACTTCGAGCCGGTGCGGCTCTCCGAGTCGGTGGTCGAGAGCCTGACCCGAGGCCGGGCGGCGATCGACGCGCTGGTCGCCAGCGGTCGACCGGTCTACGGCCTCTCCACCGGCTTCGGTGCGCTCGCGACGACGTTCATCTCGCCGGACCAGCGCCGCGACCTGCAGCGCGCGCTCATCCGTTCCCACGCGGCCGGCGTGGGGGCGGAGGTCGAGACCGAGGTGGTGCGCGCCATGATGGTGTCGCGACTGCACAACCTGTGCAGCGGCGTCTCGGGCGTGCGTCCGTCGACGGCGCAGGCCTACGCCGACCTGCTGAACGAGGGGATCACGCCGGTCGTGCATGAGTTCGGGTCCCTGGGCTGCTCGGGGGACCTCGCGCCCCTGGCGCACGTGGCGCTGGCCCTGATGGGCGAGGGCGAGGTGCGCGACCGCGGCGGCCAGCGACGCCCGGCGATCGACGCGCTGCGCGACGCGGGCCTCGCGCCGGTGGAGCTCGCCGAGAAGGAGGGGCTGGCGCTGATCAACGGCACCGACGGCATGCTGGGCCAGCTGGTCCTGGCGCTGGCCGATATCGAGGATCTCCTGGACCTCGCCGACGTGGCGGCGGCGCTGTCGGTGCAGGCGCTGCGCGGGACCGACCGGGTGTTCGACGCGGCGATCCACGCGCTGCGCCCGCACCCGGGCCAACGCGTCAGCGCCGCCCACCTGGCGGCGCTCAGCGCGGCGTCGCCCATGATCCACTCGCACGCCGACGACCCGACTCAGGTCCAGGACGCCTACTCGCTGCGCTGCGCCCCCCAGGTGCACGGCGCGGCGCGCGACACCACGGCCCACGCGATACGGGTGGCGGAGATCGAGCTGGCGTCGGCGATCGACAACCCCTCGGTCCTGGCCGACGGCCGACTGGTGTCCAACGGGAACTTTCACGGGGCGCCCGTCGGCTACGTGCTGGACTTTCTCGCGATCGTCCTGGCCGACGTGGCCTCGATGTCCGAGCGGCGCACCGACCGGCTCCTCGACCCGGATCGCAACTTCGGCCTGCCCCCCTTCCTCGCCCACGAGGCCGGCGTCAACTCGGGCCTGATGATCGCCCAGTACACCCAGGCGGCGATGGTCAGTGAGATGAAGCGTCTGGCGGCACCGGCCAGCGTCGACTCGATTCCCTCGTCGGGGATGCAGGAGGACCACGTGTCGATGGGCTGGCACGCCGCGCGCAAGCTGCGTCGCGCGGTCGAGGCCGGCCGCGACGTGCTGGCCATCGAACTGGTGGCCGGCGCGCGGGCCATGGCGTTGCGCGCGCCGCTGGAGCCGTCGGCGGTGATCGGGGCGGTCGTGGCGCGGGTGAACGCCGCCACCGGTGGGCCGGGCCACGACCGGTGGCTCGCGCCGGAGCTGGCCGCCGTGGGCGAGTTGGTGCGCAACGGTGAGCTGCTCGACCTGGTCGGTCGCTACGTCTCGTTGCGCGACGGGTGAGACGACGGTGAGTCACGCGTCGCGACGGGCGAGGAGGTAGTCGTGGAGGGATCTCGAGTGGTGCGCGCGGCGCGCGGGAGCACGCTGAGCGCACGGGGCTGGCCCCAGGAGGCGGCCCTGCGCATGCTGTCCAACAACCTGGATCCCGAGGTGGCCGAGCGGCCCGACGACCTGGTCGTCTACGGCGGAACCGGGCGTGCGGCGCGCGACTGGCGCAGCTTCGACGCGCTCGTGCGCACGCTGACGACGCTGCGCGCCGACGAGACGATGCTGGTGCAGTCGGGGCGTCCGGTAGGGGTGTTCCAGACCCAC
This sequence comes from Acidimicrobiales bacterium, assembly GCA_049964855.1. Classification (GTDB taxonomy): domain Bacteria; phylum Actinomycetota; class Acidimicrobiia; order Acidimicrobiales; family RAAP-2; genus RAAP-2. Next base: position 48,104 of record JBMFWX010000006.1, read on the forward strand.
GAGTGGGCGCCGCGGGTGCTCATCGCCAACTCCAACCTGGTGGGGGACTGGGCGACGTGGCCGGAGTTCCGCCGCCTCGAGGCGCTGGGGCTGACCATGTACGGACAGATGACCGCGGGCTCGTGGATCTACATCGGCACCCAGGGGATCCTCCAGGGCACCTACGAGACCTTCGCGGCGGTCGCGGCCAAGCGCTTCGGGGGCACCCTGGCCGGGACCCTGACCCTGACCGGCGGCGTGGGCGGGATGGGCGGCGCGCAGCCGCTCGCCGTGACCATGAACGACGGGGTGTGCTTGTGCGTGGACGTCGATCCGACGCGCCTGGCGCGGCGCGTGCAGTACCGGTACCTCGACGAGTGGACCAGTGACCTGGACGAGGCGCTGGCGCGGGTGCTGGCCGCGAAGAGGGCGCGGGTGGCGCTGAGCGTGGGGCTGCTCGGCAACGCGGCCACTGTCTTCGCCGAGCTGCTCGCGCGCGGGGTCGAGGTCGACATCGTGACCGATCAGACCTCGGCGCACGACCCGCTCAGCTACCTGCCCGAGGAGATCGACCCGGCGGACTGGCACGACTACGCGGACAAGAAGCCCGAGGAGTTCACCGAGCGGGCCCGCGCGTCGATGGCCAAGCAGGTGGAGGCGATGGTCGGCTTCATGGACGAGGGCGCCGAGGTCTTCGACTACGGCAACTCGATCCGCGGCGAGGCCGCCCTGGCGGGGTACTCGCGCGCCTTCGCCTTCCCGGGCTTCGTGCCCGCCTACATCCGCCCGCTCTTCTGCGAGGGCAAGGGCCCGTTTCGCTGGGTGGCGCTGTCGGGCGACCCGGCCGACATCGCGCGCACCGACCGCGCGGTACTCGAACTCTTCCCCGAGAACGACGCGCTGCGTCGGTGGATCACCAAGGCCGAGGAGCGCGTGGCCTTCCAGGGGCTGCCCGCGCGGATCTGCTGGCTGGGCTACGGCGAGCGCGACCGGGCGGGGCTGGCCTTCAACGACCTCGTGGCGTCGGGCGAGGTCGCGGCTCCGATCGTGATCGGCCGCGACCACCTCGATAGCGGATCGGTGGCCTCGCCGTACCGCGAGACCGAGTCCATGCTCGACGGGTCCGACGCGATCGCCGACTGGCCGCTGCTCAACGCGATGCTGAACACGGCGTCGGGTGCGAGCTGGGTGTCGATCCACCACGGCGGGGGCGTCGGCATCGGCCGCTCGATCCACGCGGGTCAGGTCTGCGTGGCCGACGGCACGGCGCTGGCCGCCCAGAAGTTGGCGCGCGTCCTGACCAACGATCCCGGCAGCGGCGTCATGCGCCACGTCGACGCCGGCTACGAGATCGCCGAGGCCACGGCGGCCGAGCGGGGTGTGCGCATTCCGATGCGTGAGGGCTGAGTGGTCACGACGCTGGTGCGCCACATCGGCGAGCTGACTACCAACGACCCGACCCTCGGTGACGCCACGCCGCTCGGGCGGCTGCACGACGCGGCGCTGGTGGTCGACGAGACGCGCGTGCTGTGGGTCGGCGCCGACCAGCGCGCGCCGGCCGCCGACCGCGTGCGCGACGTGGCCGGCGCGGCGGTGATCCCCGGCTTCGTCGACTCGCACACGCACCTGGTCTTCGCGGGCGAGCGCTCCGCGGAGTTCGAGGCCCGCATGGCCGGGCGCCCCTACGACGGGGGCGGGATCGCGGCGACGGTCGCGGCGACGCGGGCCGCGTCCGCGGAGGCGCTGCGCGCGGCGAGCGCGCGCCGGCTGGACCAGCTACGCGCGGGTGGCGTCACGACCGTCGAGGTGAAGTCGGGCTACGAGTTGAGCGTCGAGGGCGAGGTGGGCCTGCTCGGGCTCGCTCGCGAGCTGACCGAGGAGACCACCTACCTCGGCGCGCACGTGGTGCCTCGGGAGTACGAGCACCGGCGCGACGACTACGTGGCCCTGGCCGCCGGAGCGATGCTCGACGCGTGCGCGCCGCTCGCGCGCTGGGCGGACGTGTTCTGCGATCGCGGCGCCTTCGACCGCGACGAGGCCCGCACCGTCCTGGGCGCCGCGCGCCGCGCCGGACTCGCGGTGCGCCTGCACGCCAACCAGCTGGCGGACATCGGCGCGGTGGGCCTGGCTCTCGAGTTCGACGCGGCGAGCGTCGATCACTGCACGCACGTCAGCGACCACGACGTGGCGGCGCTCGGCGACTCGTCCACGGTGGTCACGCTCCTGCCGGGCGCGGAGTTCTCCACCCGCTCGCCCTACCCCTCGGCGCGGCGCTTCCTGCGCGCCGGCGCGACCGTCGCCCTGGCCACCGACTGCAACCCCGGCACCTCCTACGTCACCAGCATGGCGCTGATCATCGCCCTGGCGGTGCGCGAGATGGGGCTGAGCCCCGACGAGGCCCTGTGGGCGGCGACGCGCGGCGGCGCCCGGGCGCTGCGTCGCGACGACGTGGGTCATCTCGGGGTGGGGGCTCGCGCCGACTACGTGGTCCTCGACGCACCGCGAGCGGCCCACCTGGCCTACCGGCCGGGCACGAACCTGGTCGTCGAGGCCCACCGCGCCGTGCGCTGAGCCGTGGCGACCCCGGCGGGCGCTGAGCGGCCGGCCGGTGCTCCCCCTAAAGTGCCTCTATGAGCACCCCCTTTCCTCCGTCCGACCTGGCGACAACGCTCGGTGCGCTGCGCGTCTCCGCCTACCGGCCCCGCTCGGTGCGCGAGGAGATCCGCGAGAACCTGGAGTCGCGCATCCGCGAGGGGCGCGCGCTGACGTCCTCGGTGCTCGGCTACGAGGACTCGGTCCTGCCCCAGCTCGAGACGGCGCTGCTGGCGGGCCACGACATCATCCTGCTGGGCGAGCGGGGGCAGGCCAAGACGCGCATCATCCGCTCGCTCGTGGAGCTGCTGGACGAATGGCTGCCGATCGTGGACGGCTCGACCGTGCGCGACGACCCCTTCGCCCCGATCTCCGCGTTCGCTCGCGACCTCGTGGCGCAGCGGGGCGACGACACGCCCGTGTCGTGGGTGCACCGCAGCCAGCGCTTCGCCGAGAAGCTGGCCACCCCCGACACCTCGATGGCTGACCTCATCGGCGAGGTCGACCCGATCAAGGTCGCCGGCGGCCTGTTCCTCGACGACCCCCACGCGCTGTCCTACGGGCTCGTGCCCAAGTCGAACCGCGGCATCTTCGCGATCAACGAGTTGCCCGATCTCGCCGAGCGCATCCAGGTCGGCCTGCTCAACGTGCTCGAAGAGCGCGACGTGCAGATCCGCGGTCACCTCGTGCGCCTCGAGCTCGACCTGCTGGTCGTGGCGACGGCCAACCCCGAGGACTACACCAATCGGGGTCGGCTCATCACACCCCTGAAGGACCGGTTCGGCTCGCAGATCCGCACTCACTACCCCGAGGACCTGTCGACCGAGATCGCGATCATGCACGCCGAGGCGGCGCTCCCGCAGTCACCCGTGCCGATTCGGGTGCCCTGGTTCATCGACGACATCGTGGCGCGCGTCAGCCACGTCGCGCGCCGCTCGCACGTCATCAGCCAGCGCTCGGGGGTGTCGGTGCGCCTGTCGATCGCCAACTACGAGACGGTGGTCGCCAACGCCCTGCGTCGCACGCTGCGTACCGGCGACGCCGACGTCGTGCCGCGGGTCAGCGACCTCAGCGCGGTGGTCCAGTCCACCCAGGGCAAGATCGAGCTCGACGCGATGGATGACCAGGAGCCCGAGCAGGTGATCGCCGCGCTGGTGGCCCTGGCCGTGCGCCAGTGCTTCAGTGAGCACGTGACGCTGAGCGAGGCGCCGGCGATCGTCGCGGCCTTCCGCGACGAGGTCGTCGTGCACACGGGTGACGACCTGACCGACCAGGCCTACCTGGACGTCCTGGCCACGATGGCCCCGCTGGCGGAGCCGGTGCGTCGGGTGGCGGGCGAGGACGCCCGCCCGGGTGAGCTGGCCGCGGCCGTCGAGTTCGTCCTGGAGGGCCTCTACCTGACCAAGCGGCTGGCCAAGGACGCCGCGGGCCCGCGGGCCCTGTACCGCACGCGTGATCGCTCGTGAGCGCGCGCTACGACTTCCGCCGGCGCCGCGAGGACGAGGCGGACGAGCTGGAGGCCGACGAGCTGCTGCGCGCGGTGTCCGAGGACCTGCTGGAGAGCGGTGACCTGGATGGTGCGCTGGACCGGGTGCTGAGCGAGGGCTTCACGACCCCCGACGGGCGCCGCGTCGAGGGCTTGCGGGATCTGCGGGAGCGGGTGCGACGCCGACGCCGCGACCTCGAGTCGCGGGCGAACCCCGACGGCGAGTTGGAGCGCTACCGCGAGTGGCTCGACCAGATCGAGGCGCGCGAGGGCGCCGAGCTCGACGAGCTGGCGGCGCAGGCCGAGGCCTCGGGCGACGAGCGTCGCGCCGCCGTCACCGGCGACCTGGTGGCCCAGCGCCGGCTCCAGCGCGAGCTGATGAGCTCGTCGCTGAGCGAGCGCCTGGCGCAGTACCAGTCCTACGAGTTCGTCTCCTCCGAGGCCCGCGAGCAGTACGAGGAGTTGATGGACCAGCTGTCGCGCGACGTGCTGGACACCTACTTCGAGCAGGCCAAGTCCGCGCTCGGCGGCCCTGATCCGGCCGCGCTGGCCCGGATGCGCGCGATGATGGACGCGCTGTCGACGATGATCGAGCAGGACCGGGCCGGCGAGCCCCTGTCGCCGTCCTTCGAGGAGTTCATGGAGCGCTACGGCGACTTCTTCCCCGGAGCGACGTCGCTGGAGGACGTGGTGCGCGCGCTGGCCGAGCGTGCCGCCGCCGCCGAGGCCATGTTCAACTCGCTGTCGGGGGAGCAGCAGGGCGAGTTGCGCTCGCTCTTCGAGCAGATGATGGCCAACATGGAACTCAACTTCTCGATGCACCGCCTGATGGCGAACCTGCGCCAGGCGGCGCCCGACATCGACTGGCAGCGCGCGGCCCGACTGCGCGGCGCCGAGCCGACCTCCTTCGCCGAGGCCACGTCGCGGGCTCAGGAGCTGGGCGAGCTGCGCGCGTTCGAGGAGTTCGTGACGCGGGCGCACCCCACGCAGGATCTTCCCGAGGTCGACGTCGACGCCGTGCGCCGCCACCTGGGCGCCGACGCCGCCGCTCACGTGGCGCGCCTGCAGCGGGCGCTGCGCGACCTGCGCGACCGGGGGTTCATCGACCGCGAGGGGTCGCGCACCACCCTCACGGCTCGTGGCGTGCGCCAGATCGGTCGCCAGGCGCTCACCGACCTCTTTCGCCAACTGCGCCACTCGCCGGTCCTCGGCGGGCACCGCGAGGCGTCCCTGGCCGGCGGCGGCGACCGCGAGGAGACGTCCAAGGCGTGGGAACCGGGCGAGGCCTTCTCGCTCAACCTGCCGCGCACCCTGCGCAACGCCGTCCTGCGCCAGGGCCCGGGCACGCCGGTGCGCCTGCACCCCGACGACTTCGAGGTGGAGGAGTACGAGGCGACGCGTCGGGCGGCCACCGTCTTCGCCATCGACCTGTCGCTGTCGATGGCGATGCGCGGCAACCTGGTGCCGGCCAAGAAGATGGTTCTGGCGCTGACCCAGCTGATCCGCTCGACGTACCCCCGCGACCTGGCCGCCGTGGTCGGGTTCGGCGAGCTGGCCCAGGAGCTACGCGTCGAGGACATCCCCGCGCTGACCATCGACTACAACTACGGGACGAACCTTCAACACGCGCTCGCGCTCGGGCGTCACCTGCTGCGTGGCGAACGCGGGGAACGCCAGATCGTGGTGGTCACCGACGGGGAGCCCACCGCCCACCTCCAGGACGACGGCCAACCCTTCTTCTCGTGGCCGCCGGTGCGCGAGACGCTGGAGCGCACGATGGCCGAGGTGCTGCGCTGCACGCGCGCCGGGATCGTGATCAACGTCTTCGCGCTGGACACCGAGCGCACGCAGTTCCCCTTCGTCGAGCAGATCGCGCGCGTTAACGGCGGACGAACCTTCTACACCTCGGTCGACGAGCTGGGGCGCTACGTGCTCGACGACTTCGTGCGCCACCACCGGGCCGGGTAGATCACGGCCTTCATCAGGGAGGACGTAATTCCCATTTGCATTGTGGCGCATTTGCCGCCACAATGACACCGTTGTAATTACATCGATGGTTGGGAACGGGGGTGTGACAGCGTGGAGATCGTCGAACTACTGAGCGGCTTGGAAGATCAGGGGTGGCAGGCTCGCTCGAACTGCATGGGTGTGGACCCGGACCTCTTCTTCCCCGAGCGTGGGGCGTCGACGCGCGAGGCCAAGGAGGTCTGCCGGGGTTGCGTCGTGCGCGAGGAGTGCCTCGAGTACGCCCTCGACAACGGCGAGAAGTTTGGCATCTGGGGTGGGATGAGTGAGCGCGAGCGCCGTCGCCTACGCCGGGTGCGGGCCCTGGAGCGTCGCTCCCAGGCGGGCTGACGCGGCCAGGCGCGCCTCGATCGTGGCGTCCTCGCTCAGACCCAGTTGCCGCCAGCGTGCGGGGTCCTCGCGATCGAGCACCGCGTGCGGCGCCAGGCCGACCAGTTCCGCGTGGTCGACGCCCCTGGGCGCCAGCGCGTTCACCTGGTCGTAGACCTCGCCGAGGCGCACCGCCGCGACGTCGACGACGTTGCAGCTCACCTGCGCGTCGCGGCCGATCGCGAAGGCCAGGGTGCGAAGGCCGGGCCGGCGCAGGGTCGCGGCGATGGCGCGCGCGCTCTCCACCGGCGTGTCAGCGAGCCAGAGGTTCCAGGCCACCAGGATGGGTCGGCACCCGACCGCCGACGCCCCGCGCGACGCAGCGGCTCTCGCGGGCCCGAGGTCTGGCGCCAGGGCCGCGCGCACGCCTCGGCGCACCTCGGGCAGCGTGCGGATGGCGGCGCCGGCGTGGGGGCCGTAGAAGTAGACGGGCACGCGCCAGGCGTCAGCCAGCCAGCGTCCGAGCGCGTCACGCAGCGCGCAGGCCTCATCGGCGCGCGTCGGGTCGAGGGCGACGAAGGGTACGACGTCCACCACCCCGATCCGCGGGTGCACGCCGGCGTGCTGGCGTAGGTCGAGGAGGCGATAGGCGCGCGTGGCGAGGGCGATCACCGCCTCGAGCAGCGCGGCGGGCTCGTCGATCAGGGTGAAGACGGACCGGTGGTGGTCGGGGTCGTGGTGGCGATCGCGCAGCGACGGGCCGGCGACGTGCGCCAGGTCGTCGAGACGCGTGACGTCGCGACCCTCAGCCAGGTTGACGACGCACTCGAACACCCCGACGCATTACTGCCACTCGGTGGGCGAGAAGCGGCGTCGGCGCGCGCGCTGGAGGCGACGGCGCTCGCGTTCGCTCTTGCCGCCCCACACGCCGTGGTCGACGTGGTTCTCCAGGGCGTACTCCAGGCACTGGGCGGCTACCGGGCACGTGGCGCAGATCTTCTGCGCGCGCAGCACGCCGATGCCATCGCGGGGGAAGAACGTTCCCGCCGGGTAGTCCCGGCACTTCCCGTCGGCCATCCACTCACTTGTCATGTGCCACCCCCGTCGGTCTCACGATTCCAGCGTAGCCACCGTTACGTGTCCATTCGGTTACAGTGCGCGGCACGTGTTCACAAGCGGGCTGGGGCGTCGCGGCCGTCGGTCGGCGCGCGCCGGGCCGGTAGAGTGGACCCGGGCCAATCGAAGGAGCACCGTGAGTCAGGTCCCCACCACCGAGACCACCGAGACATCCGAGCCCGTGGGCCACGTGCAGGTGGTCTACCTGGGACCCGTGGCGCCGCACTGGGAGTGCCGCATGGTCTTCGGCGACGAAGAGCAGATCCAGGCGTTCGTCGATCGCGTCGACGCGCGGCTGCGCTTCCTGCCTCCCCACGACCCCCAGTTTCGCCGCAATCGCGAGCGCGTCAACCGCGACGCCGAGCGCGAGAACCTGATCGTGGAGTGGAACCTCGGCTACGACGAGGAAGACTAGGCCAGCGGCGAACTGGTGACCCGCTCGTACCAGGCGGCCGGGTCCTCGAGTTCGGTCGCGGACGGGAGGCCGTCCACCCGCAGCAGGGCGTCGAAGACGCGAAGCGAGTGCTCGGCGGCCAGCGTCTCCACGAATCGCTGGGCGGCGTCGTGGTGGGGTCCCTGGGTAGCGATACCGAACAGGGCCGCGGCGGCGTCCTCGCCGCGCGCGTCGGTGCGCCGGTGGCGCCGGTAGGCCTCGACCAGTTGCGGACGCGGTCCCAGGAGGGTGCGCGTGACGTCGTGGGCGGCGGCGTCGAAGAAGGCCATCAGGGCCGCCGCGGCAGCGTTGATGGCGAGGGTAGCCGCGCTCTCCTCGGGCAGGGTGATGCCGTCGAGCAGGGAGGACGGATCCCCCAGCAGCGAGGCGAGGTCGTCGGGTCGCATCATGGACTGCAGCCGGCCCATGAGGTCCTGCTGGATCGCGCTGGCCTCGCGCACGGCGTCCAGGAGCAGGGCGCGTAGCGCGTCGCCGGTGCCCGGCTGGGTGAGCACCAGCGAGGCCACGAGCTCCTGGGCGATGGCGAACACGTAGACCTCGTCGCGCTCCAGCGACCACTGGTCGGCGAAGGCGCTCGCGTTGTTCACGACGATCAGCTGCTCGGGCGTCAGCCGCGGCAGCGGCAACACCGCGAGGGACCACGCCCGCTCCGAGAAGTGGCCGGCCACCGATCCGAGCTGAAAACCAGTCATCAGCGGACCCAGGGTGTGCAACAACTGCTCCATCAGGGGGTTGGTCGCGGCGGCGTCATCGGCCTCGACGATGGTGGTGGAGGTCGTCGCCTGGTGCAGGCTCGGCTCGATCAGGGGCCGCCACTGGGCGAGGGCCGCCAGAGTGAGGCCCGACCGGTTCACCGCCGTGAGGGCGGGCTCGCGCGCGACGCCGAACAGCGCGTCGACGTGGCGGGCGACGAGGGGGGCCAGCTCCTCGAGCCGTTGGCGCTCGCGCGGTTCGGGGTTGGGGTCACCGTCGGTACCGCGCGCGACCGACAGCGCGAGCTGGGTGGCGGTGTCGAACCAGGCGTTGGGTCCCTGCTGGCCCAGGACGTTGAAGAGGTCCCCGAAGAGGGGGCCGAAGGGGTTGTCGCTCACGAACACAACATAGAGGGCGGGCCGCATCGAGCGTGCCCGCCGATCTCCGCCAGGGCTGGCGGGATGTGACGGCTCGTCTAGGGGCGCCAGAGAGCCGAGAGCGCGCAGCCGAGGACGATGGTCGTGTGGCGGGTCACGGTGCCGCGAAGGAAGGTCACCCGCGCGGGGACGTGGGCTGGGGTCAGGTAGAGCACGGTGAGCAGGGCGTCCCACGAGTCGATGGGGTGGTGATTGAGCGTCAGGATGATGTCGCCGCTTCGCAGGTGGTGCACGGCGACACCCTCGGGGTCGACCGCTGAGATCTGGGCCCCCCCGCCCTGAGCGGTCTCGCCGACGAGGTCGAGGCTGGCGTGGCAGCCTTGGCCGTCGGCGAGCACGGCGGCCACGCGCGCCACGAACTGGGCCGAGTACCACTCACCGCCGGCCGAGAGCACGGCCACGACGTGACCGTGCGCGTCGACGCCGATGGCGTCGGCCACCCCGTGCAGGTTGGGGCGCGGCGGCGTGGCCAGGTAACTCACGACCCCGTTGGCGCGCAGCACCGGGTCGCCCAGGGTCGTGTCGGCCCAGGCGAAGCGCGGGCGGCTCACCGAGGTGCGCTCGACGGGGGCGATGGCCATGATCGACGTGCTCGCGGGCAGCGGGGCGAAGATCAGGGGATCCATGCGCAGGCCCAGGCGCACGACCGTGAAGCCCATGGTGGCGTCCCGACCGACCCACGTCACCGGGAAGTTGAGGTGACCCGGCACCGACGCCGTCAGAATCGCGTCGGAGGGGATCGAGACAGTGGTGACCGCCAGGCGCGGGGAGAGGACCATGGCGGGCACGTACAGGTCGTGTCCGGGAATCGCGATCGTCAGGTCGACGGTGCGCGCCGCGGCCGCTCGCGCGTAGGCGGGCAGCGCCGAGAGCGGGGCCGTGACCGTTGTGGACATGCTCTGGCTGGCGGGGGTGGCGTGGTGGATCGAGGCCAGCGCCGCGCTGCCCGCGAGCAGGGCGAGCAGCCCCAGCGACGCCAGCAGACGGGCGAGGCGCGAGCGCCGCGGCTCGGGGGGCGACGAGGGGAGAGCGGCGAAGCTGGGCAGCTCGCTCGGGTGGACCCAGGCCCGGGCCTCGGGAGCCGGCCGTCGTGGCCGGCGGCCCGCTCGGGAGCGCCACTGATCAAACCAAGCCACGCGGACGAGGCTACTGAGCGTGGGGGGCCCGCACTGGTCGCTCTAACATCGTGACCTATGGCCACGGACGTCGCGCTCGACATCGGCACGGCGTTCTGCCGCGTCGCCACCGGCGAAGGGGTGGTCTTCAACGAACCCTCCACGGTGGCCATCGACACCGGATCGGGCGACGTGGTGGAGGTGGGCTACGGCGCGGTGGACCTCGTGGCGCGCACGTCGCGCCACGTCGTGGTCTTCCACCCCCTGGCCCAGGGGGCGACAGTCGACTTCGACGTCACCGCCCGCCTCGTGGCGGCACTGTTCGAGCGCGCCGGTGCGTCCAAGATCAGTCGCGTCCGCGCGGTGATGAGTGTGCCGTCACTGGCTACCGCCATCGAGCGCCGCGCGCTGCGCCAGGCGGCCATTCAGGCCGGGGCGCGCGACGTCACGCTGATCGAGTCGCCCATCGCCGCGGCGATCGGCCTCGGCCTGCCAGTGCAGGATCCCGTCGGGTCGGCGGTCACGGTGCTCGGGGCGGGCGCGTCGGAGTCGACACTCATCTCACTAGGGGGCATCGTGACGCGCGGCGCGCGGCGTCACGGCGGCGCCGACGTGGACCAGGCCGTGGCCGTGTCGTTGCGCCACCGCCTAGGGGTCGTGATCGCGCCGTCGGTGGCTGAGATGTTGAAGATCAGCCTGGCCTCGGCGATCGGGCGCACCAGCGGCCGTAGCGAGGTCGTGATGGCGCGCACGGTGGACCGCGGCGAGATCGTCGAAGTCGAGGTGCGCGCCGACCTCGTCAATGACGCCCTGCGCGACAATGTCCACTCGACCGTCTCGATGGTCCAGGACGCGCTGGCCGGTGCGCCACCCGACCTGTCCCAGGACGTCAGCTCGCGGGGTCTGGTCCTGGTGGGCGGTCACGCGCGCCTGGCGGATCTCGGCGAGCTGATCGCCACGAGTACGGGGGTGGAGGTGCACGTCGCCGAGCAGCCCGAGTTGGTCGTGGTGAAGGGACTCGCCCTGTGCCTCGAGGAGATGTCCTCGCTGCACGGTCTGCTGCGTGACGCGGATCGCTGACGAGCGCGGGCCCGGTCGTCTAGGGCGACCGGTCCTCGCGCGCGAGCTGCTCGACCGCCGCGCGTACCTGCCAGTCGCGATCGGTGGCGGCGCGCGCGAGCGCGGCGTCGACGTCGGGACCCTCGACGTTGGCCAGGGCGACGATCGCGCGCCGACGCACCGGTGCCTTGTCCTCCAGGGCGGCGATGATCGTCGCGACGCCGCGCCGGTCACCGAGGCCGCCCAGGGCCGCAACGGCCGCCTCGCGACAGCGCGCGTCGTCGTGGGTGCTCGCGACGTTGATCAGGGAGTCGATCGCCGCGTGACAGCCCCGCTCGCCCGCGGCGAAGGCCGCGGCGTCGACGACGAGCGGATCGGGGTCGTCCAGGGCCGTGACGATCGCGCGCGCCAACGAGGGTAGGGGTCGGGGATCGTGCGCGAGCAGGGTGAGGGCCTCGCGCCGCACGTCGGCGTCAGGGTCGCCCAGCGCCGCGCGCCACTGCGCGACCCCGACGCGCCCGCGCCGCGCCCGCGCGCGCAGGGCCAGCACGCGGTGGCGGGGGTCGGGCGAGGAGAGGGCGGCGTTCACCAGCTCGTCGAGCGCCGGGTCGTCGCGCGACCCCGCCGCGACCAACGCCGCGCCGAGCCCCTCCGGTAGCGTGGACTCACTGTGCACGACTCCATTCCACCACGCCGACACCGCCGCTCGATCGGGGCGTTGGCGGCGGTGGCGATCCTGCTCGTCGTGGTCACGGGACTGCGGGCCTGGACCGTTCCCTACTACGCACTGACTCCGGGCCAGGCGACGCGGGTGTCCTCGCTGGTGACGATTCGCGGGCTGCGCACCAACCCGCACCACGACCCGATCATGTTGACGGACGTCTACCTGCAGTCGCTGAGCGCCTGGCAGTGGCTGATCATGCACTTCGAGTCCCACGTGCAGTTCGTCAGCGCCAGCGAGCTGGTGGAGCCGGGCGTGCCCTCGAGCGAGCTGATCAACCAGGGCTACCTCGAGATGTCGGACTCCAAGACCGCGGCGCAGGTGGCGGCGCTGCGCGCGCTCGGCTGGACGGTCCCGTCGGCGCCGGTCGGCGCGACCGTGACGGGGGTGGTGGACCCCTCGCCGGCGTACCGGGCTGGACTGGCCGTGGCCGACCGCGTGGTGGGCGTGGGGGGGACCCCCGTGCGAAGCGCGTGCGGTCTCGTCAGCGCCCTGCACCTCCTCGCCCCGGGAACCCGTGTGCGCCTTGACGTGCGCCGTGCCCGGGTGAGTGCCAGCGGCGTCATCACCTACGCGCCCGTTCGGGTGCTGTCGGTGCGCACGGCGCCGACTCCGAGCGCGATCACGCCGTCGGGCTGTGCGGGCGTGCGAGGCCGTGATCACTCGTGGCTCGGGATCTCGCTGGAGGACGCGGTGCACTACCACCTGCCGGGGTCGATCTCGATCAACACCGCCAACATCGGTGGTCCGTCGGCGGGGCTCGCGATGACCCTGACGCTGATCAACGAGCTGAGCGCGGGCTCCCTGACCGGCCACCAGGTGGTGGCCGCGACCGGGACGATCGACCCGCAGGGGCAGGTGGGTGACGTCGGGGGTGTGGCCGAGAAGACGGTGGCGGTCCAGCGCGCCGGGGCCACCTTGTTCATCGTGCCGAGCGTGGAGGTGGCCACGGCCCGGGCCGCCGCCACTCCCGGGCTCCGTGTGGTCGGGGTGACGACGCTCGGCCAAGCCCTGGCGGCGCTGCGCCACGTGGGCGGCCAGCGCCCGGTGAGCCTCACCCCTCCCCGCTGAGCGCCGGCGCCGTGAAGTCCGTTTCGTGCCGACTCACGCCGTAGTCTGGTGGGAATGGACGAACGCCGCATCCTCTCCACGACGCGACAATCGTCGAGCGACGTCGTTCGCACCAACTTCACCACCGTGCGCAAGGGCGGTCTGGACCCCCAGGAGGTGCGCCTGCACCTCGAGGCGGTCGCCCGCGAGATGGGCCACCTCGAGCACCGCGTACGAGAGCTCCAGGAGCAGCTCGCCGAGGCCCAGCGCCGCGCGGCGCACCCGGTGCTGGACGAGGCCACCCTCACCACCGCGCTGGGCACGCAGAGTGCGGCGATCCTGCGCTCGGCCCACGAGGAGGCGGGGCGGGTCACCGCCGACGCCCAAGCCCGCAGCGCGCAGCTCTTCGCCGAGAGCCAGTCGCGCAGCGCGACCCACCTCATTGAGGCGCAAGAGCGAGCCGCTGCGCTGGTCAGCGAGGCCGAGAACACGGCGGCCCAGATCGATCACGACGCGCGCCTGGCCGCCGAGCGGCTGATCGATTCGGGAAAGATCAACGGCGAGGCGCTGGTGCAACGCGCGCGCGCGCAGGGTCGCGCTCTGGTTGAGCAGGCCAACGAGGCGCGCAAGACGGTGCTGAACGACCTGGCGGTCAAGCGCAAGGCGCTGCACCTGCAGATCGAGCAGTTGCGCGCGGCGCGCGATCACCTGGCCGGGTACCTCGCGGCGTTGCGTACGCAGATCGACGAGGTCCAGGAGGGTCTGCTGGCGTCCGACGACGCCGCCCGTGCGGCGGCGCTCGAGGCGTTGCGGCTGCGCCCCGCCGCCCTCGAGCCCACCGAGGAGGAATTGCTGCAGGGTACGCCGTTGCGCCAGGTCCCCGACGTCGAGGTGGCGGTCGCGTCGGCGCCCGAGCCGCCGGCCACTCCTGCGGAGACTCCGTCGACCGCCCCGCCCGCGACACCCGCGACACCCGCCGCGTCCGCCGAGGTGGCCGCGAGTGGCGCGCCGGTGTCGGTCACCGGGGCCGCGTCCGAGGACGCCTCGGGGACGGACGTGGTCAACGAGATCTTCGCGCGCCTGCGCCGTGCGACGCTGGAGGAGCGCGGCGCCAGCGCACCGGGGCCGCGCAAGTCACCTCCCGCCAAACCCGCCACCCCAGTCGGCGAGCTCTTTCACCGTCGCGACGCCGCGCTGGACGAGTCGCTGGCCGTGCTGACCCGCAAGGTCAAGCGGGCCCTGCAGGACGACCAGAACGTGATGCTCGAGCGTTTGCGCAGCGTCAGTGGCGCCATCACCACCGAGTTGGAGGACGAGCACGAGCAGCGCGCGCGCTACGCGGCGGCCGCCTACGACGCGCTGGCCGACGCCGCCGCAGCCGGCGTGCAGTTCGCGGTCGACGAGTCGGGCACGTCGGCCCAGCCAGTGAACCAGCCTGCGCTGGCCGACTGCGCCGCAGACCTCGCCGTGACCATCGTGCTGGCACTGCGCCGGCGCATCCTGGCCGACGGTAGCGGCGACGCCGCCGAACGGGTCAACACCGCGTACCGGGAGTGGCGCGGTGCACGAGTCGAGCGGCTGTGCACCGACGCCGCGCGCCGGGCCTTCCACATCGGCGTGGTGAGCGCCGCGCGTGGCCGGTCGGTCCACTTCTACGCCGCGCCCAACGACGCGCCGTGCGACGCGTGCGCCCTGGACGCCGCGGCGGGCGAGCGCCCGGCGGGCCAGAACTTCCCGAGCGGGTCGCCGTATCCGCCGCTGCACGCCGGATGCGCGTGTGCGGTCGTGCCGGTGTGAGATCGGCTCTAGGCTCTCGGCGTGCGTAGCCCCACCGACGCTTCGGCGCGTCCTCGACGGATCGGCCGGTTCTCGCGTCGCTTCTGGATCGGCCTGGTCGTCGTCGTCGTGCTGGTCGCGTTCCTGTCGCTGCGCAGCCTGGCGCTGCTGTGGACCGACCAGATGTGGTTCTCGTCGGTGGGACTGGGCAGCGTCTTCACCACGCTATTCGTGGTGAAGGTGGGACTGGGCCTGACCTTTGGGGCCGTCTTCTTCGCCCTGCTGTGGGGAAACCTGCTGCTCACGGACCGCTTCGGGGCGCGGGAGCTCTCCTTCGAGCCCGAGGACGAGGTCGTGCGGCGCTTCCAGAACGTGGTGCGCCCCCACGCCGCGCGCATCTACGCCGTGATCGCCTTCATCTTCGGCGTCGTGGCCGGGCTCAACGCGTCGGGGCAGTGGAACGCGTACCTGCTCTTCGCGCACCGCCAGTCCTTCCACGCCACCGATCCGCTCTTCCACAAGGACATCGGCTTCTACGTCTTCACCCTGCCCTTCGTGTCCTTCGTCGTGACCTGGCTGTTGGTCTCACTGGTCGTGATCCTCGTCGTCACGGCGGGTTTCCACTTCCTCAACGGGGGTATCCGCGCGAGCCGGGTCACCCCGCGGGTGGCGCCCCGGGTGAAGGCGCACCTCTCGGTGATCGGGGCGGGCATCGCCCTGATGAAGGCGGCGGGCTACGTGATCGCCAAGTGGGAGCTAGTGAACTCGACCAACGGCTACGTCCAGGGCGCCGCCTACACCGACGTGCACGCCCGCATGCCCGCGCTGACCATCCTCTTCTACCTCTCCCTGGCCGCGGCGGTCATCCTGCTCGCGAACGTGCGCTCGCGAGGGTGGTCGCTGCCCGTGGTGGCCGTGGGCCTGTGGATGTTCGTGGCGCTGGTGATCGGCGTGCTCTACCCGACCCTGCTCCAGGCCCTCAAGGTGTCACCGGCCCAGGCGACGCTCGAAGCGCCCTACATCCAGCGCAACATCGTCGCGACCCGCGCCGCCTTCGGCCTGGATCACGTCGTCTACCACTCCTTCGCCGGGGCGACCAGCATGAGCCACGCGCAGATCACCGCCGACGCGGCCACCCTGAGCAACATCCGCCTGTGGGACCCGGCCAACAACATCACGCTCGCCTCGGTGATCCGTCGCCAGTCGATCCGCTCGTACTACACGTTCTCCTCGCTCGCCGTGGACCGCTACTACATCAACGGCAAGCTCACGCCCGTGCTGATCGGGGCGCGCCAGCTCAACCCCTCCAATCTGCCGTCGCCCAGCTGGGTCAACCTCCACCTGCAGTACACGCACGGCATCGGGGCGGCCGTGGTGGTCGCCAACACTGTCGACCCGGCCACCGGCAATCCCATCCTCGCGGTGTCCAACGTTCCGCCCGTCTCGTCCGACGGGATGCCGGTGCTGACTCAGCCCGACATCTACTTTGGTATCAACGACCCCGGCTGGGTCGTGGCGAACACCAAGCAGCCCGAGTTGGACTACCAGGTCAACTCGGGGGCCAACGCCGGTCAGCCGGTCGAGACGCACTACGCCAGCACCGGGGGGGTGGCGGTCGGCGGCTTCTTCAGCCGACTGGCCTTCGCCCTGCGCCTGGGTGACTTCAACTTCCTGATCTCGAACCAGATCACGCCGAAGAGCCGGGTGATCTTCGTGCGCGACGTCGTGGCCATGGCGAAGAAGGCGGCCCCGTTCCTCTCCTTCAACTCCCAGCCCTACCCGGTGATCGCCAACGGCGAGATCCAGTACGTGCTCGACGGCTTCACCACCACCAGCCAGTACCCCTACAGCGAGAACGCCGACAACCTGGGCACGACGTTCGGGGGACTGCCCTACAGCTTCAACTACGTGCGCGACTCGGTCAAGGTCGTGATCAACGCCTACACCGGGTCGATGAAGTTCTACGCCGCCGACCCGAACGACCCGATCCTCCAGGCCTACCGGGCGGCCTTTCCCACCATGTTCCTGCCAATGAGCTCGCTGCCGCCGGCGATCGCCACGCACCTGCGCTACCCGATCGATCTCTACTCCGTCCAGGCGGCCACGCTGGGCCGCTACCACATCACCAACGCCAGCGCCTTCTACACGGCGTCGGACCGCTGGGAGGTCTCGCCCACGACCGGCGCGGGCACGCCGAGCCAGTCACTGGCCCAGACGACCGTGACCGACGCGGCGGGCAACGTCATCTCCTCGTCGCTGTCGCCCATGAGCCCCGTCTTCCAGGTGGGGGCGCTGCCCGGCCAGCACGAGCAGCAGCTGCTGGAGACCATCGCCTACGTGCCGGCGGGGAACTCCTCGACGGTTCAGGGGTTGACGGCCTTTATGGTGGCCACCTCCAATCCCTCCAACTACGGGCAGCTCAACGTCTACGAGACGCCGCGCAGCGCGCTGGTAATCGGTCCGGTCCAGGCCGACTCCGAGATCCAGGAGAACGCCAGAGTCAGCTCCACGATCACCCTGCTCGACCAGCACGGGTCGGGCGTCCTGCTCGGGAACAACCTGATGGTGCCCCTCGACCAGAGCGTGCTCTACATTCGACCGCTCTACGTGACCAGCACCTCGAATCCGATGCCCCAGCTGAAGTACGTCATCGCCGTGTTCAACCAGGACGTGGCCATCGCGCCGACCGCCGCCGGCGCGCTCTCCAAGGCGCTGGGAGCCAACATCACCTCGCCGACCTCGCCGACCTCGCCGCCGCCTAGCACGGGACCCGCCCCGACGGCGCCCAGTGTCGCGAACGCCCTGGCGCGCGCCGCCGCGGACTGGACGGCGGCGCAGGCGGCCCTGGGCGCGGGGCACCTGGGCCAGTACCAGACGGACGTCGAGGCGATGCACGCCCAGTTGCAACTGGCCCAGTCGGCCCTGGCCAAGGGCTGAGCCGCGGCGGGCGAGACCGCTCGGCGAACTACATTCGTCCCATGGGAGTTCTGGTCGTCGGCATGCATCGCTCGGGCACGTCGGCGCTGTCGAGCGTCCTGGAGGCCACCGGACTCGACGCGGGTACCGACCTCATGGCGCGTGACGTGGGCAACCCCGACGGCTACTACGAGCAGCGCGGGGTGGTCGCGCTGGACGACGAGGTGCTGGCCCACTACGGCGGGGCCTGGGATGCGCCCCCGCTGCTGGCGCCGGGATGGACCGAGGAACACGTGGCGCGAGGTTTCGCTCGCCGTGCGCGGGAGGTGCTGGACGAGACCTTCTCACGCCCCCGTTTCGTCATGAAGGATCCGCGCGTGTCACTCCTGTTGCCCCTGTGGCGACACGTGCTGCTCGACCGGTGCGCGGCGGTGGTGATCGTGCGCGACCCGGCGGAGGTGGCGTGGTCCCTCGCGCTGCGCGACGCGATGTCTCCGCTTAGCGCGATGGCGCTGTGGTCCGCCTACAACCGCGCCCTGTTGGAGGGGCTCGAGGGGCTTCCGGTGCACGTCGTGCGTTACGCCGAGCTCGTCGAGCGCCCGGCCGCGGTGGTCGGTGAGGTCGTGGCGAGCCTGCGCGACTGGGGTGAGGTCGCGGGCGACGTCGACGAGGTCAGCGCCGCGGCGCGAGTCAAGCCCGACCTGCGCCGCGACACCCACCCGGGCGAGGGGCCTCTGGCGTCGCCACCAGAGGAGATCCGGGCCCTCGATGACTTTCTCGGTGGCTTGTGCGGTCGCCACGACAGCTTCGTGGCCGCCGCGACGCCGAGCGCGGGATGGTGGGAAGCGGCACTGCTCGACGAGCGCCGTACGGTGCGCCAGAGCGCCGAGGCACGAGTGGCGGCCGTCGAGTCGCAACGTGACGAGGTGGTACGCGACAACGAGGCCTTGCGGGCCCAGAGCGCGGAGTTGCGCCGCGAGATGGAGGCCGCCCTCGCGGCGCTTGAGGAGATGCGCGAGGCCCGTTCGGTGAGTCGATGGGACCGCTTGGCGGGTCGCGGACGCTGATCGAGTCCCTCGGCGGGACGCTCGTCCACTAGATTGGGGTGCTCCACGCGGGCCAGTCGGTGGCTCGTCGATGACGGAAGGAGAGGCCGCCGGACGGCCGCTGTGCACGATGGATTACGCTGGCCGCCCTCTGCACTCGTCGGACCGCGAGGCTGACGCCTTCGTCGTTTGGTTCACCGGTATCTCGGGAGCGGGTAAGTCCACCATCGCCGCCGCGCTCGACGAGACGCTGCGCGCACGGGCGGTGAGCCTGCACAACCTCGACGGCGACCAGATTCGCCGAGGCCTCAATCGTGATCTCGGTTACGACGACGATGCGCGGGTGGAGAGCATTCGTCGGATCTCGGAGGTGACGAGGATCCTGGTCAGTGCGGGCACCAGCGTGATCGTGGCCGCGATCTCCCCCTTTCGCGAGGGTCGCGACTTCGCGCGCAGCCTGATCGCGCCGGGTCGCTTCGTCGAGGTCCACGTTGACACTCCGCTGGAGGTAGCCGAGTTGCGTGACACCAAGGGCCTGTACCGCATGGCGCGCGAGGGTCGACTCGCGCACTTCACGGGCATCGACTCCCCCTACGAGGAGCCGCTGTCGCCCGAGGTGAGGATCGACTCGACTCGGCTCTCGCCCGAGCAGGCGGTGAAGGAGATCGAGCGCGTCATGGCGGAGATGGGTCTGATCACGGGGTAGCGGGACTTTGTTGATGTCGCGGGGCGACGCGTGAGCGGTCTGGTGGAGAGCGCGTGGGCCGACGGACGGCCATGGCGAGTGGTAGCGCGAGGGCGGGCCGACTATACTGAGTAGTCCACCGCGGGGTGGAGCAGTCTGGTAGCTCGTCGGGCTCATAACCCGAAGGTCGCAGG
>JBMFWX010000007.1:0-64448 GCA_049964855.1 Acidimicrobiales bacterium
CTTCTCTGTGGCGCAGGCAGTGTAGATCCTTTTGGGCCGGGCGTGCGCCTTAATCGCGTTAAAGAATCGATAAACCCACGGTCAGGGGGCGCCGCGCCGGCGCCGCTCGGCCCGTCGTTCGGCGGCCAGGCGCTCCAGGTCGGTCTCGGTGCGGTCGAGGAACGCCAGCGAGTCGGCGATGGCGTGGTGCCCCGCCTCCTCTCGGATGAGTCGGGCCATCTCGTGGGCGATGTGCCGGTAGTGGGGGTGTCCCTGGGGGCTGGAGCGCAACTCGATCAGGTGCATCGCCTCGCGGGCGTTCATCTGGATCACGTAACGGATCCGGTGGGCCAGCGCCACGGCGTACTGGCTCTGGTGGGGGAACTCCTCGTGCAGGTCGTGGTAGAGCTCGGCCGAGCGGCGCAGCGACTGCTCGTAGGGTTCGACCAGGCCCGCGTCGACGATCAGCTCGGGCACCTCGTAGCCGAGGTCGGCGCCCAGCGGCTGCCACTCGATGGACAGGAGCCGGTGGCGCTGGAGGTCGCGGAACGCCCCGTAGTCCGACACGATCTCGAAGCGGTAGTCGGTGCGCTCGAAGGCGCGGCCCGGGCGGTGGCGCCGGTTGCGCCGCTCGCCCACGTAGCGGGCGAACAGGCTCGCGCGCTCGCTCGTGCCCAGCCGCGCCACGAGTTCGCGAGCCTGCGCGTCCGAGAGGTCCGACGCCTCGAGGACGATCGCCTCGAGGACCCGGGTCTCGCCCGCCGGGTCGAAGCCGACGAGGCGGACCCGTTGGTCGAAGCCGGCCGGGGTGACGTCCCCGGCCAGCGACGCCACGAGCTGGTGGGTCTCGTCACTCGTCTCGCGCAGGTAGGCGGACCACGCGCCGCCGCGATCGGGCAGGTCGAGGCGGCGCAGGAACGACGGGATGACCTTCATCAACTCGCGGCGCATCAGTTCGGCGTACTCGCGGACCTCGGGCAGGGGGTGGACCCGCATGCGCAGCAGCAGGGCCTCATAGGCCTGCCCCGACCCGTAGATGCCCAGGTTGGACAGGGCGCTGGCCGGCAGCAGCCCGCGGGCGGCGTCGAGCGCCTTGGCGCGAATGGCCTGTCGGTAGACGAAGTCAGTGTCCTCGGCGGTCTTGGGGTAGCGACGCGTCAGCCACTCGGTCAGCGGGGCCAACAGGGCGCCGTAGGTGTCGAAGACGCGGTCCATCTCGCCCACGTAGCGGGCGCCGAATCGCGACTCGAGGATGTCGTGATCGCGGTAGAACCGGTAGTGGCCGTTGCCCAGCCGCCGGTCGTAGCCGAGGTAGCGAGTGGACTGCTCGAGGTAGCTCATCAACCGGCCTCGCTCGAGCACCTTGGTAAGCAGGTTGCTGGCCTGTTCGCACGCGAGGTGCACGCCGCCGAGCTGGGCCACCGAGTCGTCGCCGTACTCCACGAAGATCCGCTGGTAGAACTCGTCGGCCCGGGCGAAGCCGACCGTGGCGTCGAAGGAGACGTCGCCGGTCAGGTCCAGGTCGCCCGCAAACTCGTCGAGGAACAGCCGGCGCAGGCTCTTCGAGGATCGCGAGTAGCGCGCGAACAGGGCCCCCTTGACGACCTCGGGCAGGTTCACCAGTGCGAAGACCGGGCCGTCCAGATTGGTGACGTACCGGCGCAGGACCGCCGCCTCGGCGTCGGTGAACTCTTCGGCGACGTAGGGGTGCATGGCCCCTACGAGATTAGGGCCGAACCTAGCGCGGAGGGTGGACGCTGAGGTCGCTGGCCACCACGCTGCGCACCAGTGCGTCGCGGGCCTGGCGGGCCACCCGGGCGACGTCGCGGTTCTCCCCGACGCGGCCCAGTTGGTCGCACAGGTCCGCCACCTGCTTGATGGTGCGCACGAAGTCCCCCGGCGAGGTCAGGCCCACCTCGAGGTCGGCGAGGTCCAGGACCGTGCGCAGGGTGGCGCCCCGCGCCCAGGCGGCCACCGGACGAGCAAAGGAGCCGTCGGGCTCGCGCGCGTGGGGAACCTGGTACCGGCTCTCGATCTGGGTGATGGTCGCGGCGGTGACCTTGATCTGGCTCACGCGCTCGCCGAGGGCGTCGCGGCGCTCCTGCCCGAGGTGGTCGTGCAGCGTGCGCGACCGGGCCACGCTCACACGAGCGCCGGCGTGGTCGCGTCGCGCGGTGCGCCGTCCCTCGTAGACGAAGCTGGACAGGACGCCGGCCAGTGTCGCGGGCTCGAGGTCGTCGAAGATCCCGGCGGCGAGGGACTGGGAGATCAGGAGGTCGGCCTCGTGGTAGAGGGAGCGTAGGAGGTGCCCCGGGGCGAGCAGCCGCCAGCCATCGGCGTAGCCCACGTCCTCGAGCACCCGATGACGAGCCGCGAGCTGCTCGCTCAGCGATCGGCGGCTCGCGGTTGGTCGATGGTCGGCCTCGAACTGCGCGTAGGAGCTGCGCACGATCTCCAGGGCCGTCTCCTGGGAGACGTGAGCCATGAGGTTCGCCGTCAGGTTGTAGGTCGGCTTGAACGAGGAGTGCAGCTCGGACGGCGGGGAGAGAGCCACGCGCGCGACGTCGCGCAGGGCGACCTCGTTGGCGAAGCACACCACGGCGTGCCCCTCGTCGTCCAGTCCCCGGCGCCCGGCGCGGCCGCTCAGCTGGGAGAACTCCCCGCTCGTCAGAAACTGGCGACCGGCGTCGGAGAACTTCGAGAACTTCTCCAGCGCGACCGATCGGGCTGGCATGTTCACGCCCAGGGCGAGGGTCTCGGTGGCGAACACGACCGAGAGGAGGTTGCGCTCGAAGCAGTGCTCGACGATCTCGCGGAACGCGGGGACCATTCCCGCGTGGTGCGCGGCCAACCCCCGGCGCAGGCTGTCGAGGAAGTCGCCGTACTCGAGGGCCGCCAGCTCGTCGTCGCTGAAACCGTCCAGGTGGCTCTCGGCGATGCGCTCGATCTCCGCGCGCTGCTCGGCGTCGGTGAAGCGCAGCCCGTCACGGCGGCACTGGCGCACGGCGTCATCACAGGCCGCGCGCGAGAAGATGAACACGATGGCCGGCAG
Organism: Acidimicrobiales bacterium; assembly: GCA_049964855.1. Classification (GTDB taxonomy): domain Bacteria; phylum Actinomycetota; class Acidimicrobiia; order Acidimicrobiales; family RAAP-2; genus RAAP-2. The sequence goes on from JBMFWX010000007.1 coordinate 3,032, forward strand.
CAGGTCCAGCCGGTCCATCGCCAGCAGCAGCTCGCTGCGTCGCGGCGCGCGAAAGGCGGCCGGAGGCGCCGACGCTCGCCCCTGCCACCGGGGCCCGGGGCGGAAGCGGCGGGTGGCCCGCACGAGGTTGTCGATACGCCGTGCCTCGTCGGACGGCCGGTCGTGCGCCAGCAGGTCCACGATCTCCGCGTCGCTCTGGCCCCGTCGCACCACCGCCACGTGGTGGTGCAGGGTGATGGGGCGCTGCGTCTCGACGATCACGCGCGTCGCACCACGCACCGCGCTCAGCCACTCCCCCACGAAGTCGGCGTTGCCCACGGTCGCCGAGAGCGCCACGAAGCGCACGTGCGCCGGCGAGAGGATGAGCACTTCCTCCCAGACGCCCCCACGGAAGGGGTCCTGGAGGTAGTGCACCTCATCGAGGATGACGAGGCCCAGTTGGGCGATCTGGTCCGAGCGGGTCAGCAGCATGTTGCGCAGGACCTCGGTGGTCATGACGACGATCGGCGCGTCACGCTGGATCGACGTGTCCCCGGTCAGCAGGCCGACGTGCTCGACGCCGAACAGGCGGCCGAGCTCGTGGAACTTCTGGTTGGACAGCGCCTTGAGCGGCGTGGTGTAGAAGGCGCGCTGGCCCTCTTCGCGCGCGCGGGCGATGGCGTAGTCGGCGACCAGGGTCTTGCCCGAACCGGTCGGGGCGCTCACCAGGACATTGACGTCGTCGTCGAGGGCGTCCAGCGCCCGGGTCTGGAAGTCGTCGAGGCCGAAGCCCAGGCCCGCGAGAAAGCGCTCGCGTCGTGACGCGGTGCTCACCGGCGGAGCAACCGGCCCACCCCGATGGCGAGGAAGTAGAAGAGGGTGAGCGGGATGCCGAGGGCCAGCATGGAGAGGGGGTCGCCACTGGGCGTGAAGATCGCCGCGAAGATCGTGATCACGATCAGGGCGTAGCGCCAGGTCCGCAGCAGTTGGGCGGGGGTCACGAGGCGAGCCAGCTCCAGCGCGACGAGCACCACCGGGAACTCGAAGGCCACGCCGAAGATGAACATCATCAGCAGGAACAGGCTCAGGTACTGGTTGGGGTTGTAGTACGACACCAGCGAATGGCCGCCGATCGACTGCAGCCACGCGATGGCGTTGTCGAAGCTGAAGTAGGCCACGACGACGCCACCCGCGAAGAAGAGGACGGTGGCGGTGACGAAGGGGATCGCGTAGCGCCGCTCCTTCGCCTTCAGCCCGGGCGTGATGAAGCGCCAGACGTGCCATAGGATCAGTGGCGACGCGAACAGGACCCCGCCGAAGAGGGCGATCTCGACGCGCAGGTTGAGCCCGTCGAGGGGGTTGGTGACGAGGAAGGAGCAGTGGCGCGGCGTGGCGCGGCAGTAGGGGCCCTGGAGGAAGCGCAGTATCTGGGGGTACACGATGAACGCCACGATGCCCAGGACGATCACCGCCGCACCCGACTGCAGGAAGCGTCGGCGGGCTTCGGCGAGGTGCTCGGCCAGCGTCATCCCGCTGGCGGCTCTGCGAAAGTTCGACACGTTGGGCTAGTTGAGGGAGGGGTCGACGGTGGGCGCGTCGTTCGCCGATGGCGTGCGCTCGGCGGGTGGGAGGATTCCCGTGTCCGCGGGCCCGGTACGCATGGGTGGTGGTGGCGGTGACGAGGACGACGGCGGTGGCGGTGGCGAGGCGGTGACGTCGTGCACCGTGGCGCCCGACGCGCTCTCGCGGTCGTCGACCCGGTTGGCCAACTCGTTGAGCAGGTTCACTGGGCTGCGCGCGATACGCGCCAGGTCAGCCGCGCTGGGCAGGTCGGGCACGGCCTCGCGGACCTCGGACTCGATGCGCTCCTGGAGCTGGCGCAGCGCCCGCCAGCTCGAACCCAGTTTGCGGGCGACCTCGGGCAGCTTGTCCGGACCGAGCAGGAGCATGACCACGGCGACGATCACGACGATCTTGATCGGGCTGAGTGAGAGCACGGCTCCATTGTAGGGGCCGGGGCGAAAATCTCCTAGAGGAAGCCGAATCGCGAGAGAGGCCAGATTCGCAGGAAGGCCTTGCCGATGATGTCGTGGCGGGGCACGAATCCCCAAAAGCGGCTGTCGCAGGAGTCGCTCTGGTTGTCGCCCATGACGAAGTACGAGTTGGCCGGTACGGTGACGTTCCCGATCGGGGTTCCCAGTGGCTCCGTGTGCGACCACGTCTGGTCCAGGGGCTTGCCGTTCACGTAGATGGTATTGCCGCGCGAGGTCAGGTGGTTGCCCGGCAGCCCGATCACGCGCTTCACGAGATCCGTGACGGGCTCGCCGCAGTGCTCTGCCGGCGGGTGCTTGAAGACGATGATGTCGCCGCGGTGGATCGTTCCCCAGGTCACGCTCAGCTTGGAGACGATGATCCGGTCGCCGATCATCAGAGTGGGCTCCATGGAGCCCGAAGGGATGTAGAAGGTCTGGATGACGAAGGTCCGCAGCAGGAACGAGATGAGCAGCGCGACGACGACGATGCTCCCCCACTCGACCAGCGCGCGTCGCCGTGAGCGTCGCGGCGGGTGCTCGACCGGTCCGGTCCCCGCGGCCACCTCATCGCGCGGGCTCGTCACGGGGTCGGTCGACGTCTCATCGGGCACCCGTCAAGGTTAGTCGCGCAGGCCGGTCACGGAGTTGGCAGAGCCGCACGCTGCCCGTCGCGGCTAGTCGCGCCGGTCGGGGCGTTGCAGGGAGATCAGCAACTTCTGGAAGCGCTCGTCCGAGCTCTTGAAGGGGTCCTTCAGCAGGACCGTGCGCTGCATGTCGTCGTTGAGCTTGAGGTGGACCCAGTCGACGGTGTAGTCGCGGTGCCACTCCTTGGCGGCACGAATGAACGTGCCACGCATGAGCGCGCGGGTCGTGGCGGGGGGCGTGGTGGCGGCGCGGGCGACGGCCTCGTCGTCGACGATCCGCCGTGAGTAGCCCTTGGCCTGACGACGGTAGTAGAGGCCCCGCGTGAGGTCGGTGTCGTGGTAGAGCAGATCGATCAGCGCGATCCGTGGATCGCTGAGCGGCACTCCGCTGCGTTCGCGCTCCCGGTCGATCATCTGCCACTTGGCGATCCAGTCCACGCGGTCCGCCAGGCCCATCGGATCGCTACGGTACTGCTCGATGACCTCGCGCCACATCGCGACCGCGCGCACCTGGTCCGCCGGCAGATCGCGGGTGGCCACGAACGACTCGGCCCGCTCGCACAGATCGTCCTGGATCTCGAGCGCGGTCATGTCGCGGCCGCTCGCCAGGTGGAGCGACTCCTTGCTCCACAGATCGTAGGAGATCTCGCGCAGCGCGTTGATCGGTGCGGCCAGGTTGTAGTCGCGCAGCACGGTCGCGCGGTCCTCGATCATCGCCAGCACCACGGCGGCGGTGCCCGCCTTGAGGAAGGTCGCGAACTCGCTCATGTTGGAGTCGCCCACGATCACGTGCAGGCGTCGGAAGCGCTCGGGGTCGGCGTGGGGCTCGTCACGGGTGTTGATGATGGGCCGGCTGCGCGTGGTGGCCGACGAGATCGACTCCCAGATGTGCTCCGCGCGCTGGCTCATCGAGAACGACGTGCCCTTGGCGTTGGTCACGACCTTGCCCGCGCCTGTGAAGATCTGTCTGCTGATCAGGTAGGGGATGAACACCTGCTCCAGACGGCTCAGGTCGTCGATGCGCTCGATGCAGTAGTTCTCGTGGCACCCGTAGGAGTTGCCCGCCGAGTCGGTGTTGTTCTTGAACAGGTAGATCGAGCCCCGTACGCCCTCCTCGTCGAGTTGGGCCTGGGCGTAGGAGACGAGTTCGCGCAGGATCGTCTCACCGGCCTTGTCCTGGGCGACCAGATCGTCGAGGCTGTCACACTCCGCCGTGGCGTACTCCGGGTGGCTGCCCACGTCCAGGTAGAGGCGGCTGCCGTTCTCCAGAAAGACGTTGCTCGAGCGGCCCCAGGCGACCACCTTGCGAAAGAGGAAGCGCGAGACCTCGTCGGGACTGAGCCGACGCTGACCTCGCAGAGCGAAGGTGACGCCGTACTCCGTCTCGATCCCGATGATTCGCCGTAACACGACTCGACCTGTCTATCCGCTGAGCAGTTCGGACACCTGGGCGTCGCTCAGGCGCGAGAAGGTTCGCCGGCTGCCGCGATCCTCGAGGATCGCGACCTCGAGGTCACTCACCGGTATCGTGCGGTCGGACCCGGCGAGGGCGTCGATGGCGTGGCGCAGGGTCACCGCGAGGTTGGCTGGTGACGTCTCGGTGGCCGCGAAGCGCCCCTTGATGGTCTCGGCGTCGCCCCCGAGCACGGCGAAATGGGGCTCGTCGGAGATGGTCCCCTCGTAGGCGACCCGGTAGAGCTTGGTCGCGCGGAACTGGTTGCCGAGCTGAGCGACGAGGATCTCGACCTCCAGTGGCTTGGGTCCTTCGCTGAACATGTCGCCGACGTGTTGGGCGTAGTAGTTGGCCAGGGCCCGCGCGTCGACGTCCTCGCGCGAGTACGTGTAGCCCGTGCCGTCCGCCCAGCGGATTCCCGCCTCACGAAGCCGGTCGAACTCGTTGTAGCGCCCCACGCCGGCGAAGGCGATGCGATCGTAGATCTCGGAGATCTTGTTGAGCGACGCCGACGTGTTCTCCGCCACCATCACCACGCCCCGGTCGTAGATGGCGGCCAGGATAGAGCGGCCGCGCGCGATGCCCTTCTGAGCGAACTCCGCCCGGTCCTTGATCATTTGCTCGGGCGCGACGTAGAAGAAGTTGCTCATCGTAGGGTGCTCCCCGCCACGCCGCCCGAGGCGGTGCGTCGCTCGGCGATGGTACGAAAGTGCGTGGCCGTCTCGTCGTCGGACAGCTCGTAGTAGCCGTCCTGGTCGACCGTGACCATCAGCGGGAAGATGTTGCGCACGAAGTCCGGGCCACCGGTGCTGGGATCGTTGTCGCCCGCCTCGTAGAGGGCCAGTGCCCCGAGCTCGAGGGCCGCCGCCCGGTCGAGGTCGACGCGAAAACCCAGGCGAAGAGCGCTCTCGGCGAACGGTGACCCCGAGCCGATCGTCGCGAAGTCCTGGCGCTCGTAGCACCCGCCCGCCCCGTCGTACTCGAAGATCCGCCCCATCTCGTGGCCCCGGTCCCAACCCGCCAGCAGCGGCAGCACCACGAGCGGCGTGGACAGGTTGTTGCGCTGGATGATCGGCGAGAGGTAGTTGGCCTTGCCCTCCAGGGTCAGCGCCGCGTCGGTCATCTTCTCGTAGTGCTCGAACGACAGCTGCGCCATGCGGATGAACTCGATCCCGCGGGCCGCGGAGCCGGAGATGGCGATGGCCGTGAAGCGGTCCGCGGGCTCGATCTTGCGTACGTCGCGGCTGGCGATGTAGTTGCCGGTGGCCTGGCGGTCGCCGACCATGACCACGCCGCCCACGTAGCGCACCGCCACCACGGTGGTGGCGTGGGGCGCGCCGACGTCGAGGGCCGCGGGTCCACGTAGACCGGCGGCGTCGGCGAAGTGCACGAAGGAGGGGCCGGGGTCGTCCTGAGCCCGAAAGAGGGGTAGGCCCACGTCTACTGGCCGCCCTTCTGGACGAAGTTGCGGACGAACTCCTCGGCGTTCTCCTCGAGGACTTCGTCGATCTCGTCCAGCAGCTCGTCCAGATCGGCTTTCAATTGCTCGCCCTTGGAGGAGTCCACCGTGACCTCGCCGGTGGCGGGGGTGCTGCGCTCGGTGCGCTGTCGCTTGATTCGCTCTTGTTCTGCCATGACTTCCGTTCTACCCGTCGAGGGCCGCCAGTAATGCGTCGGCCGTCTGACACTTGTCTAGCAAGTCTTGGGTCAGTGCGGCGGTACCTCGCAGTGGATCCATCATCGGCACGCGCTGCAACGGCCCGTGGCCGAGGTCGAAGACCAGCGAGTCCCAGTTCGCCGCCGTGACGGCGTCGGGGTAGCGCGCGACGCACTCTCCGCGAAAGTACGCCCGGGTGGTCGCCGGTGGCTTGTGAACGGCCTCACGAATGGCCTCGCGGCTCACGATCTCCCGTAGCCCGACCCGAGCGGCCAGTGACTTCTCGGGACGCAGGTCGTGGTACTGCAGGTCGATCGCGCGCAGGCGCGCGTGGGTGGACGCGAGCTCGTAGCGCTCGCGGTACCCGTCCACCAGGCGGCGCTTGGCGACCCAGTCGACCCGATCGGCCACGCGCGATGGGTCGTCGCGCACGCCGTCGAGCATCTCGCGCCACTGGTCGAGGACCATGGCCACCACGTCGCCGTCGCCCAGCGCGACGCCCCCGCCGCGGGTGACGTAGCGCGCGGCGAGGTTCCAGAGACGGTCCTGGTAGTCCCAGGCGGTACGCGCGCGTCCGTCCTCATCGGGCTCCACGACCCGCAGGTCGGGGTCCAGGGCGTAGTGGCGTAGCGCTCGTACGGGTTCGCGGGGCAACGCCGGGAAGGTGCTCACCCCCTCGTCCTCCAGCAGCGCGAGCAGCAGTGCCGTCGACCCCAGCTTGACCAGCGTGGCGACCTGGCTCATGTTGGCGTCGCCGACGATCACGTGGAGCCGCCGGAAGCGCTCGGCGTCGGCGTGGGGCTCGTCGCGGGTGTTGACGATGGGTCGCTTCATGGTCGTCTCCAGCCCCACGACCTCCTCGAAGAACTCCGCCCGCTGGCTTAGCTGGTACGTCGCGCCGCTGGCCAGTCCGTCGTCGGTCTCGGTGCCCACCTTGCCCGCCCCCAGGATGATCTGACGCGAGACGAGGTGGGCGACCATCGCTCGCACGACGTCGTCGAAGGGGAGGTCGCGGCGCACCAGGTAGTTCTCGTGGCAGCCGTACGAGTTGCCCTTGCCGTCGGAGTTGTTCTTGTAGAGCGTGATGGCGTCGACGTCGCGCAGCGAGCCGTTGGCGACGCGCAGGGCCCGGCGCATGACCTCCTCCCCCGCGACGTCGTAGAGCAGGCCCTCGAGGGGCGTGCGGCACTCGGGCGAGGAGTACTCCGGGTGCGCGTGGTCGACGTAGAGGCGCGCCCCGTTGGTGAGAACGGTGTTCGCCAGGTGCGTCTCGACGACGGGGGCGAACGCGGTGCGACCCGCCTGGAACCGTGCGTCCAGTCCCGGGTTCTCCCCCTCGAAGTCCCAACTGATGCGCGCGCGGGCGCCCTGGGCGTAGGCGTTCACGATGATGCTCGAGGCCACGACCGGGTCGGCCCCGGGGCCGCCCACCACGCCGTACTCGGTCTCGATGCCGAGGACCTTCTCGACCGCCACGACGCTAGAGGCCCACGACGCTAGAGGTACTGACCGGTGTTGACGTGCTGGAGGGAGCGTCCACCGCGGACGTCGGCCTCCTCGCGGTTGATGAGCGTGCGGATGAACACGATTCGCTCCCCCTTCTTGCCCGAGATGCGGGCCCAGTCATCGGGGTTGGTCGTGTTGGGCAGGTCCTCGTTTTCGCGGAACTCCTGGCGGATCGACTCGAGCAGGTCCGCGGTTCGCACGCCGCGCCCGGCTCCGGCGATCTCGCGCTTCACCGCCAGCTTCTTGGCGCGTCGCACGATGTTCTCGACCATGGCGCCCGACGCGAAGTCCTTGAAGTACAGGATCTCCTTGTCGCCGCCCTGGTACGTCACCTCGAGGAAGCGGTTCTCGTCGTCCACGCGGTACATGGCGCCCACGGTCTCCTCGATCATGACCCGTACGGCCTTGTCCCGGTCGCCGCCGCCGAGCTCGTGAACGACTGACTGGTCGATCGGCAGGTCCCCGCTGAGGTAGCGCTGGAAGATCTGCACGGCGGCCTCGGCGTCGGGTCGTTCGATCTTGATCTTGACGTCGAGGCGTCCCGGGCGCAGGATCGCGGGATCGATGAGATCCTCACGGTTGGTCGCCCCGATCACGATGACGTCGCGCAGCGACTCGACCCCGTCGATTTCGGCCAGCAGCTGGGGAACGATGGTGGACTCCATGTCCGAGCTGATGCCGGTGCCGCGCGTGCGAAAGAGCGAGTCCATCTCGTCGAAGAACACGATGACGGGCACGCCCTCCTCCGCCTTCTCTCGCGCTCGCTGAAAGACCAAGCGAATCTGACGTTCGGTCTCGCCGACGTACTTGTTGAGTAGCTCGGGTCCCTTGATGTTCAAGAAGTAGGAGCGCACGTTGCGGTTGCCGCTCAACTCGGCCACCTTGGTCGACAGGGAGTTGGCCACCGCCTTGGCGATGAGCGTCTTGCCGCAGCCCGGGGGGCCGTAGAGGAGGATGCCCTTGGGGGCGGGCAGGTCGTACTCCTTGAAGAGCGCCCGATGCAGGTAGGGCAGCTCGACGGCGTCGGTGATCGACTCGATCTGCTCGTCGAGGCCACCGACGTCGGCGTAGCTCACGTCGGGCACCTCCTCGAGGACGAGCTCCTCGGCCTCTTGGCGCACGAGCCGCTCCGTGAGCAGGTTCGACCGGTGGTCGAGCAGCACGGCGTCCCCACTGCGCAGGCGCACACCGACGAGCGAGGCGGCGATTTCGACCACGCGCTCCTCGTCGGAGCGTCCGTAGATGAGCACGCGCCGATCGTCCAGCACCTCCTTCACGGTCACCACGTCACCCTGCCCGTCGGCGTCGCGCACCGCGATCACCGTGAACGACTCGTTCAGCACGACCTCGTCGCCCCGCGTCACCTGGTGGGGGTCGAGAGCGGGGTGCAAGGCCACGCGCATCTTGCGACCCGATGCGACGACGTCCACCGTGCCATCGTCGTTCAGGTCGACGAAGGTGCCGTACACGGCCGGTGGCTGAGTCAGCTTCTCCACCTCGTCGCGCAGCGCCGCGATCTGGTCGCGCGTCTGCTGGATCGTGATCGTCAGCTTCTCGTTGTTTGATCGGCTCTGGGCGAGCTGGCCCTGGGCGGCGAGAAGCTGCTCCTCAAGCATTTCGATTCGTTGGCGAGCCAGGTCGAGCTCGCGGGGCTCCGGGCGACGCGGGTCGTCGGGAGCGGGTTGGCCGAGGGGTCCGGGACGCTCCATAACGCCACCCTAGGTCGGAGTGGCGAGGGTGCGGCGGCGCTAGAGTGTCCAGACCAGGGGAGCAGGGAGGACGTGGGAATGAGGGTATGGATCGACCAGGACCTGTGCACGGGTGACGGACTCTGCGAGGAGATCTGTCCCGACGTGTTCACCCTGCTCGACGACGGCCTGGCCTACGTCAAGGAGGGGTCCGCGGTGAAGGACTCCCCCGGCGGCTCCGAGGGGGTCGCGGTCGTTCCCGCCGGCCTCGAGGACGCCGTCGTCGAGGCCTCCGAGGAGTGCCCCGGTGAGTGCATCTTCATCGAGCGCGACTGAGTCCGACGCGACGCAGCCCGCGCGACGTCGACGGCCCTAGTCGACGGCATCGAGGCGCGGGACCGTGCGCCGCGCCGACGTCAGAAAGCCGGTGTGGGCCACCATGCGGTGATCGGGTCGCACCGATCGGCCATCGACGTGCCAGGTCCGACGCAGTATCTCGACCGTCTCGGCGAGCGCGAAGTGGTGCTGGTGCAACGCCTCGCGCAGCAGCTGGGTCTGGTTGATCGTCGGCAGGTACGCGAGGAGGATGCCCCCGGGGCGCAACGCCGTCCGGGCGTGGGGCACCACGGCCCACGGCTCGGGCATGTCCAGGATCACGCGGTCCAGATCCGTCTCGTCGATGCCCTCGGTGACGTCGCGGATCCGCACGTCGTAGGCGACGTGCGGTCCCAGCATGTCGTGCACGTTCTGGATGGCGTGCTGCGCGAAGTCCTCGCGAATCTCGTAGGCCGTGATGAGGGCGCCGGCGCGCAGCAGGGTCATGGACAGCGCACCCGAACCCACTCCCGCCTCGAGCACCCGCATCCCCGGTGCGACGTCGGCTTGCAGGAGGATGGTGCCGAGGTCCTTGGGGTAGATGACCTGCGCGCCCCGAGGCATCTTCAGTACGACGTCCGCCAGTGTGGGGCGAACCACGAGGAACGACCGTTCCGTGGTGGAGCGAACCAGCGAGCCCTCGTCGATTCCGATCAGGTCGTCGTGCGCGACGATCCCGGCGTGGGTGTGGAAGGCGGACCCTTCGCGGAGCGTCACCAGATAGCGGCGATCCTTGGCGTCGACCAGGAGGACGCGCTCGCCGGCGCGCAGGACGCCGCTCACGTGCGCCGGGCGCGTGACGGACGGCCGGCGCGCGCGGCGACCCGATCGACGACGGCCATCACCGCGACGACCGCTCCGAGCACCAGCCAGCGTCGCGAGCGCTGCGCCACCGCCCGTCCGAGGACGATTCGCAGGACCCAGCCCCACGCCCAGCGACTCATCGTCGGTTGCGCCGCGCGCGGCGGGCCCGGCGGCCGCGCCACCAGCCCCACAGGTAGCCCGCGACGAAGCCCGACACGCCCGCCGTGGCGATGGTCGGCTCGGGCAGGTCCACCGCCGTCGTCTCGGGCAGCAACGCGCGCAGCGAGCGCTCCAACTCACGTCGGGTCGCGGAGTCGCTCATTTGGTGGTCTTCACCCGCCGCTCACCCGCTCCGCTCACGATCCGCCACAGCGTCACGCCGGCGACGATCAGCGCCAGAGCCGCGACGATCAGGTACGGAATCCATGAGAGGGTTCCGTCGAAGACGCGAAACTGCTCCTGGAAGAAACGCAGCACCGCCAGGAACACGAACAGCACGCCCAGGCCGACGAAGACGCTCCCGAGCGCGCCGTAGAGGGCGTAGCGGCCCATGTCCTTCAGCGGCTGGACCGTCTCCTCCTTGATGTAGCGCACGGCGAGATCGCGCAACTCTCCCAGGTCGCGGCGAACGCCCGCGCCTCGTAGGAGTGAACGCCACGACGGTACTCTCACGACGCCAGCCTACTCAGTGCGCTCGCTGATCACGTAGTTTGAGCTGGCGGTGGCGATCAGGCGGCCGTCGTCGTCCTCGATGCGCGCCTCCACGAAGCTCACCACCCGTCCGGGCTTGACGACCCGCGCGGTGCAGGTGAGCGTCATGCCGGGACGAGCGGGGCGGATGAAGGAGATCTTCATCGAGGTGTTGGCGACGTGGACCTTGCGCTCGCCCGCTGCGGTGACGGCACTGGCCCCCATGGCCGAGTCGGCGATCGCTGAGAGGAAGCCGCCCTGTACGACGCCCACCGGGTTCACGAAGCGCTCGTCGAGCGTGACGCGCCACACGCTGCGACCCGGCGTGGCCTTGTCGACGCAGGTCAGACCCAAAGTGAGATCGCAGTTGGGCGGGATCTGCAGTGTCACGGGCCCAGACTATCCAGGGACGGCCCGCGCACGGCGAACGCGTCCGTTAGGGTCGTAGACATGGCTGACGACTTGTACAAGGGGGCCTCGCCTGACGAGGGACGGGCGATTCGCGAGATCGTGGCGGTCGCGATGGACGCTCCCGCAGCCGCCAATTCGGGTCACAGCGGCACGGCGATGGCGCTGGCACCGCTGGGCGTCACGCTCTTCGCACGCCTCCTGCGCCACGACCCGACGATGCCGTCGTGGCCCGATCGCGATCGTTTCGTGCTGAGCGCGGGGCACGCCTCGATCCTCCAGTACTCCCTCGCTCACGCCTTCGGCTACGACGTCACCCCCGAGGACCTGCGGGGCTTTCGCCAGCCGCACTCGCGCACGCCCGGCCACCCCGAGGCCGGGCTCACGCCCACGGTCGAGGTCACGACCGGCCCCCTCGGCCAGGGCGTCGCCAACGGCGTGGGGTTGGCGCTGGCCGAACGGGTGCTGCGCGACCAGTACGGCGACGATCTCGTCGATCACCGAACCTGGGTCATCGCGGGCGACGGCTGCCTCGAGGAGGGCATCAGCCACGAAGCCGCCTCGCTGGCCGGTTCGCTCGGCCTCGATCGCCTCACGGTGTTCTACGACAACAATCACATCACGATCGACGGTCCGACCGAGCTGGCGCTGCACGACGACCCCGCCGAGCGCTTCGCCGCGTACGGATGGCACGTGATCGACCTCGGCGAGTCGGCCAACGATCTCGACGCGCTGGAGGCGGCCGCTCGATCGGCGATCGCCGAGACCGATCGTCCCACCCTGGTCATCGTGCGATCGCACATCGGGTTCCCCTCGTCGGTCATGATGGATCGGCGCGAGGCGCACGGCACGCCTTTCTCGCCCGAGGCGATCAGCGAGGTCAAGGCCACGCTCGGCGTCGCGGACGAGCCCTTCCACTTCGACCCCGAGCTCCCCGCGCGCCTGCTCGAGTCGCTCGGCGCGCGGCGGGCGGACCGACGGGCCTGGGAGCAGCGGGTCGACGAGGCCGGAAGTCGCGGCGAGAGGCTCCTCGAGCAGCTGCGCACGAACGGCGGGGCCGTCGCCGGGGCGCCGGCGACGCGTTACGAGGGGGGCGCGGTCGCCACGCGCAAGGCGATGCAGCGGGCGATGGACGCCCTCGCCCCGCGCACCGCGGGTCTGACCGCGGGGTCGGCGGACCTGACCGACAACACGGGCGTCGTCCTGGACTCCCCGCCCCAGGGCCGCGCCAACCCGGGCGGGCGACAGATCCACTACGGCATTCGCGAGCACGCGATGGGCGCCATCATGGTGGGTCAGGCCCACCACGGCGGGGTGCGGCCGGTGGGCTCCACGTTCTTCGTGTTCAGCGACTACGCCCGGCCCGCGATCCGTCTGGCCGCCCTGAGCCACGCCAGCGTGCTGTTCGTCTTCACTCACGACTCCGTGGGCATCGGTGAGGACGGACCCACCCACCAGCCGGTCGAGCACCTCATGTCGCTGCGCGCGATGCCCAACCTGCACGTCGTGCGTCCGAGCGACGCCAACGAGACCCTCGACGTCGTGGATCGGCTCCTCAGCGACCCGGCACCCGCGCCGACGGCGCTGGTGCTGTCGCGTCAGGACGTCCCGGTGCTCGAGGGCGCCGACGCGGAGGCCTCGCGCCGCGACGCGCACCGGGGAGGGTACGTGGTGCGAGAGCGCGACGACGCGCGCTTCACCCTGGTCGGCACGGGGTCCGAGCTGACTCACTGCCTGCACGCCGCCGACGAGCTGAGCGAGCGGGGCGTGGCGACGCGGGTCGTGGCGCTGCCGTGCTGGGCGTGCTTCGACGCGCAGTCCGCGGACTACCGGGCTCGCGTGCTGCGCCGCACCATCCCGTCAGTGTCCCTCGAGGCCGGGGCGACACTCGGCTGGTCGCGCTACGTGGACCAGGCGATCGGCATCGACTCCTTCGGACTGTCGGCGTCGGGATCGTACGTCCTCGCCCACTTCAACATCTCACCGGCCATCCTCGTGTCCCACGTGGAGGCGGTACTGGAGGCCCACGGATGACCCGATTGCACGACCTGTACGACCAGCACGGGCAGAGCCCGTGGATCGACAACATTCGCCGGGACTGGCTCGACGACGGCACGCTGGCCAGCCTGGTGTCCCAGGGAGTGCGCGGCGTCACGTCCAATCCCTCGATCTTCGCGAAGTCCCTCGCCTCGTCGAGTGCCTACGACGCCGCGATCGCGGCCCTCGAGACCCGCGACCCAGAGGCCGTCTTCGAGTCTCTCGCGGTGGCCGACGTACGCGACGCCTGTGACGTTCTAGGCGCGGTGCATCTCGCGTCGCGTGACGACGCCGCCGCCGGTCGGCGGCGCTACGCCGACGGCTTCGTGTCGCTCGAGGTCTCGCCGCGGCTCGCCCACGACACCGCCGCCACCATCGCCGCGGCTCGCCGCCTCGCCGACAGGGTCGATCGGCCCAACGTGATGATCAAGATTCCCGCCACCCGCGAGGGGCTTGCGGCGATCACCGAGGTGCTCGGCCAGGGCATCAACGTGAACGTGACGCTGATCTTCTCTACGGAGCGCTACGGCGAGGTGATCGACGCGTGGCGCGACGGATTGTCACTGGCCGCCAGCCGTGGCCACGACCTGGCGGGCGTGGCCAGCGTGGCGTCGTTCTTCGTGTCGCGTCTGGACGTCGCCATCGACGCCCAGCTGGCCGAGGGTGACCCGCGACGCGGGACCAATGCGGTGGCCCAGACCGCCGCCGCCTACGAGATCTTCCGAGCTCGCCGGGTCGCGCCGGACGTCACCGCCCTCATCGCGCGCGGCGCCCAGATCCAGCGGCCGCTGTGGGCGTCCACGTCGACCAAGGATCCGCACTACGACGACCTGCTCTACGTCAACGACCTAGTGGCCGACGAGACGGTGAACACGATGCCCGACGCCACTCTTCGGGCCGCGCTCGATCGCCTGGATCCGACGCGGTCGGTGCTCGCGGACCCCGCCACGGCCGCGCGCACGGCGCACCGGCTCGACGCGCTGGGCTCGGACGTCGACCTCGACCAGGTCACCCGGCGCCTCGAGGACGAGGGCGTCGCCGCCTTCGCCGACGCCTACGACGCCCTGCTCGCCACCATCGCGGCGAAGATCCCCGCACCGCCGCGTGGCGACGGCGCGCCGGCTTAGGGCGCCGATGGCTACGCTCGGAGCCGACACGTTCGACGACCTGTGCCGCGCCGACGCCGATGAGGTGGCGGTGGCCGCCGTGGCCCGGGCTCGCTCGCTCTTCGGGTCGACCATCACCTACTCACCCAAGGTCTTCATCCCCCTCACCACGCTCTGTCGAGACCGATGCGGCTACTGCACGTTCGCGCAGGCGCCGGCCCGACGCCGTGATCCCTACCTCGCCCTGGACGAGGTGATGGACATCGTGCGCGCCGGTGAGGCCGCGGGCTGCACCGAGGCGCTCTTCACCCTGGGCGAGCGACCCGAGCTGCGCTACGACGACGCGGCGCGGTGGCTCGCGGCTCGCGGTTACCGGTCGACGGTGGACTACCTGGCCAGTGCGACGCAGATGGTCCTCGAGACGACGAGCGTCCTACCCCACTCGAACGCCGGCGCGCTGTACGCGCACGAACTCGCCCAGCTGCGCGCCAGCACCGCGTCCCAGGGCATGATGCTCGAGTCACTGGCGGATCTCGACGCGCATCGCCTCGCCCCCGACAAGTCGGCGTCGCGGCGTCTCGCGACGCTGCACGCGGCGGGCGAGTTGGCGATTCCCTTCACGACGGGGCTGCTGGTGGGGATCGGCGAGTCGCGCCGTGACCGCCTCGACGCGCTCGGGGCGATCGCGGCGGCGCACGCGCGATTCGGCCACGTGCACGAGGTGATCATCCAGAACTTCCTCCCGAAGCCTGGCACCGCCATGGCCCACGCGACACCTCCCACGGACGAGGAGTATCGCTGGACGATCGCCGCCGCGCGCCTGCTCCTGGCCGATGACGTTCACGTGCAGGCACCGCCGAACCTCAGTGATGACCCGACCCGGCTGCTCGACGCGGGTGTGGACGATTTCGGTGGGGTGTCACCGGTCACGATCGATCACGTGAACCCTGAGCGTCCCTGGCCCAACATCAGCGCTCTGGAGGCGCACTGTGCCTCGCGCGACCTGCACCTGGTCGCGCGCCTGCCCGTACACCCCGCGTGGATCCGTCAGGCCGAGACGTTCCTGGACGCCCGGGTGCGGCCGGTCGTGCTGCGTGTCGCGGACGCGCACGGCCTGCGCCGCGGCGATGACTGGAGTCCGGGCATCGACGCGGATCCGCCGCTGGACGCGCCGTCGCGTGTGCGCACGAGCGAAGTGCGCGCCCTGCTCGCGCGCTACTCGCCCGGCTACGCGCTCGACCGTCGCGAGCTGACGTGGTTGTTCGACGCGCGCGGCGGCGACCTCGCCGCCCTGGCCGAGGCCGCCGACGGCGTGCGCCGGACCCGTGTGGGCGACGACGTGACCTTCGTGGTCAACCGCAACATCAACTACACCAACGTGTGCACGTTCAAGTGCCGCTTCTGCGCCTTCTCCAAGGGACCGCTTTCGCTCAACCTCCGTGGCGATCCCTACCGTCTCTCGCTCGACGACATCAGCGTGCGCGTGCGCGAGGCCGAGGAGCGCGGCGCGACGGAGGTGTGCCTGCAGGGCGGCATCCATCCCGACTTCGACGGGGAGTACTACGTCGACGTCATCGCGGCCGTGCGCGCCGGCTCCCCCCGCATTCACGTCCACGCCTTCAGCGCCCTCGAGGTGTTCGAGGGTGCCCGCCGCTCCGGTCAGGATCTCGTCACCTACCTGACGCGGCTGCGTGACGCCGGTCTTCGCACACTGCCCGGCACCGCGGCGGAGATCCTCGACGACGACGTTCGCCGAGTACTGTGCCCGGACAAGATCTCCTCGGATCAGTGGCTGGAGGTGCATCGCGCGGCGCACTCGATCGGCCTGCGCTCGAACATCACGATCATGTTCGGCGCGGTCGAGAGTCCCCAGGAGTGGATCACCCACCTCCTGCGCACCCGGGAGCTGCAGGAAGAGACGGGTGGCTTCACCGAGTTCGTGCCACTGCCGTTCGTCCACATGGCCACTCCGCTGTACCTCACGGGTCGGGCTCGCCGGGGCCCGACGTTCCGCGAGACGCTGCTGATGCACGCGGTGGCGCGTTTGCACTACGCCACCCTGATCGACAACGTCCAGGTGAGCTGGGTCAAGTTGGGCCCCGCCGGGGCCCGACGCGTGCTGCAAGCGGGCGCGAACGATCTGGGTGGCACCCTCATGGACGAGAACATCTCACGAGCGGCCGGGGCGGTGCACGGCCAGGCGATGGACGTCGAGGCGTTGCACGACCTGGTCGCCCCGCTCGGGCGCCCGCTGCGCCAGCGCACCACCCTGTACGACGTGCTCGCCCGTGAGTGACGCGCCCCACGCCAGCCCGCCGGATCGGGATGCGCCCCAGCGCGAGCACGACGAGCAGGTCGCCCAGTTGCGCGCCTACGTGGATCGCGTGGTGGCATCAGCGACGGACCCCGAGCAGCTGGGGCTCGCGATCACCACGCTGCGCGAGCTCCTCGACGCCGGTGACGTCTTCTCGCCGTGGCGTGATCGACCCAAGGTCACCATCTTCGGCTCGGCCCGCATCGCCGCCGACGATCCGCTCTACGCGATGGCCCAGGAGCTGGGCGCCGCCATGGCCACGCGGGGCTGGATCACCGTGTCGGGGGCGGGACCGGGCATCATGGAGGCCGCCGCTCGCGGGGCCGGGGCGCAGAACACGCTGGGCGTGAACATCCGTCTGCCCTTCGAGCAGAGCGCCAACCCCTTCGTCGACGCGGAGTCGCGCCTGGTCGAGATGAAGTACTTCTTCACCCGCAAGGTGGCCCTGACCAAGGAGTCGCTGGCCTTCGTGTTCTTCCCGGGGGGTTTGGGCACGATGGACGAGGCGTTCGAGATCCTCACTCTGTTGCACACGGGCAAGAGCCGACCGGCCCCCGTCGTGCTGGTTGACACCCCCCAGGGCGACTACTGGCGCCAGTGGCACGCCTTCCTCGAGTTGGCGGTGGTCGCGCGCGGGTACGTCGAGGCCGCGGCGGTCGCCCTGGTCGAGCTGGTCAGCTCGGTGCCGGACGCCATCAACGCCATTGAACGCTTCTACGCCAACTTCCGCTCGGTGACAATCGACGGCTCGCACGCGGAGATCACGCTGCGCCTCCTCGACCGCGAGCGCGTGGCCGCACTCGCCGCGCAGTTCCCGATGTTCGATCGCGACGGCGCGATGCACGCGCGCGACGCCACGACGTTGCGCATCAGCTTCGACGGGCGCGACTACGTGACTCTACGCCGGCTGATCGACGCGCTGAACCGTTGGGTCGACTAGTCCTCGTCCCGGTCGGTCGCGCGCAGCAGACTCTCGGCCTTGGCCAAGCTGCGGCGCACCCGACTGAGCTGGCGCTCGCGCTCGCGCGCGGCCACGTCGTCGCCGCGCAACTGGTCGCGTACGGCCTCGAAGATCGCGTCACCGACGCGCCGCTCGATCTCGGCGACCTGGTCGGCGAGATCGTCCAGGCTCTCCACTAGCCCAGGGTCACCACGTCGAGGGCCCCCTCGGCGTAGAGGGCCCGCAGCACCTTCTTGTCGAACTTGCCGACGCTCGTCTTGGGAATGGTGTCGAGGAAGCACCACCGCTCGGGCAGCCACCACTTCACGACTCGCGTCGCCAAGTAGTCGCGTAACTCCTGAGCGCTCGCGCTCTGACCGGGTCGCAACACCACGCAGCACAAGGGGCGCTCCTGCCACTTCTCGTCGGGCACCGCCACCACCGCAGCCTCGAACACGGCCGGGTGGCCCATCACGGCGTTCTCCAGCTCCACTGAGCTGATCCACTCGCCGCCGGATTTGATGACGTCCTTGGTTCGATCGCTGATCACCATGAAGCCCAGCTCGTCCAGCGTGCCCACGTCCCCGGTGCGCAGCCAGCCGTCGTGGAACCGCTCGGGCGCCTCCACCCCGTAGTAGGAGCCGGTGATCCACGGCCCGCGGATCTCGAACTCGCCGACCGAGGCGCCGTCGTGGTCCAGCACCGTGCCGTCCTCGTCCGTGACGCGCACCTCCACGCCCGCCACGATGCGGCCGGCCTTGGCGCGAAACTCGATCTCCTGGTCGCGCGGCGTGCCCGCGGGCGGGATCGAGACGGCGCCCAGCGGGCTGGTCTCGGTCATGCCCCACCCCTGGATGACGTCGACGCCGTACTCGTCGCGGAAGGCCTCGATGAGGTGGCGCGGCACCGCGGCGCCCCCGCCGAGCAGCCCGCGCAGGCTGGAGAAGTCGGCGTCGCCGGAGGCCTCGGCGGCGTGCAGGACCTCGTTCCAGATCGTCGGCACGCCGAGCGACACGGTGGGGCGCAGTTCGCGAATCATGCGCACGATCGGTTCGCCCTGCAGGAACATCTGGGGCATCACCAGGTCCATGCCCGCCAGGTAGGCCGAGTACGGCGCTCCCCACGCGTTGACGTGGAACATCGGCACGATGAGCAGGCACCGATCCTTCTCGCTCAGGCCGATCGAGTTCGCCGTCGTGGACGCCAGCGAGTGAAGCCAGATCGAGCGATGCGAGTAGACCACCCCCTTGGGGTCACCGGTCGTGCCCGAGGTGTAGCACATCACCGAGGCGCTGCGCTCGTCCATCTCGGGCCAGTCGTAGCCACTCGGGTAGCGACTGATCAACTCCTCGTAGTTGATCGTCTCGCCGAGCAGGCCGCCCTCGTCGGAGCCGTTGACGATGATGTGGCGCACGGTGGGGATCTGGTCGCGCACGCGCGCGAGCAGCGGGATCAGGGTGTCGTCGACGATGATGACCTGGTCCTCGGCGTGGTTGATGATGAAGGCCAACTGTTCGGGAAAGAGCCGGATGTTGAGCGTGTGCAAGACCGCTCCCATGCAGGGCACGGCGAAGTAGGCCTCCAGGTGCGCCTGGTTGTTCCACATGAAGGTGGCGACGCGGTCACCCTCGCCGATACCGAGGTCGGCCAGTGCGGCGGCCAACTGCTCACTACGCCGCGCGACCTGGGCGAAGGTCGCCTCGCGCACGCCGTCGGAGGTGACCGTGAGGACCTTCTTGTGGGCGTAGAGGAACTCGCCGTGACGCAAGATCCGGTTGATCAAGAGCGGCGCGTCCTGCATCGTGCTGCGCATGTCTCCCCCTCCTAGTGCCTGGAGTCGATGGTACTGAGTGGTGTCACTGTTGTGTCTCATCCACCGTACTCGCGCGCGGACCGGTGCTCGCGCCCTCGCGCGGCGCCGATGAGCGGCTACCAGGACGACGCGTAGGGAGTGACGGGAGCGGGCAGCGACGACGGGGCGCCGCGCAACGTGCGGTCGACGGCCGCGGCGGCACTGCGCCCCTCGGCGATGGCCCACACGATCAGGCTCTGGCCGCGCACGGCGTCGCCGCACGCGAACACCGGCGCACCGCGACTGTCGACGTCCAGGCGCCACGACGCGTCGACGCGCAGCGTGTCGCGGTCGGTGCGCCAGCGCTGATCCACGAGCCCGAGGGGCGCGAGCTCGGGACCCGTGAAGCCCGCCGCGATCAGCACGAGGTCAGCGGGCTGGGTGTGAACCTCCCCGGTGGACCGGTCGCGCAGGCGGATCCGCTCGACCCGGTCGGCACCCTCGAAGGCGAGGGTCTCGGTGTCAAAGAGACGCTCGCCACCCTCCTCGTGGGCCGTCGTCACCTTGAACAGGCGGGCCATCGTGGGCCAGGGCGCGTCCGGTGGCCGCTCGTCGGGGGGGCGCGCCAGGATCTCGATCTGGTGCACCGACGCCGCCCCTTGACGGTGGGCGGTGCCCAGACAGTCCGCACCGGTGTCACCACCGCCCAGGATCACGACGTGACGACCCCCGGCGTCGATCGGCGACGCGACGTCGTCGCGCACCGCACGGTTGGCGGCCTCCAGGTACGTCATCGCCGGGTACACCCCCTCGAGGTCCGCGCCCGCCACGTCGAGGCGGCGCGCCACCGTCGAGCCCACCGCGATCACCACCGCGTCGAAGCTCGCGCGCAGGTCCTCGAGCGAGAGATCGCCGCCGATCGGCGTTGAGGGGTGAAAGACCACGCCGGAGCGGGTGAGCACGTCGAGGCGTCGCTCCAGCACCGACTTCTCGAGTTTGAAGGCCGGGATGCCGTAGCGCAGCAGGCCACCGATCGCGTCGCTGCGCTCGAAGACCTCGACCCGATACCCCGCGTCCACCAGTTGGGCCGCGCTGGCCAGGCCGGCGGGCCCCGATCCGACGATCGCGACGCGCGGCCCCGCGCGCGACGGCGAGGTGGCCGCGACCACGCCGCGGGCGAAGGCGTGCTCGACGATCTCGTACTCCAGACGCTCGATCGTGACCGGGTCGTCGGCGATGCCCAGCACGCACGCCGACTCGCACGGGGCGGGACAGAGCCGACCCGTGAACTCCGGGAAGTTGTTGGTGGCCAAGAGCGCCTCGGCCGCCCGGTCCCAGCGACCCCGGTAGACGTGGTCGTTGAATGCGGGAATGGGGTTGCCCAACGGGCAGCCCTGCGTGCAGAAGGGGATGCCGCAGTCCATGCAGCGCGCCGCCTGGAGGCGGACCTCATCGTCGGACTGGGGCGCGTACACCTCGCGCCAGTCGGTCCGCCGCTCCGGCACCGGTCGCGGCGTCGGGCCGCGGCGCGGGAACTCGAGGAATCCGGTCGGCTTAGCCAAGACGGGTCTCCTCGCGCGCCCGCTGGTACTCCGAGGTCTCGACCCGGACCATGCTCATCCGTTCGCGGCGCCACTCCTGGACCAGACGGGCCGCCAGGGCGGAGTCCGTCTCCTTGACGAATCGAGTGAGCAGCGCCAGCAGCACGTCGTCGTCGTGCGCGTCCAGGGGATCGATCTCGTAGACGCCGTTGCTCAGGTGCTCGTGGATCGTCTCGTGCGGGTCGTAGAGGTAGAGGGTCCCGCCCGACATGCCGGCGGCCAGGTTGCGCCCGACGCGCCCGAGGATCACCACCATTCCCCCGGTCATGTACTCGCCCGCGTGGTCGCCCGCCCCCTCGACCACGATCACGGCGCCCGAGTTGCGAACGCCGCAGCGCTCCCCCACGATCCCGCTGATGAAGATCTCGCCGGCGGTGGCCCCGTAGCCGATCACGTTGCCGGCGACGACGTTCTCCTCGCTCGCGAAGGTCGCCTCGCTGGACGGCGCGATCACGATGCGCCCGCCCGACAGCCCCTTGCCGACGTAGTCGTTGGCGTCGCCGCGCAGGCGGATGGTGAGCCCGCGGGGCAGGAACGCGCCCAGGCTCTGGCCCGACGAGCCGGTGACGTTGATCTCGATCTGGTCGTCCACCAGCTCACGGCTCCCCAGGGCGCGCGTGATGGCGCTCCCGGTCAGGGTGCCTACGGCCCGGTTGACGTTGGCGATCGGCAGCGCGGTGCGCCAGT
This sequence comes from Acidimicrobiales bacterium, assembly GCA_049964855.1. GTDB lineage: Bacteria > Actinomycetota > Acidimicrobiia > Acidimicrobiales > RAAP-2 > RAAP-2. The sequence goes on from JBMFWX010000007.1 coordinate 24,746, forward strand.
GGCGCCCCTGGCGTGCGGCCGCCACCGCGTCGTCGAGGAAGGTCCGGTCGAGCGCGGTCGCGAGACCGTGATCCTGAGTGCGGTGCCGGCGGCGCTGTGACGGGTCCACCGGCGTCAGCAGCGCCGAGAGATCGAGGGCGGGGCCCTCGACGGGGCGCACGGCTTCGAGGTGGCGCGTGTCGCCGACGATCTCGTCGAGCGAGCGCACTCCCAGTCGCGACAGGTGCTCGCGAACCTCCTCGGCCAGGTACTCGAAGAAGGTCTCCACGAACTCCGGCTGACCGCGAAAGCGCTCGCGCAGGACGGGGTTCTGCGTGGCGATGCCCACTGGGCAGGTGTCGAGATGGCACACCCGCATCATCACGCAGCCCATGACCACGAGTGGCGCCGTGGCGAAGCCGAACTCCTCGGCGCCGAGCATCGCGGCGATGACGACGTCGCGCCCGGTGCGCAGCTGACCGTCGACCTGCAGTACGACCCGATCGCGCAGTCCGTTGGCGGCCAGCGTCTGGTGCGCCTCGGCCAGACCGATCTCCCACGGCGTGCCCGCGTGTTTCAGCGAGGTCAGGGGGGCGGCCCCGGTCCCCCCGTCGTGACCCGAGATGAGGATCACGTCGGCGTGCGCCTTGGCCACGCCGGCGGCGATCGTGCCCACCCCCTGTTCCGACACGAGCTTGACGTGGATGCGGGCCGTGTCGTTCGCACTCTTCAGGTCGTAGATCAGCTGGGCCAGGTCCTCGATCGAGTAGATGTCGTGGTGGGGCGGAGGCGAGATCAGCCCGACCCCCGGCGTGGAGTGGCGCGTGGCCGCGATCCAGGGGTACACCTTGGTGCCGGGCAGCTGGCCGCCCTCACCGGGCTTGGCCCCCTGGGCCATCTTGATCTGTAGGTCGTCGGCGTTCACGAGGTAGCGGCTGGTCACACCGAAGCGGCCCGAGGCCACCTGCTTGATCGCCGACCGGCGGTTGCGACGGGGGTCGGGAGAGTGGAAGCGCTCGTCGTCCTCGCCACCCTCGCCGGTATTGGACTTGGCACCGAGGCGGTTCATCGCGATGGCCAGTGTCTCGTGCGCCTCCGCGCTGATCGAGCCGTAGGACATGGCTCCGCTCGAGAAGCGCGCGATGATCGACGCCGCGCTCTCCACCTCGTCCAGCGGCGTCGCGACGGCCGCCGGCCGCAGGCGCAGGAGGCTACGCAGCGTCACGCGTCCGTCCTCCTGACGGTCGACCGCGTCGGTGTACTCGCGGAAGATGTCGTAGCGCCGCGCGCGCGTCGCGTGCTGCAGGCGCTGCACGGCGTGCGGGGTGAAGAGATGGAGCTCGCCGTCGCGGCGCCACTGGTACTCGCCGCGCGAGGTCAGTGAGCGCTGCGTAGCGCGCGGGCCGTACGCGTCGGCGTGCCAGCGCAGGACGCCGAGGGCGACGTCGTCCAGCGTGGCGCCCCCGAGGCGGGAGTGGAAGCCCGTGACGTAACGCCCCAACACCTCGTCGCTGAGCCCCAGCACCTCGAAGAGTTGCGCGCCCACGTAGCTGGCGACGGTGCTGACGCCCATTTTGGACATGATCTTGACCACGCCCTTGGTCAGCGCCTTGGCGTACTGGTAGCGAGCGTCGTGAGCGTCGAGGTCGATCTCTCCGCTGGCGACCAGTGCGTCGATCGACTCGTACGCGAGGTACGGGCACACCGCCGACGCGCCGAAGCCCAGCAGGGCCGCGACGTGGTGCACCTCGCGCACGTCGCCGGCCTCGACGATGAGGGCCGCCCGAGTGCGCAGATGGTCGCGAACGAGCCGGTCGTGCACCGCCGCGGTGAGCAGGAGGCTGGGGACCGCGGCGTAGTCGGGCGAGGTGTGCCGATCCGAGAGGATGACGATACTGGCGCCGTCGCGTACGTGCGCCGCGACGAGGTCCGCGACCTCGTCGACCGCGCGCGCGAGCCGCACACCCGCCGGTTCCTCGCCGTGTGCCGCGAAGAGTCCGTCCACCGCGACGCTGGCCACGTCGCGACCCCGCTCCGTCTCGCCCAGGTATCGCAACTTGGCCAGGTCCTCCACGCTCAGTACGGGCGAGCCGAGGACCACCTGGTGGCAGTGGCGCGGCGACTCGCTGAGCAGGTTCTCCTCGCCCCCCAGAGCGACGCGCGTCGATGTCACCAACTCCTCGCGGATGGCGTCGAGGGGCGGGTTCGTGACCTGGGCGAAGAGCTGGGAGAAGTAGTCGAACAGCGAGCGAGGCTGGCGCGACAGCACCGCGAGCGCCGCGTCGTTACCCATCGAACCCACGGGCTCCTCGCCCACGAGAGCCATCGGCGCCAGAATGAGACGTAGATCCTCCTCGGAGTAGCCGAAGTTCCTCTGGCGCGGGGTCACCGAGGCGTGGCTCGGCGTCAGCATCGGGCGCGGTGGTACGTCGTCGAGGGAGATCTGCTCGTCGGCCAGCCAACGCTCGTAGGGTGCGGCGTGGGCCAGTTGCGACTTCAGCTCATCGTCGTCGACGATGCAGCCGCGGTCAACATCGACGAGGAACACGCGCCCCGGCTGGAGTCGCCCCTTGCGTTCGATGAGGGCCGGATCGATGGGCAGGACCCCGACCTCGCTGGCGAGGATGACCCGCTGGTCCTTCGTGACCCAGTAGCGCGCGGGCCGCAGCCCGTTGCGGTCGAGGACGGCGCCCACGACGTGCCCGTCGCAGAAGGTCACCGATGCGGGCCCGTCCCACGGCTCCATCAGAGCCGCGTGATAGCGGTAGAACGCGCGCCGAGCGGGATCCATCGTGGTTGAGCGCTCCCACGCCTCGGGGATCATCATCAGCACGGCGTGCGCGAGTGATCGGCCGCCGTGTACGAGCAGCTCGACAACCTCGTCGAAGCTCGCGGAGTCGCTCAGCCCGTCGGTGATGATCGGCGTGAGAGCTGACACCTCGACCGGTAGCGGTGCGCGGAGGGTGGACTCGCGCGCGGTCATCCAGTTCCGGTTCCCCCGGATCGTGTTGATCTCCCCGTTGTGGGCGATGAAGCGGAACGGTTGGGCCAGAGACCATCGTGGCAGCGTGTTGGTCGAGAATCGGCTGTGCACGACCGCGATGGCTGACGCGAGGCGGGGGTCGCGAAGGTCGGCGAAGTAGCGACGTAGCTGGGGCGAGGACAGCATTCCCTTGTAGATCAGTACCTGGGACGAGCACGAGGCGGCGTAGACGTCCATCTCGTGCTCGGCCAATTTGCGCGCGCAGAACAGCGCCCGCTCGAGGGCGGCGTCGCGTTCGCCCGACGTGGAGTCGACAAGCTGCTGTACGATGCGCGGTTCGCTGGCGCGTGACGTCGGGCCCAGCACGCTGGAGTCGACGGGAACCGAGCGCCAGCCCAGGGTCCGCAGGCCCACGCGGGCGAACACCGCCTCGAGCGCGTCGCGCGTCGCGTCAGTGACGTTCGAGGTCATCCACTGGGCGAGGCCGTAGGCGCCCACGTCGGGCACCGCGACGTCAAACGCCGCGCGTACGAACGCGTCGGGCATCTGAAGGAGGATTCCCGCCCCGTCGCCGGAGTCGACGTCGGCCCCGGTCGCGCCGCGGTGCTCGAGGTTCTCGAGAATGGTCAGCGCGTCGTCGATGGTGGCAAAGCTCGCGGCACCCGTGAGGTCGGCAATCATCCCGACGCCGCAGGCGTCGTGCTCGAAAGAGGGGTCGTAGAGAGAGGGCTCTTGGGTCATGGGCTCACCGTTGGGGCAACGCTGACCCGCACTCACTATAACGAATACGGCCGGGGTGGTCGCGCCCTACGCTGGAGTTGACCACCGCCTCGTCGTCGCTCGGCCGGCAAAATGTCGACGACCGGCGGCCGAGGACCAGAGGAGAGGCCATGGCAGTAGAGACGTTGATTGAGGCGCTGGACGAGCGAATCCTCGAGGCGCTGCACGCGAAGGCGACTGGCGAGACGATCGCCTTCCTCTGCGAGGCGCGCGCCTGGCTCACCCACCCCAATCAGTCGCACGGGTCCCACCGCCAAAGCGCGTAGTACTGGCGGCTATCATTGGCCTCTCGGGCTGTGGCTTAGTTTGGTCTAGAGCGCTCGGCTGGGGGCCGAGAGATCGGGAGTTCGAATCTCCCCAGCCCGACCAGTGGGGATTTGGACGAGATCCTCTAATTGCTGGGAGAGACGTCGGGACACTGCGTCTCCGTGACGACACCCATCAGCTCGGGCGCCGTGCGCGACGCGTGAAGTACGACGCGCACATCTGCGGCGAGCCGATTTCTCCGGCGTACGCAGTCGTCTCAGACTTCGTTTCGTCGTGGACGTCGGATGTCCAGCTCAATCGGTGAGCCGCACGTCACGTCAGTGACTCACGAACGCGCAGCCATCGGTGGCGTGCGGAGTCGAGTCGATAGATGGCGAAGGCGCTCCTCGGCGGCTGCGCGTACGGCGCCGGGCCTACTCGCAGTCCGATGCCGCCCGTCATCGTGGCCCACGTGATCGACCAGTTGTCGGCACCGTTCACGTACTGATACCACACGTGTCCCGAGTCGGTCGTCAGGTCGATGACCGCGTTGCTCACCATCACGACGGTCGACGAGCTCTCAGCGATGACGCGGTCGACGTAGTAGATCGACCCTCCAACCCAGTCCGTGGCGAGCATCGGACCCGCCGCCGTCCAGTGCCGACCGCCGTCAAGACTTCGGACGGGAAAGAGCGTGGGCGCGCCCCTCTGCTCCCAGACTCCCCATTCGACCCGGTGGTCCGATGGGCTGACCCCGACCCACTTGAGCTGAGAGCTCGCCATCGGCGATCCCCAGGGCTGAGCGTGTGCGGACGAAGACTCGGTCAGGCCGTGCTGCATGACCAGAGCGGTGGGAAACGGCGACTGCGCGCTCGCTGACGCGCCGGCCCCCGTGTTGTCGATCGCAATCCCGGTTAGCGCGCCGAACGACGCTGCGGCAGTGACCACGACACGAGTCCGACGCCAGCGCATTCGCATCCTCCTCGTTCGCGCTCCTCTCCACGACACTGTATGGACTGCCCGTAGTCTGGGTGCTGGAGCACGCCGGGCGCCACTCGATCTCATCCAGCCCGGCGGTTCAGAGTTGACGCCGAGGCGGGTGGTGGAGAGCCGTTCTCGCGCTGATGAGATTGGTTTCGGCCGGTGAGGGGATCGACGTAGGTTTGGTCAGCCGTGGTCGCTGAACAGGGACTATAGCTCTGTTGCGAACCTCCTACCAGGGAAGGCGCGCTGCGTTCAGAGACTGGCGTGCGACGTGACGTTGCGCAGTGATCCGAGTCCGGTGATCGTGGACGTGACGACGTCGCCCGGGGCGAGGAAGACCGGTGGCGTGTGACCCTGGCCGACACCGGCTGGGCTGCCGGTGAAGATGACGTCGCCCGGACGGATCTCGACCACCGAGCTGAGATACGCGATCAGCCCCGCGACGTTGGTCACCATGTCTTCTGTGCTCGAGTCCTGGTAGCGGACCTCGTTGACGTCACAGGTGATGCGAAGGTCGTCGGGGTCGCCGCAGGCGTCGGGCGTCGTCAGCCACGGGCCGATTGGCGAGAAGTTCTCGTGGGACTTGCCCATCGAGAACTGCGGAGGGGTCCCCGACATCTGCAGGTCGCGGTCACTGAAGTCCTGGCCCACGCAGTAGCCCGCGACGTAGCGCAGAGCGTCGTGCGGCGCCACCCGCCGAGCACGCGCGCCGATCACCACGACCAGTTCCGCCTCCCAGTCGGTGCGCGCCGACGGCAGAGCCACGGACGCGTTAGCCCCCGCCAGCGACGACGCGAACTTCGTGAACACTAGTGGCGTGGTCGGCGGCGTCATCCCCATCTCGATCGCGTGGCGACGGTAGTTGAGTCCGATGCCGAAGATCTGGCTCGGGCGCGACACCACCGGGCCGAGTCGCGGGTCGCGCGCGACGACGTCGGGCGACAGGTCCCAGGAGGGCTCGACCTCCTCAGCCGCGATCCACTCCCCCACCTCATCCAGTCGACCCATCAGCTCGTCGGTCGACGATGAGAAGCGACCGCCGGACGCGTCGGCGACGTCGATGAGCCCCTCATCGGTGACGATCACGGCTCGGTGGTCGAAGGTGGCGATGCGCACTCTCACTCCTCATCTCGATCTCACGGATGATCCCACGCTACCGAACCTGTCGCCCCCCCTCGTGACGGCCGCGGTCCCTCCCGCTAGGGTATGCCCGTTCGCGGAAGGACTCAACGTGTCTCTACTCTTCACTCCCTGGTGCGTGCGTGATCTCACCCTGGCCAATCGGGCTTGGGTGAGCGCCATGTGCCAGTACTCCGCGACCGACGGCGTCGTCGGCGACTGGCACCTCGCCCACCTCGGATCGCTCGCGACCGGCGGGTTCGGCTTGGTGATGGCCGAGGCGACGGCCGTCGCCCCCGAGGCGCGCATCTCGGTGCGCTGCCCGGGCCTGTGGAACGACGAGCAGATCGCGGCCTGGAGTCGGGTCACCGACTTCGCACACGCGCAGGGGACGCACATCGGCGTGCAGCTGGCGCACGCGGGACGAAAGGCCTCGACGATGGCCCCGTGGGACGACCACCCCATCGCCCTCGCGTCCGAGGGCGGCTGGACCGCCGTCGCCCCGAGTGAACTCGCCTTCGATGGCTATCCGCTGCCGCGGGCCCTACGCGTCGACGAGATCGATCTGGTGGTCAGTCAGTTCGCTGACGCCGCGCGGCGCGCGCGGCGGGCTGGCTTCGATGTGCTGGAGATCCACGCCGCCCACGGTTATCTCCTGCACCAGTTCCTCTCGCCCCTCTCCAACCAGCGAGACGACGCCTACGGCGGGTCCTTCGAGAACCGCACGCGCCTCCTGCGACGCGTCGTCGAGGCCGTGCGCGCGGTCGAGCCCGACGTCGCGCTCTTCGTGCGGCTCTCGGCCACCGACTGGGTGGAGGGTGGCTGGGATCTGGACCAGACGGTGGCCCTGGCGCGCGAGCTGCGCGAGCTCGGCGTCGACCTGGTCGACGTCTCCTCCGGGGGCAACGTCGCCGCAGCGCCCGTGCCCGTCGGGCCCGGCTACCAGGTGCCCTTCGCCGCCGCCGTGCGTCGCGACGCCGGTGTCGCCACCAGTGCGGTGGGACTGATTACCGCGCCCGATCAGGCCGAGTCCATCCTGGTCGCGGGTGACGCCGACGCGGTCATGGTGGCGCGCGCCGCGCTGCGCAACCCGCGGTGGGCCCTCAACGCCGCCGAGGCACTCGGCGAGTGGATTGACTGGCGCCCCCAACTCGAGCGCGCCCGAACGCTGCACGCGTCGCGGTAGTTCCTGGCGTCGACCGTCGCCCTTCGGTAGGCTGGAGGCACCAGAGGCCGGTCTGACAGCCGGCGTTCGCGCGCGGAGTCGGGCGAAAGGCGAAGTACCTAGAGAGGGTGATCCCAACCGCTGGTTGGACAGAGTCATGGGCAACAAGGACCCCTTCGTTTTGCGTCATCTGGCCGACGTGCAGCCGCAGTTGTGGTGGCTGGACTCGGACCCCTTGGAACCCGAGTCGCGATCCGCCCTCGTGGGCGACGTCGGCGCCGACCTATGCGTCGTGGGAGCGGGTTACACGGGGCTGTGGACGGCGCTGCTCGCCAAGGAGCGCGACCCGCACCGCGAGGTGGTGGTGGTCGAGCAGTTCGAGACCGGGGCGGGAGCGTCCGGGCGAAACGGCGGCTTCTGCTCCGCGTCGCTCACCCACGGCTTCGCCAACGGCGCGCGCCGCTTCCCCCACGAGATGGCCGTGATCGAACGGCTCGGTCGCGAGAACCTCGACGAGATCGAGGCCACCGTCGCGCGTTACGGCATCGAGTGCGACTGGGAGCGCACCGGCGAACTTCGCGTGGCCCTGGCCGAGTGGCAGATGAGCGACATGGTCGAGGAGGCGCGGCGGCGCAACGAGCTCGGCGACCACGTCGAGGTCCTCTCGCGCGAGCAGGTGCAGGCCCGCATCCACTCGCCCCTGTACGTGGGGGCGATCTACGACCACGACGGCACGGCCCTGGTGGACCCGGCGCGTCTGGTCTGGGGTCTCGAGCGTGCCTGCATCTCGCTCGGCGTGACGATCTACGAGAACTCCAAGGTCGAGTGGCTGGAGGACGTGGACGACGGCGTGCGCGTGCACACCGCGTACGGTGCCGTCACGGCCCCGCGCGTGGCGCTGGCCACGAACGTCTTCCCGTCACTCGTGCGCAGCGCGCGCAAGTACGTGGTTCCCGTGTACGACTACCAGCTGGTCACCGAGCCGCTCACCGACGAGCAGCGCGCCAGTATCGGTTGGGAGGGGCGTGAGGGGGTGGCCGACGCCGGCAACCAGTTCCACTACTACCGGCTCACCGCCGACCAGAGCATTCTCTGGGGCGGGTACGACGCGATCTACAACTTCCGCGGCCAGGCGCACCGCGACTACGACTTCAACGCGCAGACCTACGCCACGTTGGCGTCGCACTTCCTCGCCACCTTCCCCCAGCTCGCGGGAATCAAGTTCACGCACGCCTGGGGAGGCGCGATCGATACCTGTACACGCTTCTCGCCCTTCTGGGGCACGGCGCACGGGGGCAAGGTCGCCTACGTCCTGGGCTTCACCGGGCTGGGCGTGGGCTCCACCCGCTTCGGGGCGGCCACGATGCTGGATCTGCTCGACGGGCTCGATACCGAGCGCACGCGCCTGACCATGGTGCGTCGCAAGCCCATCCCCTTCCCGCCGGAACCCTTCAAGTGGCTCTTCATCGAGTTGACCAAGCGGTCGTTGCAGCACGCCGACCAGCACGAGGGGCGCCGCAACCTCTGGCTGAAGTTCGGCGACCTCCTCGGGCTGGGATTCGACTCCTAGTTCGCTACTCCTCGGTGCCGGTGTGCGAACCCATGAGACCGGCGATCATGTTCACGACGGTGGGGTCGGTCAGCGTGGTCACGTCACCGAGGTGGCGATTCTCGGCGACGTCGCGCAGCAGCCGGCGCATGATCTTGCCCGAGCGTGTCTTGGGCAACTCTGGGGTGAGGATGATCTGACGGGGCTTCGCGATCGGGCTGATGACGCGTGCGACGTGCGCGCGGATCTCCTCGATGACCGCGCTCTGGTCCTTCGTGGCGTCCTCGGCCGACAGGCGCAGGGTCACGAAGGCCACGATGGCCTGTCCGGTCGTCTCGTCCGACGCGCCCACCACGGCGGCCTCGGCCACGGCCGGGTAGCCGACGAGGGCGTGCTCTACCTCGGTCGTCGAGAGGCGGTGACCCGAGATGTTCATGACGTCGTCCACCCGACCGAGCAGCCACAGGTCGCCGTCGGCGTCGCGCTTGGCGCCGTCACCCGCGAAGTACACCCCGGGAAAGCGCGACCAGTAGGTCTCGCGGAAGCGTGCCGGGTCGCCGTAGATGCCGCGCGTCATCCCCGGCCACGGCTTGGTCACGACCAGGTAGCCGCCCTCGCCGTTGCCGACCGAGTGGCCCTCGTTGTCCACGACGTCGACGCTGATGCCCGGGAAGGCGCGCATCGCGGCGCCGGGCTTGGTCACGCTGATGCCCGGAAGCGGCGTCACCAAGATGCCACCGGTCTCGGTCTGCCACCACGTGTCGACGATCGGGCAGCGATTGCCGCCGATGTGCTCGCGGTACCACATCCACGCCTCGGGGTTGATCGGCTCGCCCACGGTGCCCAGGACCCGCAGGCTGGAGAGATCGTGCCCGGCGGGGTACTCCTCGCCCCACTTCATGAGGGTACGGATCGTGGTCGGCGCGGTGTAGAGGATGGTCACCTTGTACTGCTCGATGATCTTCCACCAGCGGTCCTTGCCGCCCGAGTCGGGCAGACCCTCGTACATCACCTGCGTGGCCCCGTTGGTCAGGGGCCCGTACACGATGTAGCTGTGGCCCGTGATCCAGCCGATGTCCGCCGCCGTCCAGAAGACGTCGGTGTCGGCCTTGAGGTCGAAGATGTAGTGGTGCGTCGTGGCCACGTGCGTGAGGTACCCGCCCGTGGTGTGATAGATCCCCTTGGGCTTGGCGGTCGTGCCCGACGTGTACATGATGAGCAGCGTCTGCTCCGCCGGGAAGAACTCGGGCGTGTGCTCGGTGGGCTGGCGATCCACGAGGTCGTGCCACCAGTGGTCGCGGCCCTCGGTCCACGCGACGTCCTCGCCGGTGCGGCGAACCACCAGGACGTCCTTCACGTTGGGACAGCTGCGCAGTGCCTCGTCGACCGCCGGCTTGACGGGGCTCGCGGCGCCTCGGCGAAAGGCGCCGTCGGCCGTGACCACGTAGCGGCAGTCCGAGTCGAGGATGCGACTCGACAGCGCCTCGGCGGAGAACCCGGCGAAGACCACCGAGTGCGCGGCACCGAGCCGCGCGCACGCCAGCATGGCGACCACGGCCTCGGGGATCATCGGCATGTAGATCGCGACACGGTCGCCGGCGACCACGCCCAGCTCGACCAACGCGTTCGCGGCCTGGGCCACCATCACCTGCAGGTCCGCGTAGGTGATGGTGCGCGACTCGCCCTCGCGGTCACCCACCCAGTGGTAGGCGACCTTGGCTCCCCGGCCCGCTGCCACGTGGCGGTCGACGCAGTTCACGCTGGCGTTGAGAGTCCCGTCGCTGAACCACTTCGCGTCGGGCAGGTCCCACTCGAGGGTCTTGGTCGGAGCCGTGGCCCAGGTCAGGCGGTCGGCCTGGTGGCGCCACCAGGACTCGGCGTCAGCGGCCTCGTCGTAGATGGACGGCTGGGCGTTCGCCTGCGCCGCGAACTCGGCGCTCGGGGCGAACTTGCGCGTCTCCTCGTGCCAGGCCTCTAGCTTTGCTTCACTCATTGGTCTCCCCCAACTTGGCTTTTGGCGCGCACTACTCCTGTGCGCCCCCTCTTTCACTATCACGTGCTTAGCACGCACCACAACTACGGGCCGGGTGACTTATGGCCCAAAATGCCAACAGCGCCCTGGCTCGAGAGCCGGGGCGCTGTTGGCGGTTGGGTCCGGTGGCGAGCCACCAGTGAACCCACTCTAGCCGAACTAGGCGAGCGGGCCGAGCGGCAGCACCTTCCTCTTGTAGGTGTCGTTGATGACCGCCGCCGCCGAGCAGTACCAGGCGAGGATCGCCGTCACGATGCCGAGCCATCCGCCGACCTTCACCATGTTCGAGTGGCCGGCGTCCCAGTTGCCGATAGTCAGGAAGATGAACGTGACCTCCAGGACGACGAACACCGACGCCAGCGCCACGTTGGTCTTGAACGAGCCGATCATCATGTAGAAGGTGAAGATCGTCCACGCGAGCAGGTAGACGCCCAACGCGTTGGTCGCCTTCAGACCGCCGTCCCAGTTGATGAAGGCGTAGAGCCCCAGCCAGAACGCTCCGTACGAGGTGAACGCCACCGCGCCGAAGGTGTTCTTGCGCACGAACTCCCACATACCGGCGGCGAACTGCGCAATCCCTCCGTAGACCAGCGCCAGCGAGATGGCTACGGTCAGTCCTCCACCCTTCCAGATCCCGGCGTTCGCCGAGCTCAGGGCAAAGGTCGTCATGGCGAAACCCGCGAGCCCTAACGGACCCGGATCGGCCACCTTGTGTTCATCTGACATGTGCATCCCCCTGGATTTATCCATGTGGACCGACGGGCGTCGGCCTAGACCGATTAAACACCCCGGCGCTACACATCCGGCGGATGCAGCGGGTGCTTGTGAACTACTTCACTTGCCCGGCCGGCGGTCCGGCGCTATCGCGTCGCTCGTCGACGGCGTCGAGCGCACCGCGAAAGTCGCCGACGAACTCCTCCACGCGCGCGGTGCTCGCACCGTCGAGCAGCAGCGACACCAGCGCGGAGCCGACGATGACCCCATCGGCGAACTGGGCCGCGTCACGCGCCTGGGCGGGCGTCGTGATGCCGATGCCGACGTACACCGGGACGTCGCTGACGTCGCGCAGTGCCGTCACGACGCGCCGAGCGTCGCCGAGGTCCGACGCACGTCCGGTGACGGCCATGCGCGCGGCGGCGTAGGCGAAGCCCTGCGTAGCGCGCGCCAGGAGCGCGACGCGTTGCGGCGGGCTCGACGGCGCCACTAGGTACACGGTGGCCACGTCGTGGACGGCGCAGGCTCGCGCCCACGGCCCCGCCTCCTCGGGCGGCAGGTCGGGGATGATCGCGCCGCGCAGCGACGCCCGTTCGAACGCGTCCGCCGCGCGGTCCAGACCGTAGTGGTGCACCACGTTGTAGTAGGTCATGGCGACCAGGGGCACGTCCACGTCCAACGTCGCCAGCTCCGCGCACACCGAGTCGAGAGTCGTGCCAGCCGCCAGCGAGCGACCCGCGGCCTCTTGAATCACCACGCCGTCCATGACGGGATCCGAGAACGGCAGCCCGATCTCGATGGCGTCGGCCCCGGCGTGCGCCGCGGCCTCCACGTGACGGGTCCAATCGGGGGTGGCTCCGGCCATCAGGTAGGGGACGAGAGCGGTGCGCCCGCTCGCGCGCGTGCGGCGCAGCGCGTCCTCGAGCGAGGTCACGATGCCCCCCTCAGGATGGCGCGGACCTGCGCGACGTCCTTGTCCCCCCGGCCCGAGAGATTGAGCAGCACCGACGAGCCGAGTGGTACCGACCGGCCCGCCTCGCGCAACAGCCACGCCACGGCGTGGGCGGTCTCGAGCGCCGGGATGATCCCCTCGTCCTCACTGAGCGCCTGCAGTGCGGCGACGACCTCGTCGTCGTGGGCGGTCACGTACTCGGCGCGTCCTCGGGCGGCCAGCGAAGCGTGCTCCGGACCGATACCGGGGTAGTCCAGGCCCGCCGAGATCGACTCGGCCTCCTCGATCTGGCCGAACTCGTCCTGGATCAGCAGCGAGCGCATCCCGTGCAGGACGCCCGGGGCGCCGACGCCCACGGCGGACCCGCCGGCGGCCTCGACGCCCACCAGACGCGACGGGCGGTCGGCGAAGCCCGCGAACACGCCGGCCGCGTTCGAGCCGCCACCCACGCACGCGACGACCACGTCAGGGTCACCCACACCGAGGTCGCGCAACTGGCGCGCGGCCTCTCGACCGATCACGCTCTGGAACTCGCGCACCATCCAGGGAAACGGGTGGGGTCCCATGACCGAGCCGATGCAGTAGTGGGTGTCGGCGACGCAGGTCACCCACTCGCGGAGGGCCTCGTTCACCGCGTCCTTCAAGGTGCGGCTGCCCGAGGTCACCGGGACGACCGTCGCGCCCAGCAGCTCCATGCGAAAGACGTTCAGCTCCTGACGCACGATGTCCACTTCGCCCATGAACACGGTGCACGCCAGGCCCAGGCGCGCCGCGGCGGTCGCCGTGGCGACGCCGTGTTGACCGGCCCCCGTCTCGGCGATGACGCGCCGCTTGCCCATGCGCTGAGCGAGCAGTGCCTGGCCGAGAACGTTGTTGATCTTGTGTGAGCCGGTGTGGGCGAGGTCCTCGCGCTTGGCGAAGACCCGTAGACCGACCCGACGCGAGAATCGCTCCAGCGGCGTCACCGGCGTGGGTCGGCCCGCGAAGAGGGCGAGCTCGCGCTCGAGCGCGAGCGCGAAGGACTCGTCCGCTCGCGCGTCGCGATACGCCTCCTCCAACTCGAGGCAGGCGGGCATGAGCGCCTCGGGTACGAAACGACCGCCGAAGTCGCCAAAGTGGCCCTGCTCATCCGGGGGGCCCATGAACCCGTTACTCACGCTCACTCCTCTCGCTCGAACCAACGCCGCGCGGCCGCGACGAAGTCGCGTACCGCCGTTGGGTCCTTGTGCCCGGGCGAGGACTCGGTGCCCGACGCGACGTCCACGCCCCACGCGCCGGTATCGGCGAGCACTCGCGCGACGTTGTCGACGTTCAGCCCACCGGCGACGATCAGCGGGCGCCGAAACTGGCGGCCCGCGAGGGGCGACCAGGAGTGCGCCCTCCCGCTGCCGGGTGTGGGGCCGTCGACCAGGATGGCGTCGGCCCGCTCCTCGTCCATCTCGTCGCGCGCCGGGGAACCGACGGCCAGCACCGTGATCACCGCCAGCCCGCGCTCACGCAGTGCGTCGTGCAGCACGCTCGACATCGGATCGTGCAGCTGCACGGCGTCCAGAGCCACGTCGTCCAGGGCGCGGCGGATGAAAACGTCGTCGCGCCCTCGAAACACGCCCACCCGTACCGCCCGCTCGCCGACGAAGGCGGCAATAGCCGCCGCGCGCGCGACGTCGACCTCGCGCGGCGACGCCGCCAGCACCACGCCCAAGGCGTCGGCCCCCGCGTCGAGCACGATCGCCGCGTCCCCGACGCTCGTCACGCCGCAGATCTTCACGAGATGGGCGCGATCCGTGAGGTCAGTCACGGCCGTGACGCTTCACTCCGGTCAACGCGCGCACGGCGAGCGACGGGTCGCTCGCGCGCACCAGCGACTCCCCGACCAGGACGGCGTCGAAGCCGTAGGCGGCGGCTCGCTCGACGTCGGACACGTCGCGCAGCCCCGACTCGGCGACGGCCACCACGGTCGGCGGCAGCGTTGCGACCACCTCGGCCGCCTGCTCGCCGCGGACCTCGAAGGTTCGCAGGTCGCGCTGGTTCACGCCCACCAGCGTCGCCCCCAGCGCCAGCGCCCGGCGAGCCTCGGCGAGGTCGTGAACCTCGACGAGGGCGTCGAGTCCGCACTGCGCCGACACCTCCAACAGGCGAGCGCACTCGTCGTCGTCCAGAGCCGCGACGATGAGCAGAATCGCGCTCGCGCCGAACTGCAGCGCGTCGATCACGTCGTTGGCGCTCACCGTGAAGTCCTTGCGCAGTAGCGGCAGGGTGCACGCGTCGTGGGCCGCCCGCAGGTCGCCCAACGATCCAGCGAAGTGCTCCTCGTCGGTCAGCACCGACAGCGCCGCCGCGCCGCCGTCCTCGTAGGCTCGTGACAGGTCCGTCGGATCGAGGTCACGACTCAGCCAGCCCTTGGAGGGTGATCGTCGCTTGATCTCGGCGATCACGCCGACGGCGTCGCCGGGACGCAGCGCCGCGCGAAATCGCGAACGGCACGGCACCACCTCGTCGAGCCGCTCGCGCCAGTCGCGACGGTCGGCCGCCGCCCGTGCGCGATGGAAGCGCATGATGTCCTCGAGGTAGGCGGTGGCCACCCCGAAATCGTAGTGGTCGTGAGCCGCCCCACGGCTAGCCTCTCCCTATGGTCACCAACGCCTCTCCCCGGCGGCGCTGATGGAGTTCTTCGCTCGCGACGTCCTCAATCCGCTCGTTCGCGGATCGAACATGGAACGGGCGCAGGCCCGCGAGGCCTTGGCCGAGATCCTCGAGGGGCGCGTCGAAGCGGTGCACATTGCCAGCTTCCTCACCGCGCTCACCATGAAGGGCGAGACCGCCGAGGAGATGACCGGCTTCATCGACGCGATGATTGACGCCGCCACCACGTTCGAACTCGAGGGCGACGCGATCGACATCGTGGGCACCGGCGGCGACCAGTTGCACACCGTGAACATCTCCACGATGGCGTCACTGGCCGTGGCGGGCTGTGGGGTCCCCGTCGCCAAGCACGGCAATCGGGCCGCGTCCTCGTCGGTCGGCTCCGCCGACGTCCTCGAGGCCCTGGGCGTGCGCCTCGAGACCTCGCCGGCCACCGTTCGCGCCTGCGTGGAGGGAGCGTCCATCGGCTTCATGTTCGCGCCGACCTACCACCACGCCCTGGGCTACCTCACGCCGATCCGTCGCTCGCTCTACTTTCGCACCGTGTTCAACGTGCTCGGGCCGCTCGCCAACCCGGCTCGCGTGCGACGTGCTCTGATCGGCGTGGCGCCGGCGGCGCACCTGGACCACATGGCGCGCGTGATCGGTTCGCGCGGCACCGACCTGTCGATCCTGGTGAGCGGCGACGACGGTCTCGACGAGCTCTCCCTCGGCGGACCATCCACCCTCCACCGGGTGACGCGCTCGCAGACCACGGTCGAGCGGATCGACGCCGGTGAGGAGCTGGGACGGCGCCACGGCGTGGACAGCCTGCGCGGCGGGGACGTCGCGCACAACGTTCGCGTGGTGCACGCGTTCTTGGACGCCGCCACCGGCCCGGTCTTCGACATCGCCTGCGCCAACGCCGGTCTGGCGCTGGTCGCCGCGGGCCGTGCGGAAACGTTGCGCGACGGCTTCGAGATGGCGAGCACCAGCGTGCGCGACGGCCGCGCGGCGCACGCGCTGGAGCAGCTCGTCGCGATCTCCAACGCCTAAAGCACGCGCAACTCGCGACGGTAGCGGCGGGCGTTGGCGACGTAGAGGGCGGCTCCCTCGGCGATGGCGTCCCGGTCGCTGGCGCCGAGCTTGATCGTGGCGGGCACGCCCACCGCGAGGGCCCCCTCGGGCACGTCGGTGCGGTTGCGCACCACGGCGCCCGCGGCGACGGTCGCTCCCGTGCGCACGTGGGCGTGGTGCAGCACGACCGAGCCGCTGCCGACCAGGGCTCGGTCGTGGATCACGCACCCCTCCAGGTGAACGAGGTGTCCGATGACGCAGTCGTCGCCCACGACCGTCGGGAACTCCGCCACCGCGTGGACCACGGTGCCGTCTTGAATCGAGGTGCGCTCCCCCACGATGATCGTGCCGTAGTCGCCGCGCAGCACCGCACCGGGCCACACCGACGCGTCGGCCCCCAGGCGTACGTCGCCGATCACCACGGCGTCGGGGTGCACGAACGCCTCGGGGTGGATCGTGGGCACCCGCTCGCCCAACGCGTAGATCGTCATTCGCCCTCCTAGTGCGCCAACCACGAAATTAACTGATAGAGCCGCCAGGCGAGATAGATGATCGTGACCACGATGAAGAAGCGCCACCGCCAGGGCATGGGCTCGTGCGTCGTCTCCTCGACCGGCTGTCCACAGACCTCGCACACCTCCCCCTCGACGGGCCGGTCGCACGTCTCGCACCAGCGCGTCATCACTCCACCCGTACGCGGACCCGCAGTGGTGTGGTGCCCAGGGCGAAGCGTTCGCGCAACGAGCGCTCGACGTAGCGCAAGTACGTCGGGGGCAGGCGCCCCGAGACGAAGAGCGTGAAGGTCGGAGGCTCGCTGGCACCCTGGACGGCATAGCGGATCTTCCCGGTGGGTGCGGGCTGGCGGATCTGCAGGTCGCGAATCGCCCGGTTGAGCGCCCCCGTCGGCACGCGAGTCGCGTAGTCCGCCGCGGCGGTGGTCAGCGCGGGCAGGATGCGGTGCACCCCCTTGCCCGAGAGCGCGGTGGTCTTGAGCACGGGGGCGTCGCCGAGGAAGGCGAGCTTGTCGCCGATGCTGGCCAACACGTCCTCGTGGTCCTCGGTCGCGACCAGCTCCCACTTGTTCACCACGACGATCGACGGGCATCCGGCGCCCGAGATCCGCTCGGCGAGGCGCTGGTCCTGTCCCGTGGCCCCGACCGTCGCGTCGATCACCAGCAGGGCGATATCGGCGCGGTCCAGCGCCTCGAGGCTGCGCAGCACGGCGTACGTCTCCAGGCCCGCCTCGGTCTTGGCGCGCCGACGCATGCCCGCGGTGTCGATGAAGCGGATCCGCCCGCTCGGGGTGTCGACCACGGTGTCGATCGCGTCGCGCGTCGTGCCGGGCAGGTCGTGAACGACCGACCGCTCCTCGCCGATCAGCGTGTTGAACAGCGTGGACTTGCCGACGTTGGGCCGTCCGACGATCGCGACGCCGAGGATGTCGTCGTTCGCGCCGTCGGGGTCCTCGGGCGGCTGGCCGATCCTGTCGACGACGACGTCGAGCAGCTCGCCCGCGCCGAGGCCGTGCAGGGCGCTGACGGCGTGGGGGTCGCCCACTCCCAGGCGCAGGAACTCCCACGCGTACGCCTCGCGCGCGGCGTCGTCCACCTTGTTCACGACCAGCACCGCGGGCCGCCCGCTGTGTCGGACCCAGCGCGCGGCGCGCGCGTCCTCCTCGGTCGGTCCGGTGGCCACGTCGACCACCAGCAGCACCAGATCGGCTTCGTCCAGGGCGGTCTGCGCGGAGCGCGACACCTTCTCCTCTAGCTCGTCGCCGGACTCGAGCCAGCCGCCGGTGTCGACCAGGTCGAAGGTGACCCCACACCACTCCACGGGGACGCTGCGCCGGTCGCGGGTCACCCCGCGATGCTGCTCCACGACGGCCACCCGCCGTCCGGCCAGGCGGTTCACCAGCGAGCTCTTGCCGACGTTGGGACGGCCGACCACGGCCACGCGCGGGTGCCTCACGAGCCCACCAGGGCGTCGTGCGGGGCGCGCAGGGACTCCAGGGTCACCCGCAGATCGTGGCCGGTCGTGCGCACGCACGTCACGGGCCGGCTCAAGTCCTCCAGGGTGGTCCCGTCGAGGAAGCGACCCTCGTTGAGGCAGACGTCGGGGATCAGGCAGGTCGCCGCCGGGTCCACTCGCGCGAGAGCCGCCGCGAGGTCGCGGCCGGTGAGCAGACCCGCCACCTTGATGTTCCCCCCGAAGTAGCTATTGACCACCGGCACCACGTCGACCTCGTCGAAGCCGTGCTCGTCCAGCAGCTCGCGCAGCAACGGCGCCGCGTACTCGCCGGTCAGGACCACGACCCCGTCGCCGGCGACGGGGTCACTCAACGGCGTGCGCGCGGCGCGGTAGCCCCAGGCCGGGGCGCCGTCGACCGACTGGAAGAAGCCACTGCCCAGGCGGGGCATCGCGCGGTGGCGCTCGAAGCTGTCGCGGAATGCGGCCACCATGCCGATGCCGTTCTCCGCCAGGTCCAGCGTCGCCAGGGAGGCGGCGCGCGGCGGGGCCAGCCCGGCCACGAGGTAGAACTCGTCGCTGGCGTAGACCAGGGAGCGGCCCAGCACCGCGCGGCCGATCTCGTCGTAGCGCTGCGCCAGCTCGACCACCTCGCGAGCCTCGTCACGACGGTGCGGCCGCATCGTCTCCTCGAGCGAGAAATCACTCACCCCCACCGGGACCAGGGCGAGTGACGCAAGCTCCGGGTAGGACGTGACGACGTCCTCGAGGGTGCGCTCGAGCTCGACGCCGTCGTTCACCCCGGGACAGACGACCACCTGACCGTGGACCTCGATGCCGCTGTGCAGCAACTCGTGCAGCCATCGCAGGCTGGTCGCGCCGCGCGGGTTGCGCAGCATCTCGGCGCGCAGCGCCGGGTTGGTCGTGTGGATCGAGACGAACAGCGGCGAGAGCCGCTCCTCGACCACGCGCTCCAGGTCGAACTCGGTGAAGCGGGTCAGGGTCGTGTAGTTGCCGTAGAGGAACGACAGGCGAAAGTCGTCGTCCTTCACGTACAGCGAGCGGCGCATCCCCTTGGGCAGCTGGTAGATGAAGCAGAAGCTGCAGTGGTTGTCGCACGTGCGGATGCGGTCGAAGACGGCCGAGTCGATGGACAGCCCCAGGGGCTCGCCCGGCCCCTTGTCGATGGTCACGGTGCGCGTCGCCTCGTCGCCGACGCGCAGCACCTCGAGCGTGACGTGCTCGCCGTCCACCATCTGTTGGTACTCGATGACGTCGGTCGGCTCGCGGCCGTTCACGCGCACCAGCTCGTCGCCCACGGCGAGATCCACCCGCGCCGCTGGCGATCGCGAAGAAATTCCTGAGATGCGGGCGCCCGGCACCTCGTCAGCCTACTGGTGAGGTCGCCTCGCCGCCGCAGCCCGCTGCGCGCCCGGTAGGCTGCCCGCGTGTCCGTGGACAAGGTGATTCTGGCGTCTCCGCGGGGTTTCTGCGCTGGCGTGGAGAAGGCGATCAAGGCGCTGGACTGGATGACGCGCATCTTCGAGCCGCCCGTCTACTGCTACCACGAGATCGTCCACAACCGCTACGTCGTGGATCACTTCGCCCGTCTGGGCGTCGTCTTCGTCCACGACATCGCCGAGGTCCCGCCCGGGGCGCCGGTGATGCTGAGCGCCCACGGCTCGGCCCCCGAGGTCGTGGAGGCGGCGCGGCGCACCGGCGGCGCCGTGGTGGACGCGGTGTGCCCGCTGGTGACCAAGGTGCACCACGAGCTCAAGGTCCGCGCGCGTGACGGCTACACGGTGCTGTACGTGGGCCACGAGGGCCACGAGGAGGCGATCGGCACCATGGCCGTGGCGCCCGAGTCGGTGATCCTCGTGCAGTCGATCGAGGACATCGAGCGCGCGCGCGACGTGACCGGACCGCTGGCCCTGCTCTCGCAGACCACCCTCAGCCTGGACGAGTGGCAGCACCTGCGCGAGTACGCCCACGAACGCTTCCCCGACGTCTGGCAACCCGCACGGAGCGATCTGTGCTTCGCCACGACCAACCGTCAGGCGGCGCTGCGCGACGCGGCCCGCGACGCCGACACGGTGGTGGTGATCGGATCCGCCAACTCCTCCAACACGATGGCGCTGACCGACGTGGCCCGAGCCGTCGGGTGCGCCCGCGTGGTGCGAGTGAACGGGCCCGAGGACCTTCCCGACGATCTGCACGGTCGCGTCGCGGTGACGGCCGGCGCCTCGGCCCCCGAGTCCCTGGTCCAAGGCGTGGTCGCCGCCCTCGACCCTCGCGAGGGGGTCGAGACCCGCGTCGTCGGCGTTGAGGACGAGTACTTTCCCCCGCCGCCCGAGCTGCGCGACATCCTGCGCTCGCTGTCGGCGCTGGTCGACCTGTGTCTGGCGACGCCCACCGCGTCGACGTTCGACGCGGTGGAGGACCGAGCCGTCACCGCTGCCCAGATCTTGGACCGGGTGACGTTCTAGGCGAGCGACCCCGGGACGGGTAAGATCGTTCGGTTCGCGTGACCGCGGGTCCGGCGCGGCGCCGCGGCGGCGTATCCGGGTCACGAGTGGTGCCGCGGCGCCGACACGCTTCGAGAGGGATAGAGATGGTCACGACGGATTTGGAGAAGAAGCGACTGGCGACGCTGCGCTCGTTCGCGATCGACCAGGCAATGGGGCGCTTCGAGGCGGACTACCCCGGCTACGAGCCGCACCCCATCGTAGTCTCCATCTGCGCCTACGAGGAGGAGGGCGCCATCGGCGCCGTCCTCGACGCGATGCCCGAGACGATCAACGGCGAGCCCTACACCACGCTGGTCGTCGTTGACGGCGGCAGCGACAAGACCGCGGAGATCGCGCGGGCGCACCCGGGCGTCCTGGTCCTCGAGTTCCCGGTGAACCTCGGCCACGGCGTCGCGCTGCAGGTCACCTACCGGTACTGCATCGACCACGCGGTGCGCTTCGTCGTGACCCTCGACGCCGACGGCCAGAACGACCCGGCGGAGATCCCCCAGCTGCTGGCTCCCCTCCTCGAGGATCGAGCGGACTTCGTCGTCGCGAGCCGGCGCCTGGGCCAGGACCACACGACGGACGTCATCCGCAAGACGGGAGTGCGCTTCTTCTCCTTCGTGATGAATCGGATGACCGGCGCGAACCTGACCGACACGTCCACCGGGTACCGCGGCCTGCGCGTCGCGATGCTGGCCGACGTGATCGACCGGCTGCGCCAGGAGCAGTACCAGACGGCCGAACTGCTCATCGTGTGCCTGAAGCGGGGCTGGCGCGCCGCCGAGGTGCCCACCGTGTGGCACCCCCGCCAGGCGGGCACCACGAAGAAGGGCTCGAACTGGCTCTTCGGGCTGCGCTACGCCACGGTGGTCTTCGGCACCTGGTGGCGCGAGCGCTAGGCCCCGCGACTCTGCGCGTACACCGCCTCCAGGGCGGCGCGCAGCTCCTCGCTCTTGGCGCTGATCGCCGATCGCGACACCCGTCCCTCCCCGATCGGCGCGGCCAGGGGGTCGCCCACGACCACGTGAATCCTCGTTGGGCGCGGCAGACGGGCGCCCGCGGGCATCGCCCGGTCGCTCCCGCCGATCCCGACGGGCACCACCGCGGCCCCCGTGCGGGCGGCGATGAACATGGCCCCGTCGCGCAGCGGCTCCACGTGGGGACCGTACTTGCGCGTGCCCTCGGGGAACAGCACCAGGGCGTGGCCCCGGCGTAGCACCTCCTCGGCCAGGTGCAGCGACTCGCGATCGGCGCTCTCGCGGTGCACCGGGAAGGCGCCGAGGTGCAGGAGCAGCGGTCCGAGAACGGGCACGCGGAACAGAGGGTCCTTGGCCATGAAGAAGACCTTGCGCGGCGAGATGAACAGCGTGAAGACGAAGTCGATCGCGGAGCGGTGGATGGGTGCGATGAGCACCGGTCCCTCGAGCGGGATCTTCTGCGCCCCGCGAACCACGGGGCGGAACAGCAGCCACGACGCGCCCGTCAGCAGGCTCGCCGCTACGCGGTAGATCGCCGTCTTGCGATCGTCTAGGAGGAGGTGCGGGTCGCCAGGCACGCCACGATCTCCTTCACCACGTCAGCGACCGCCACGTCGGTCGTGTCCACCACGCACGCCCCCGGAGCCTCGCGCAGGGGCGAGGCCTCGCGCGACCTGTCCACCTCGTCGCGGCGCGCCACCGACGCGGCGCTCTCGTCGCCGCGTCGTCGCTGGCGCTCCTCCAGCGAGGCGGTGAGAAAGACCTTCAGGGTGGCCTCGGGAAACACCACCGTGGCCGTGTCGCGGCCCTCGGCCACGGTGCCGACCGGCTGGCGGGCCGCCCACTCGCGCTGGCGCTCGACCATCGCCGCGCGCACGGCACGGTGGGCCGCCACCACCGACACGGCCGCGTTCACCGCCTCACTGCGCAGCTCGTCCTCGACGTCGCGCCCGTTCACGGCGACGCGGGGCGTGAGCACCAGGTCGAGCGAGCGGGACAGCTCCCCGAGCGACTCTCCGTCGTGCGGGTCCAAACCTCGCGCGAGGGCCTCCACCGTCACCGCGCGGTACATCGCACCGGTGTCGAGAAACGAGTAGCCGAGGGCGTCAGCCAGCGCGCGCGCGACGCTGGACTTACCCGATCCCGCGGGTCCGTCGATCGCCACGACTGCACTCATCGCAGAGATGCTAGATCCTCGAAGAAGTGTGGATAGCTGGTGGCGACCGTGGACACGCCGACGATGCGACAGCCCGCCCCGGCGGCGCCCGCCACGGCGCTGGCCATCACCACGCGGTGATCGAGGCTGGCGGCGACGTCAAAGGATGCGAACGCCGATGCCGACCCCACCCCCTCCACGAAGAAGTCGTCTCCGTCGGCCCAGCTGACGCACCCGAGCGCGCGGGCCAGGTCGAGGGACGCCGCGAAGCGGTCACTCTCCTTCACGCGCAACTCGGCCATGTCGCGAAACGCGCTGACGCCACGGGCGGCCGCCGCGGCGACGACCAGGGCCGGCACCTCGTCCAGCGAGGGTATCTCGTCGCCGTGCACCTCCGTCCCCGTCAGCTCCGAACTCGCCGCCACCAGGGTCGACCGTCCGGGACTCGACGCGGACTCGGCCCAGGTGACCCGTCCCCCCATGCGCACCAGAACGTCGACGAAGCCCACGCGCTCCGTGCGCCGCTCGAGCTCCGTCAGCTGGACGAGCGCGTCACGGTGTACGACGCCGAGGACCGCGAAGAACGCCGCCTGGGACGGGTCCGCCGGCACGGCCCACGCTCGCGCCAGCGGGCGGCCGGGCTCGACGCGCACGACCCGTCCGGGCCCGCTCTCGTCGATGGCGATCGTGACACCCGACTCGACCAACATGTCCTCGGTGGTGGTGCGAGTGCGCACGGGCTCGTCGACCTCACAGGGGCCATCCGCGCCGAGGGCGGCGAGCAGCACGGCGGACTTCACCTGGGCGCTGGGCACGGGGACCCGGTACGTGATGGCGCGTAGCGGGCGGCGTCCATCGATCGTGAGCGGCGCGCTGCGCCGAGGTCCCTGGCCGCGTACGCGCGCGCCCATGGTCTCGAGCGGCACCGCGACCCGATCCATCGGGCGGCGCGAGAGCGACGCGTCGCCCACCAGCTCGTGACGTCCCGCGACGGCGGCGAGCACGCCCGCCAGCAGGCGCATCGTCGTGCCCGAGTTCTCGCAGTCCAGGGGGTGCGCGGCCGGTCGCAGCCCCTCGGCCGGGCCGTAGACGCTCAGCGTCGATCCACCCTCGACGCGGGCGCCGAGTTGCTCGACCGCCCGCCGGGTCGCCGCGACGTCGCGGCCCGGGGACGCACCCGTCACGGTGCTCTCCCCCTCGGCCAGGGCGCTGAGCAGCAGGGCCCGGTGCGACGCGCTCTTGTCGCCCGGTACGCGCACGGTCCCGTGGGCGCGGGCCATCGGCGCGACGTCGACGGCGTCGCCGCTCACGCCGGGCTCACCGTGAAACCGCGTTCGCGCAGAGCGTCGTGCAGGACGTCGGCGCGATCGGCGTCGACCGCGAGCAGCAGCGTGCCGCTGGCCCCCTCGATGCCGTGGGCGATCTCGATGTCGTAGATGTTGACCAGCAACTCCGAGGCGGCGACGGTCACCGCGGCGAGGACCCCCGGTCGGTCGGTGACCGCGACGCGTAGGTAGCGCAGGCTCGCGGGATCCAGCGCACGGCCGGGGAGCTGACGGCGCGCGTGCGCCGCGCTCTGGAGATCACGGGTGACCAGCGACGGGTCCCCGGCCTCGAGCGCGTCACCCACGCGGGCCAGACGGTCACTCAGTGAGCGCAGGGCCGGGACGATCGCCTCGCGGTTCTCCATCAGGATGTCGGGCCAGATGCTCGGGTCACCCGCCGCCACGCGCGTCATGTCGCGAAACCCCCCCGCCGCCAGCTGCAGCAGCACGGCGTCCTGCTGGGCGGCGCGGGCCGCCTCGTTCATCAGCGCCCCCGCGAGCAGGTGCGGCACGTGACTCGCCACCGCGACCAGCCGATCGTGGTCCGGCGCCGGCACCGCGACCACGTTGGCCCCGAGGTCACGCAGGATGCCGTGCAGACGCCCGTAGGTCTCGGGGCGGGTGTGCGCCGTCGGGGTCAGCACCCAGGTGCATCCCTGGAACAGATCGGCGCGCGCCCCCGTGAGACCCCGCTGCTCGGAGCCGGCCATGGGGTGCCCCCCCAGGAACCGTGGATCGTCGAGCGCGGCCACGATCGAGCCCTTGACTCCGGCGACGTCGGTGACGATGGCGTCGCGCTCCCCCAACTGGGCCAGCGCGTCGCGCACGACCTCCACGACCGCGCCCGCGGGCACCGCGACCACGACGAGCGACGTACGCGAGTCCACCGCGTCCCCGTCGATCAGCGAGGCGGCGCGCGCCGCGCCACGCACCGCGGGATCGGCGTCCCACCCGCTCACCGACCAGCCCCGACCGGCGAGCGCGCGCGCCAGCGAGGCCCCGATGAGACCCAGACCGACGACGTGCGCCCGCCCGGCGCCGCTATCCGGGGAGGTCATCGCGCAACGACGCGGCGTCGCGGAGGTAGACGTGATGCATCTCGTCGCGGGCGCGCGCCGTGTAGACGTGCATCAGGACTCGGATGCAGCGCGTCATCGACCCCGGGACCGCGATCTCGCTCGCGCACAGCAGCGGCACGTCGCCGAAGCCGATCGAGCGCGCGGCAGTGGCCGGGAACGCGGAGGTCAGGTCGGTCGAGGTTGTGAACAGGACGCTCACCACGTCGTCGTGCTCTAACTCGTTGCGCGCCATCATGGCCGGGAGCAACTCGTGGACGGCGTCGGCGATGTGCTCGGGCGTGTCGCGGTCGCAGGTCGTCGCGCCGCGCAGCCCCCGAAGGAACGGTGTCGTCATAGAGGCATCGTAGAGGCCAGCTCCTCGGTCATTCCAACCGACGCCATGAGTCGGCGGACCTCGGCGGTGGAGAGCGTGCGCACGCTCCCCGGCGCCAGGGTGGCGTCCTGGATCGGTCCGATCCTCGTGCGAACCAGCCGGGTCACCTCGTGGCCCACCGCCGCGCACATCCGGCGCACCTGGCGGTTGCGGCCCTCGTGGATGACGATGCGCAAGAGCCCCTCGCTGACGCGGCTGACCTGAGCGGGCGACGTCACGCCGTCGTCGAGCTCCACGCCCTCGCGCAGGCGTCGGATGGCGCTCGGCGACGGGTCGCCCTCGACGCGGGCCAGGTACTCCTTGGCCACCCCCGAGCTCGGGTGGGTCAAGAGGTGGGTGAGACGGCCATCGTTGGTCAGGATCAACAAGCCTTCGGTCAGCATGTCGAGCCGACCCACCGGGAACACCCGCACCGGCGACGCCACCAGGTCCAGGACGGTGGTGCGCCCTTGGGGGTCGACCGCGGTGGTCACGACACCGCGGGGCTTGTTCAAGAGGTAGTAGACGTTGTTCTGGGACGTGGGCGCCAGGGCGTTGTCGACGCAGATCACCTGGGTGAGCGGATCGACGCGGTTGCCCAGCACGGCGACGCGGCCGTCCACGGTGACCCGGCCGTCGCTGATCAGGACCTCACAGGCCCGCCGCGAGCCGTACCCCGCGCGCGCCAACACCTTCTGGAGGCGCTCGCCCTCGTCCTCGCCCACCTCGTCCTCGCCCACCTAGAGCTCCCCCTCCGCCGCGACGGGCGCGTCGGCCAGGCTGCGCGCGGTGTCCACGTCGGTCACGAACTCCTCGATGGGCGGCAGGTCGTCGAGCGACGCGAGACCCAGCCGATCGAGGAACGCCTCGGTCGTGCCGTAGAGGATCGGTTGGCCCGGACTCGCCGCGCGCCCCTTCTCCTCGATGTAGCCGCGCTGCTCGAGCAGTCGCGACACGCCCTCGACGTTGACGCCGCGCAACGCGCTGATCTGGGCCCGCGAAATGGGCTGGCGATAGGCGATGATCGCCAGGGTCTCGAGGGCGGCCGTGCTCAGCCGATACGAGACGTCCCGACTGGCGAAGCGCGAGACCCACGGGGCCACGTCGGGCGAGGACTGCCACTGCCAGCCGCTGGCCAGCTCCACCACCTGGAAGCCCCGGCGCTGGTCCAGGTACTCCTGGCGCAGCGCGCGCAGGGTGGCGCTCACCTCACCGGCGTCAGCGTCCAGGACGTCCGCCAGCTCCTCGGCCGACACCGGCTCCAACGCCACGGTCAGCAGCGCCTCGAGCCTCTGTTCGAGCGACGACTCATCCCTCATAGCTGTCCACCATCCCCACGTCGAGTCCCGAATCGGCCGCGACCCACTCGATCTGCACCTCGCCGAAGGTGGCCCCTTGGCCCAGGGAGACGTGGCCGAGCTTGCACAGCTCGAGGAGGGCCAGGAAGTGCACGATCACCTCGATACGCGTCGACAGGCCCGCGGTCAGCGCACGGAACGAGACGCGCCCGAGAGCGGGAAGGCGCTGGGCGAGCGCCACGACGGTCTCGGCCACCGTCACTGCGTCCACCGTGACGTGATGCAGACGCACCACTGGTACCGGCTTCTCCTCGATGCCGCGCACGTAGGCCCGAGCCAGGTCCGCCGGCGTCACGCCGGCCAGGAGGTCCGGCGGCGTGACCACCACGCCATCGTCCACACCGCGCACGCGGGCCACCGCCCGCCCGGCGCGCTCCAGCAGCGACGCGAGCGCGTCGGCCAGCGCGCCGTAGGTGCGCAGCTCCAGCAGGCGCGCGAGCCACACGTCACGCTCCTGCCAG
Organism: Acidimicrobiales bacterium; assembly: GCA_049964855.1. Classification (GTDB taxonomy): domain Bacteria; phylum Actinomycetota; class Acidimicrobiia; order Acidimicrobiales; family RAAP-2; genus RAAP-2. The sequence goes on from JBMFWX010000007.1 coordinate 52,134, forward strand.
CCCACGAACTCCTCCTCGGGCTCGGACTCGTCGGGGCCGGGCAGGAGGCTGCGGCTCTTCATCTCCACCAGGACCGCCGCGAGGAGCAGGAACTCCGAGAGCTCGTCGACCGAGACCGCGTCCGACGCGCCGCGCAGGGTCGCGACGAACTCGTCGACGATCGGGGCGAGGGCGACGTCGCGCACGTCCACCTCGTGGCGCGCGATCAACTCGACTAGGAGCTGGAAGGGGCCACTGAACGACGGCGTCGTCACGACGTAGGTCACGGCGACATGCTACCGGAGCCAGCCAGCGTCGTCGGTCGTCCTAGAGTGACGAGATGCGCATTCTGTCGGGAATTCAACCCTCGGGCGTCATGCACATCGGCAACTATCTCGGCGCGGTCAAGCAGTGGGTGGCCCACCAGGGCGCCGACTCGCTCTACTGCATCGTCGACCTGCACGCCCTCACCCTCGAACTCGAGCCCGAGGTCCTGCGCGACCAGACGATCGACACCCTGGCCACCCTGGTCGCGGCGGGCCTCGACCCCGAGGTGTGCACGCTCTTCCTGCAGAGTCGGATCGCGTTCCACCCCCAGTTGAGCTGGCTGCTCGAGTGCGTCGCCACCTTCGGGGAGCTCAGTCGGATGACCCAGTTCAAGGAGAAGGCCGAGCGGAAGGGGGGCTACCGCGTCGGCCTCTTCACCTACCCGGTGCTGATGGCCGCCGACATCCTGCTCTACGACACCGAGCGGGTCCCGGTCGGCGACGACCAGCTGCAGCACCTGGAGTTGACGCGCGAGATCGCGGCGCGCTTCAACAACCGCTACGGCGAGACCTTCACCCTCCCCGAGGGGATGCTGCCCCCGAGCGGCGCGCGCGTGATGGACCTCCAAGAGCCCACCCGCAAGATGTCCAAGTCCGTCGCCAGCCCCCTCGGCCAGATCACGCTGCTCGACGATCCCCGCGACATCGAGCGCAAGATCGCACGCGCGGTCACCGACACCGACGGTGAGGTGCGCGTCGACTGGGAGGCCAAGCCCGGGGTCTCGAACCTCCTCGAGATCTACGCGGGATTCAGCGGCGAGTCGCCTTACGACGTGGCGCGACGTTACGAGCGCTACGGCGAGCTCAAGAGTGACCTGGCCGAGTTGGTGATCGCGTCGCTCTCCCCGATCGCCGCGCGCTATCGCGAGCTGCGTGCCGACCCCGGCGCCCTGCAGTCGGTGCTGGACGCCGGATCGCTCAAGGCGTCGCACGTCGCCGCGACGACCTACCAGCGCGCCGCGCGCGCCATGGGCCTGTACGCGCCCGGCACCTAGAACAGGCGGTTGAGCCACCACTGCTGCAGGCTGGCCAGTGCTCCGGTGCCCACGTGGAAGAAGAGCGAGTCGGCGATGATGAGCACCATGAGCAACGGCAGCGCGCGCGCCCGGAACTGGTAGTAGCGAGGCAGGTGGCGATTGGGCACCAGGCGCTCGACGATGGCCGACCCGTCGAGCGGCGGAATGGGCAGCAGGTTGAACACCGCCAGCGTCAGGTTCACCAGTCCGAGGTAGACGCCGATGTTCAGCATTAGTGCGCTGCGGGTCACGTGCAGGGCCAGCTCGCAGATCACGAAGCCCACGGCCGAGAGCAGGATGTTGACGAAGGGACCGACCAGGGCGACGTAGAGCGAGTCGCGTCGGGGGTGGCGCAACCGCGAGAAGTTCACCGGCACGGGCTTGGCGTAGCCGAACGCCGGCAGCCCGCTCACGATGAGCAGGGCCGGCAGCAGGAGCGTCCCGAAGAGATCGATGTGCGCGAGGGGGTTGAGCGTCAGGCGGTGCTGCTCCTTGGCGGTCGGATCGCCGAGGCGGTAGGCGACGTAGCCGTGGCTCACCTCGTGCAGGACGACGGAGGGGATGAGCGCGAGCAGGAAGTAGATGTCGCTCGCCATGGTCCTCTCTCAGTCGTGGGCGCGCGGGTGCGCGTCCACATACGCGGCCCGCAAAGACGAGACCGACACCGCCGTGTAGATCTGGGTCGTCGCGATCGACGCGTGTCCCAGCAGCTCCTGCACCACTCTAATGTCGGCGCCGTGGGCCAGCATGTGCGTCGCGCAGCTGTGGCGAAAGACGTGCGCGCTGATCGAGGACCGTGCGACGCCCGCCGCCAGCGCCCGGCGGCGGATGATCAGGTCGACGCCCTGGCGCGAGAGCGCCGTGCCGCGCGCACCGAGGAACAACCGTGACGTCCGCGAGGCCCCGGGGAACTCCCCGCGCCCGCCAGGGCCCAGGTAGTCGCGCAGCGCCCGGATGAGCACCGAGCCCATCGGCACGAGGCGCTGCTTGTCGCCCTTGCCGAGCACCCGCACCAGAGCCTCGTCGAAGTCCAGGTCGCCCAGGTCGACTCCCACCGCCTCGGAGACCCGCACCCCCGTGCCGTAGAGGAGCTCGAGCAGCGCTCGATCGCGCCGGTCGACCGGTGTGGCGCAAGGGATGGCGTCCAGCAGAGCGATGATGACGGGCTCGGGCAGCGGCTTGGGCAGCGTGCGCTCGCGCCGGCCCGGTCGCAGGCGGATCGCGGGATCGCTCGTCCGGTAGCCCTCGTCGACCAGGAACGCGAACCACCCGCGAACGACCGCACTCGCGCGCGCGACGCTGCTCGAGGCCAGGCCCTCATCGCGCAGCGAGTTCAGGTAGGCGGTGATCGCCCCCTCGTCGACGCTCAACGCGTCCTGGTCGTGAGCCGACAGCCAGCGCAGGAGCCGCGTCAGGTCACGTCGGTAGGCCTCCACGGTCGCCGTCGAGCGACCGCGCTCGATGATCAGCCACTGCGTGTACTCGTCGAGCAGGCTCGTCGACTCAGCGTGAGGGGCCACGCGACACCTGCAGCACGCCGAGCGCCAGGGTCGCGTCCACCGCCTGGGGCCCGGCGAGGAGACGCGTCACCTCTTCGGGGGTGAGCCACGCGACGCGCGACTCCTCTTCCTCGGGTCCCTCGGGGTGACGAGGGCCGACCACCAGTTCGCGAGCCTCGTAGATGGTCATCACCTGGTTGGTCCAGCCCGGCGAGACCATGAACCGGCCGATTCGGCGCCACCGCGACGCGCGGCACCCCATCTCCTCGAGCAGCTCGCGCTTGGCGGCCGACAGCGCCGACTCGCCCGGGTGGTCGAGGGTACCCGCGGGTATCTCGTAGGTCACGCGGTCGAAGGGCGCCCGGTACTGGCGGATCACGCCCACGCGGTCGAGCTCGTCCACGGCGACCACCGCCACCGCGCCGACGTGCGCGACGACGTCGCGTTCGAACGTCGAGCCACCACCGACGACGACACGCCGCTCGACGTCAAAGACGACGGAGTGAAGCAGGGGTGTCGTGGCCGCGACGCGAAAGCGACTCGTCACGGCGCCACATCGACCACGTCGGGGTCGAGGATGTGCGGCTCGCGGCCCTCGGCGCGCGCCGCGGCCGCCCTGATCAGCCCCAGGAAGAGCGGGTGGGGTCGATCGGGCCGCGACTTGAACTCCGGGTGCGCCTGGGTGCCCACGTAGAACGGGTGGTCGGCGAGCTCCACGAACTCGACCAGGCGCCCGTCGGGCGAGGTGCCCGAGCAGCGCATGCCGGCCCCCTCGAACTGGGACCGGTAGCGCGAGTTGAACTCGTAGCGGTGGCGGTGGCGCTCCGACACGACCGTCGTCCCGTACAGGCCGGCCACGATCGAGCCCTCGTCGAGCATCGCGGGGCAGGCCCCCAGGCGCATCGTCCCACCGAGGTCCGTGATGTCCATCTGCTCGGCCATCAGGGCGATGACCGGTGCGGTGGTCGTCAACGACATCTCGGTCGAGTGGGCGTCGCGAAGTCCCAGGCAGTGGCGGGCGAACTCCACGACCATCACCTGCATCCCCAGGCAGATCCCCAGGTACGGGATGTCGCTCTCGCGCGCGATGCGCGCCGCGGCGATCATCCCCTCGATCCCGCGCTCACCGAAGCCACCCGGAACGATCACGCCATCCAACTGGCGGATGCGGCTCGCGTCGATCTCGCTGGGTACGCGCTCGGCCTCGAGCCACTCCACCTCGGTGCGCGCGCCGACCGCGTAGCCGGCGTGGCGGATCGCTTCGTTGACCGACAGGTACGCGTCGGGCATCGTGACGTACTTGCCGATGACCCCGATGCGCAGGGTGCGCGTGGTGTGGTGCACGCGGTGCACGACCTCGCGCCAGTCGCGAAGATCGAGCGGGTGCTCTTCGGGGTCGAGCCCCAGCGTGCGACACACCATCGTGTCCAGCCCCTCGTCCATGAGGTTGAGGGGGATGTCGTAGATGCTCGACGCGTCGGCGCAGGAGATGACCGCGTCGATTGGCACGTCGCACAGCAGCGAGATCTTGCGCTTGAGCGCGTCGGGAATCGCCTGATCGCTGCGACACACGATGATGTCCGGCTGGATCCCTCGTGAGCGCAACTCGGTCACGGAGTGCTGGGTCGGCTTGGTCTTGTGCTCGCCCGACGGTGCCAGGTACGGCACCAGGGTCAGGTGCACGTAGCACACGTTGTCGCGGCCCGCGTCGCGCCGGTACTGGCGGATGGACTCGAGGAACGGCACGATCTCGATGTCGCCGACCGTGCCACCGATCTCGACGATGACGACGTCGGCGCCCAGGGTGCCGAGGCGCCGGACCCGCTCCTTGATCTCGTCGGTAATGTGCGGGATGACCTGGACCGTCTTGCCCAGGTAGTCGCCCCGGCGCTCCTTGGCGATCACGTTCGAGTAGACCGAGCCGGTGGTGGTGTTGGACATCTTCGACAGCGGCTCGTCGATGAAGCGCTCGTAGTGCCCGAGGTCCAGATCCGTCTCGCCCCCGTCGTCAGTGACGAACACCTCGCCGTGCTCGCCGGGGTTCATCGTCCCCGGGTCCACGTTCAGGTAGGGGTCGAGCTTGCACATGGTGACCTTGAAGCCACGCGACTTCAGGAGCCGGCCCAGCGACGACGCGGTAAGACCCTTGCCGAGGGAGCTGGAGACTCCCCCCGTGACGAACACGTACTTGGTCATCTCCCGCCCGCGCCATCCACGGAACCACATACTACTGCCCAGGGGGGCGCGTCCCGGCGTTTTCAGCGCGCCAGGAGGCGCCGCGCGAGCGCTCGCGACTCCTCGCTCAGACGGTCACCGGCCAGCATGCGAGCGATCTCCTCGACCCGTTGCTCGCCGCGCACCTCGCGAACCGTGGCCGCGACGCCCGTGTGCGTCACGCGCTTCTCCACCGTGAAGTGGTGGTCCGCGCGGGCCGCGACCGAGGCGAGGTGGGTGACCGCCAGGACCTGCTGCTGCGCCCCCAACTCGGCCAGGCACTCGCCGATCTGCTGGGCCACCTGACCCCCCAGGCCGGCGTCGATCTCGTCGAACACCGCCACCACGTCGTCGTGGACCGTCTCGAGTGAGAGCGCGAGGAGCACCCGGCTCAACTCGCCGCCGCTCGCGATACTCGACAGCGGCCCCGGCGCCGACCCCGGGTTGCCCGCGAAGAGCAGCTCGATCCGCGAGCCGTCCTCGCCGTCCACGTCGAAGCGCAGTGTCGCACCCTCCAGGGCCACCCGCGGCAGCTGGGCGGCGATGGCGGCGTTCAGGCGTCGCGCGGCGTCGGCCCGGGCCTCGCGCACCTGCCGGGCGACGACCCGCTCTCGTCCCGCGATCTCCTCGATCTCGTGATCGAGTCCCCGTGAGCGCTCGGCCAGCTCGTGAGCGAGGTCGCGCCGCGCCCGCAGAGCCTGCAGCTGCTCTCGAGCCGCCGCGATCGTACCCCCGTACTTGCGCGCGACGGCCTGCAGAACCGCGACGCGACGATCCAACTGGTCGATGAGAGCCTGGTCGACGGCGTCGGGGTCGAGCAGGCGCGCCAGCTCGCGCGACCCCTCACGCGCCTGGGTCAGCGCGCCGTCGAGCACGTCGCGCACCGCGTCCACGGAGCGCCCGGACGGCAACTGGGCGATGACCCGAGCCAGGGCGGACAGCACGCCCTGCTCGTCGTCGTCGAGGTCGGCCGACAGCCGCGCCAGGGCGACCTGCGCCTCGCGCAGCTCACTCACCCGGGCGAGCTCGTCCAGCGCGTCAGCCAGATCGTCGTCCGACGTCATCTGCGCCGCCTCCAGCTCGCCGATCTGGAAGTTCACAAGGTCGAGCTCGTGCTGGCGCGCCGCGTCGTCCCCACCGAGGCTGGCGCGCAGCTCGACCGCGTCGCGAAGGCGAGTGCGCAGGGCGTCGAGCTCGGTGGTGTCCACCCCCCCACTGCGGTCCACCAGGCTGCGCACCAGGGCGCGATTGCGCAGCGCCAGCGAGTCGTGCTGGCCGTGGATGACGATCAGCTCCTCGGCGCGAGCGCGCAGGGCCGACGCGCTGGTGGTGACGCCGTCGATGGCGCTGCGCAGGCGCCCCGACGCCGACTCGCGCGTCAGGGCCACCTCGCGTCCCTCACGGTCGACGAAGACCGCGGCGGCCCGGGTGTCCTGCGCCAGGCCCCGGGTCGCATCGGGGGTCACCCCCAGGCACAGCCCGAGGGCGTCGAGCAGGAGCGTCTTGCCCGCTCCGGTCTCGCCCGTGAGGACCGTGAAGCCGACACCGAACTCCACTCGGGTGTCGCGGATGACGCCGACGGAGTGGGCGTACAACTCCACGAGCCTCGATCTAGGCATGTCCCTCGCGTAGGCTCTCGCGAAGGCGAAAGCCCACCTCGAAGCTGCGCGTCGCCACCACGCGCACCGGGTCGGGGCTCTGGCGCACCAGCACCCACTGATCGGCATCGAGGCGCCCGATCACCTGACCGTCGGCGAGCACGACGGCGGGCTTGCCGTCGGCGACGAGGCGGATGTCCCGATTGCCCCCCACCACGATCGAGCGATCGATCGTGAAGTGTGGCGCGACCGGCGTCAGGATCATCACGGGCAGGGCGGTGTCCACCACTGGCCCCCCCGCCGAGAAGTTGTACCCCGTGCTGCCAGTGGGCGTCGACACCATGACCGCGTCGGCCGCGTAGGTCAGGTACTCGTCGTCGTCCACGAAACTCTTGACGCGCACCATGTGACCCTGGCGAGCCCGCTCGACCACCACCTCATTGAGTGCGAACTCCGAGGTGCCATCGGGCATCGTGATCTGCAGGGCGAGGCGCGCGACCTCGTGGGTCGGCCCCAGGGCGTGGTCGATGTCGTGTAGCACGTCGCTCGATGGCACGTTCAGCAAGAAGCCCAGTCGCCCCAGGTTGACGGCCAGCACCCGCGCGCCGTAGCGGTGGGCCAGGCGCGCGGAGCGCAGGAACGTCCCGTCACCGCCCAGGCTCACGACCAGCGTGTCGTCGCGCAGGCGCGGCGACGGCTGCGCGTCGAGCAAGTGCAGCGCCCACGTCACACCCCGTTCGGCCAGGCGCTCACCCGCCTCGTTGGCCAGTTGAATCGCGTCCGCCCGATTGGAGAAGGCGGTGAACACCACGCGGGCGTCGGTCCCCATTGGGCCCATCGTAGTGAACAGGGCTATCGACGCCGCTCATCACTTGTACCCCGTCGCCGGACGGGCTCGGCGATAGTGTGCGGTCGAGAGCCGAAATCGCTCCATCGCGAAAGGGGGATGGCGGTGTTCAAAGGCTTCAAGAACTTTCTCCTCCAAGGAGACCTGATCGTCATCGCGGTGGGGCTGATCGTCGCCCTGGCGTTCTCAACCCTGATCAAGGCCTTCACCGACTCCATCATCACCCCCCTGGTCAACGCCATGGAAGGAAGCTCGAGCGGATCGGCCGGCATGGGCTGGACCGTCAACGGCCAGCGCGTCGAGCTCGGGGCCTTCATCGCCGCGATCGTCTACTTCCTCATCTTCATGGCGGTGATCTACGGCGTGCTGGTCGTGCCGTATCGCGCGTACATGGCCAAACGCGGCGCGCCAGTCTTCGGCCCACCCGCGCCCACCACGACGTGTCCCTACTGTCTGTCGAGCGACCTACCCCTCGCGGCCACCAAGTGTCGCCACTGCACGAGTGAGTTGAGCGGCACCGCGTGACGGCATCGTCACACGACCGTGAGCCCCCCGAGGCCCGCGACGATCCCGCAGCACCGATCGACCTGCGCTCGTACCTCTACGACGTGCTCGTCGCGTCTCCGCACGTGGGCTTCGCCCTCTTCGACCGCCACGGTCTGCTAGTGGACTGCAACGACGCGGTACTGGCGTGGCTAGGGCTGCACCGCGAGGACATCGTGGGCCGCAACTTCGCCGACCTCGGATGGCGCCTCGTCCACGAGGACGGCACGCGCCTCACGCTGGCCGAGACCGCCGCGGCGAGCGCGACTCGCTCGTCCACCCCCTCGAGGGGCGTGGTCATGGGCATCGACATCGCCGATCACCCTCGCCGGTGGCTGGCCGTGACGAGCTACCCCGCCGTCGCGCAGGGCGTCGTGCACGGCGTGATCTCGTCCTACACCGACGTCACCGACCGGGTCACCCGCGAGCAGATGCTGCGACTGCTGGTGACCCTGCAGGGCACGCTCATCGCGGCCACCGGGAGCAACGACGTCTTCGTGACGCTCTGCGCCAACCTCGTCGATGAGGGCCACGTGGATGTCGCGTCCCTGTGCCGGGCGGGCACCGACGGTGCCTCCACCGTGCTGGTGGCGAGCGCCGGCGATCATCACGACCTCGAACCCGTCGACCCCGCCACGGACCACCAGACCGTGACCGACGAACTGGCGCGCGAGGCCTTGCGCACTCGCCGCGTACAGGTCGCGAATCACCTCGAGGCCCGTGGCGGCGGCCAACCCGGGCGTGGCCCACTACTCCCTCGCGACGTGCGATCAGCTATCGCGTTGCCCTTCGAGAACGAGTCCCTCGTGCTCACCCTCTACGCTCGGCGGGCGGCGATCTTCGAGGACGTAGTCGTCGAGGCGCTGCGTCAGATCGTGCGCGAGGTCGAGCACGCGCTCGCTCGGCTTCGCGCGGACGAGCGCACGGCGGCAGCGCTAGAGGCGACCACGCGAGCCCTCGACGCCCAGCGCAGCGCCGAGGCGGCGCAGGTGATAGCCGAGCAGCGCTTCGAGCTGGCCTTCAAAGAGAACATGTCTCCCATGATCGTCGCCGACGGCGAGGACCGGATCATCGCCGCCAATCAGGCGTTTTGTGACATGGTCGGTCGCCCCCTGGGTGAACTACTCGACCACGACTCCACACTGTTCACCCACCCCGACGACGTCGGGATCACCGAGGCCGCCCACCAACGGCTACTCGAGGGCGGCGAGGGGCAGGTTCGCTACGTCAAGCGTTACCTCCACGCCGACGGCCATCTCCTCTGGGCGGAAGTGTCGCGCAGCGCCGCGCGCGACGCGAGCGGACGTCTCCTCTACTACGTGATCTCCGAGCGCGACATCACCGAGGAACGCGCCCTGAGCGCCCAGCTCGCCCACCGAGCCCTTCACGACCCCCTGACGGGCACCGCCAACCGCGCACTCTTCGACGACCGTCTGGCCCAGGCGCACGCGCGCACCCTGCGCCAGCGCGAGTGGGGCGCGGTGCTCCTGCTCGACCTGGATGACTTCAAGGGAGTCAACGACACCTACGGGCACCTCATCGGCGATCAACTGCTGACCGCCGTGGCCCGACGGCTCGAGGGTGTGGCGCGGTCGTCCGACACTCTGTCGCGCTTCGGGGGCGACGAGTTTCTCTACCTCGCCGATCCGCTCTCGTCGCCCGAGGAGGCGCAGGTCATCGCGGCGCGCCTGCTGGGCTCATTCACTCGTCCCTTCAGACTCGGCGACCTCGAGATCGTCCAGCGCGCCAGCGTCGGCGTCAGCGTGTGGAACGAGACCCGAACCGACCCCCGCACCCTCGTCCAGGAGGCGGACACCGCGCTCTACGAGGCGAAGGCGCATCGGCGGGGCCGTGCCGTCCTCTTCACGCCAACCATGCACGAGCACGCGACGGCGCGCTTCACTCTGCTCCAAGACCTACGCACGGCACTTCGCCACGACGAGTTGGAGATGCACTACCAGCCCATCGTGTCGTTGGACACGCTCGAGGTCGTGGGACTCGAGGCACTGATGCGCTGGCTGCACCCGTCGCGCGGCTGGATTGCGCCCAGTGCCTTCATCGACGCGGCCGAGGACTCCGACATGGTTTCCGAACTGGGTCGCTTCGCCCTCGCGGCGGCGGTCCGCGCGGCGGTGTCGGTCTCGTCGCGTCCCGACCCCCCCTTCGTGACGGTCAACTTTTCGGCCCGGCAGTTCCACGATGCCAACCTCGTCGACTACGTCGCCACGGCCCTGGAAGAGGTTCACCTGGACCCGCACCGCCTCGTGATCGAGATCACCGAGAGTGTGACGCTCGTCGACGTCGACGAGTCGCGCCTCGCCGTCGAGCGCCTCGCCGCGCTCGGGGTGCGCATCGCTCTCGACGACTTCGGCACCGGGTACTCGTCGCTCTCGTACCTGACGGACCTCCAGCCCAGCATCATCAAGATTGACCAGTCCTTCGTGCAAGCCACGTCGCGTCGTGCACTCAACGAGACGCTGCTGGGCGCGATCGTGTCGCTCGGCCATCGATTCCACACGACGATGCTCGCCGAGGGAATCGAGACCGAGGGTCACCTCGAGGTGGTCCGTCACCTCGGCTGCGACCTGGCTCAGGGATTTCTCTTCTCGCCAGCCGTGCCCGAGCAGTCGCTCGCGAGCCTGCTCGAGGAGGCACCCGCCCGATGGGCCGCTGCCTTCGGCCTGGGCTAGCGCCCTGGTCCGTCGAGCGACGGATCACCGACAGACGAGGACCCGCCCGAGGGGCTCCACTCTCGGCGCAGGAGTCCGTAGACCCACGAGTCGGAGACCTCACCATCGACAACGCAGTCCTCGCGCAGGCTCCCCTCGCGCACGAATCCCAACTTCTCCAGGACGCGGGCCGACGCCGCGTTGCGGGTGTCGAGCTCGGCCTGGACTCGATTCATCGGCAGCGTGTCGAACGCCCAGCGTAGAAGAGCTCGAGCAGCCTCGGTGGCGTAGCCGTGGCCCCACGCCGCGTCGGCGAAGCAGTAGCCCAGCGACGCGCTTCGGTAGCCCGCCTTCCATCGCGTCACGCCGCACCAACCGATGAAGGCCCCGTCGGCGAGGTGCTCCACGGCCACGCGCACCCCGGTCCCATCCTCGGCGATCAGTCGACACGTCGCGAGGAATCGCTCGGCACGCTGGGATTCACGCCACGGCGGTCCGTCCCAGTAGCGCATGACGGCGGCGTTGGCGTGCAGCGCGAAGAGAGCGTCCGCGTCCGAGTCGCGAAAGGGACGCAGTCGTAGCCGCGCGCTCGACAGTGTCGGCGTCATCAGGGGCACGACGGCCACGGTACCCCGTCTCTGACACCCCACTGCTGGTGCCCGGACCCCACCGCGACGCCGCGATGTCACGGGTCCGCCACCGTGTCCGGAGCGATCGGTGGCCAGTCGAGTAGTGCCGCAGGTGGTGTCCGTAGCCTCGCGCGTCACGCGAGAGGGCGGCCAAACCCTTGGCATGTCTGTACTTGAAGGTTGAGGGTTTGCATAAGACTTTAGGGTTGATCGAAACCGCTTGAGGGTTGAGGGTTTTCCCGTACGGGCCGTCGAGTCAGGTCACAGGTTCTGCTCGAGCTCCTCCAACTCCTCGACGGCGGCGTGGCGATCCTGCGGACTGGGCAGGGTGAAGTAGGGGTTGCCCTTGACCCAGTAGTACGTCATCGGGATCACGCCAAGCGCCATCGCCCCCAGACCCACCCACAGCGTCGTCGCGTTAAGACCCGGAATAGTCTTGACAAACATGGTCGCCATGAACACTGCGCCGACGAGGGGCCACAGGCCCATGAAGACGAAGTTCTTCAGCGACTTGAACAACTGGCGCCGGTAGAGCATCACCACTGCCAGGCCGGCCAGCGAGTAATAGATGGCGATCTGGAGCCCGATGGCGTTGAGCGCGTCGGACATGATCGTGCCGATCGAGCCAATGAACTGCGACCCGACGAAGAGTCCCAGTGAGAGCACGGTCACGACCCCGGTCGCGACGAGCGGTGTACGGCGCCGCGAGTGGACCGTGCCCAATAACCCCGGGAGCGTGTGGTCTCGCCCCATCGAGAAGAGGGTGCGAGTGACCTGGATGAGTGTGGTCTCGAGCGTCGCAATCGTGGAGAGCACCACGGCCAGGATGATGATCTTGCCACCCGTCCCGTGCCACACGGCTTGACCCAGGACCGCCAGCACGTCGGCCGAGTTGTTGGCGATCTGACCCGAGGACAGCAGAAGGTTGGTCGCGATCGTGAAGACCTCGAATAGAACGAACACGAAGACCATTCCGATCAAACCGCCGACACCCG
>JBMFWX010000008.1:0-25279 GCA_049964855.1 Acidimicrobiales bacterium
TTGGGCGCGGGCACAGCGAGGGGGGGGGGGGGGGGGGCGGCCACGCGCGCGGTGGGGGCGGGGTGGGCGCTCGGGCGAGCACGGCGCCGGCGTGCCGGGGCGGCGTCCTCCTGCTCGACGCCGTAGCCGACGAGCACGGGGGTGCGCCCCCCCGGGGCGGACGTCGCCGCGTCACTCGTCTCGCCACTCGGGGCGGCGCTCGGGGCGTCGTCGACGTCGACGTTGACGTCGACGACGACCAGCGGCGAGCCGACCGCCATCACGTCGCCGACCTCCCCGTAGCGCGCGCGCACGACGCCGGCGTAGGGGCTCGGCAGCTCCACCACGGCCTTGGCGGTCTCGATGTCGACGAGGGGCTGATTGAGGCGCACGACGTCGCCCACCGCCACCTTCCACTCCACGATCTCCGCCTCGACGAGGCCCTCGCCCACGTCGGGCAGTTCGAAGGTCTTCTCGCTCACGACTCCCACTCCATCACTCGGTCGACCGCGTCGAGCACCCGGTCCACGCTCGGCCGGAAGTACTCCTCGATGCGCGACGGCGGGTAGGGGACGTGGTAGGCGCTGACCCGCAGGGCGGGCGCGCGCAGCGAGTAGAAGCACCGCTCGCTCAGCTCGGCCGCGAGCTCCGAGCCGAGCGAGGCCGTGGGCGGCGCCTCCTGGACGATGACCAGCCGGCCCGTCTTGGTCACCGACGTGATCATCACGTCGAGGTCGAACGGCGCCAGAGACCGCGCGTCGATGACCTCGATCGACACGCCCTCGGCCTCGGCGGCCTCGGCGGCGCGCAGCGCCGTCTTGACCATCGAGCCGTAGCCGATCATGGTCACGTCGTGGCCCTCGCGACGCACGACCGCGTCGAAGAGTCCGTGGGGGGGCTGGTCAAGGTCGACCTCGCCCTTCTCCCAGTACCGGCTCTTGGGCTCGCAGAAGACGATCGGGTCGTCGTGCTCGATCGCCTGCTGGATCATCCAGTAGGCGTCGTTGGGGGTCGAACAGCTCACCACGCGCAGGCCGGCGGTGTGCGCGAAGTACGCCTCCGGGCTCTCCGAGTGATGCTCGATCGCCCCGATGCCCCCCTGGAACGGGAGACGGATCACCAGGCCCATCGTGTAGACGCCGTCGGTGCGCTTGTGCAGCTTGGCCACCTGCGAGACGATCTGGTCGAAGGCGGGGTAGACGAAGCCGTCGAACTGGATCTCCACGACCGTGCGGTAGCCACGGATCGCCAGACCCACCGCCGTGCCGACGATGGCCGACTCGGCGAGCGGGGCGTCGATGACCCGATCCTCGCCGAAATCCTTCTGCAGGCCGTCGGTGATGCGGAACACCCCGCCGAGCTTGCCGATGTCCTCGCCCATGAGCAGGACCTTCTTGTTGGCCTCCATCGCCCGGCGTAGTCCCTCGTTGAGCGCGCGGGCCATCGTCATCGTCGTGGTGGACATCAGCGGCCCTCGCTCACGCCGAGTTCGACCATCTCGCGTCGCCCGCGCTCGATGAGCGGGTGGGGGGCGGCGTAGACGTCGTCGAACATGAAGAGGGGGTCGGGGGCGTCCATCGCGAGGACGTCCTCACGCAGCTGCAGCGCGATCTCCTCGGCCTGCGCGGTCACCTCGTCGAGCGCCGCGCGCTTCATCCGGTACTCGCGCGTCAGCAGCGCCTTCACGCGCTCCACCGGGTCGCGATGCTTCCAGATCTCCACCTCGGCGTCCACGCGGTAGCGCGTGGGGTCGTCGGAGGTGGTGTGCGCGCCCATCCGGTAGGTGTAGGCCTCGATCAGGGTGGGGCCACCACCGTCGCGCGCGAGGTCGAGCGCACGTCGGGTCACCTCGTACATCGCCAGCACGTCGTTGCCGTCCACCTGGATTCCGGGGAAGCCGAAGCCCTGCGCCCGGTGGAAGAGCGGGATGCGCGCCTGCAGTGACGAGGGCTCGGAGATCGCCCACTGGTTGTTCTGCAGGATGAAGACGACGGGCGCGTTGAACGACGCGGCCCACACGAAGGACTCGAGCACGTCGCCCTGGCTCGACGCGCCGTCGCCGAAGAACGTCATGACCGCCTCGTGGGCGCCGTCGCGCTGCACGCCCATGGCGTAGCCGACGGCGTGCAGCACCTGGTCGCCCAGGACCACGGTGGGCACCGAGTAGCGGTACTTCTGGGGATCCCAGCCCCCGTTGCTCACCGCGCGGAAGATGCGCAGCATCTCCTTGGGGGTGACGCCACGACACCACGCCACGCCGTGCTCGCGGTAGCTGGGAAACGCGAAGTCGTTGGCCTCGAGCGCGCGCCCCGCGCCGATCTGGGCCGCCTCCTGGCCCTGGAGCGGCGCCCACAGCGCGAGCTGGCCCTGGCGCTGCAGCGACGTCGCCTCGTTGCACAGCCGGCGCACGATCACCATGTCGCGGTAGAGGCCGAAGACCTCGTCGCGGCCGAGCGAGCTCTCGTAGAGGGGATGGGCCACGCGCTGCCCCTCAGGCGTCAAGATCTGGACGAACTCGTCGCCATCCATGCGTTCTCCTTCTCTCCGTACGTCCGCTCGACGTACGCCCGACCACGTCGTCGGTGCGTCGTAGCCGTTCCCACCGCGCGACACTCTCCTGGGACACCCTATCCTCGGGGCGCCGTGGCGCGAGGGCCGCCGCCGCCGGGGCGTGCGCGTCGGCGTTACCCCGCGGTACGCCGCGTCGACGCGGCCGCACCCTCGTCGGTACCTCCCTCCTCGCGCGCCTCCCGCGCGGCGACGAGCGGGTCAGCAGCGCCGCGCACCCGCAGCCGGCCGCGGCGCGCGTTGGTGACGTTCACGAGCTGGCCGCACGCCGCGTCGATCGAGCGGCCCCGCGTGCGCCGCACGGTGGCGTTGACGCCCCGTTCCTCGAGCCCGTCGCGAAAGGCCGTCACGCGCGCCGGGGGTGAGCCCCGGGTGAGGTAGCCCGGTGTCGGATTGAGCGGGATCAGGTTCACGTGCGCGCGCAACGGCGTCGCGAACGCCGCCAGCTCGTCGAGGGACCGCTCGGTGTCGTTCACCCCGTCGATCAGCGCCCACTCGAGGCTGACGCGACGCGACGTGCGCTCGCTCCAGTACGCCAGCGCCGCCGCCAGACGCGCCAGCGGGTAGCGCCGGTTGAGGGGGACCAGCTCGCTGCGGGTGTCGTCGTTCGCCGCGTGCAGGCTCAGCGCCAGGGTCACGGCCAGCCCCTCGTCGGCCAGCCGCTCGATCGCCGGCGCCACGCCGACCGTCGAGACGGTGAGGTGGCGCGCGGAGAGCCCCCGGTTCTCGTGGAGACGTCGCAGCGCCTCGATGGTCACGGCGTAGTTGGCCAGCGGCTCGCCCATCCCCATGAAGACCACGTTGGAGAGACGCCGGGGGGCCGCGGCGCGGGCGGCCACCATCACCTGCTCGAGCACCTCGCCCACCCCCAGCGAGCGGGTGAAGCCGGCCTGGCCGGTCGCGCAGAACGAGCAGCCCATCGCGCAGCCCGCCTGGCTCGACACGCACACCGTGACCCGATCGTCATAGGTCATCAGCACGGTCTCCACGGTGGCGCCCCCGGCCAGCTCGAACACCCACTTGCGCGTCGCCCCACGATCGCTGGTCACCTCGTTCACCGCGCGCAGTGCGGGCGTCAGCGCGTCGTCCAGTCGCGCGCGCAGCGCGCGCGGCAGCGTGGTCATGGCCCCGACGGGACGGTTCTCCTCCCATAGGCCCCGCCACACCTGGTCGGCGCGGTAGCGGGGCTCCCCGTCGAGCAGCGCGGCCAGATCGTCGCGCGACAGGTCGTAGGGGGACGTCACGCCACCACGCTACGGCCCCCCGGCTCGCGCGCGTCCGCCAACATCTGCTTGACTCAGTTACGGCCCGGTAAGCACGTGGACCACGAAGGAGATGCCATGGATATCACGAACACATCAGCACTCGTCACCGGCGCGGCGTCGGGACTCGGCGAGGCGACGGCGCGCGCCCTCGCGGCGCGCGGGGTGCGCGTGGTCGTCGCGGACCTCAACGACGGGGCCGGCCAGGCGCTCGCCGAGGAGCTCGGCGGGACGTTCGCGCACTGCGACGTGACCAGCACCGACGAGGTGATCGCCGCGGTGGACGCCGCGGTGGCGATGGCGCCGCTGTGGAGCGTCGTGAACTGCGCGGGCATCGGCTGGGCCACCCGCACCATCGGCAAGGACGGCGAGTACGCCTCGGCCCACGACCTCGACCTCTACCGCAAGGTGATCGAGATCAATCTCGTGGGCACCTTCAACGTGTGCCGTCTCGGCGCCACCGCGATGAGCCACAACACCCCCGACGTCGACGGGCTGCGCGGCGCGATCGTCAACACCGCGTCGGTCGCCGCCCAGGACGGCCAGATCGGCCAGGTCGCCTACTCCTCCTCCAAGGGCGGCATCGTGGGCCTCACGCTGCCCCTGGCCCGCGACCTGTCGGTGGTGGGCGTCCGCGTGAACACGGTCCTCCCGGGTTTGATCGACACCCCGATCTACGGCACCGGACCCGCCAGCGATGAGTTCAAGGCCCGCCTGGGCGAGGGCGTGCTGCTGCCCAAGCGCCTCGGCTACCCCTCGGAGTTCGCGTCGCTGGTGCTCGAGTTGTTGACCAACAGCTACATGAACGCCGAGAGCGTGCGGCTCGACGCGGGCATCCGCATGCAGCCCAAATAGGACGCCACGCGGCGAGCACCGGGCGGCGGCGGGCGGCTCGTCAGGCCACGACGTCGCGGCGCACGAAGAGCACGACCGCCACCGCCTCCAGGGCGACGCCGACCGCGAGTAGCACGATTGTCGACGTCAGGCCGGCGCTCGCCGGAGGCACGACACGCAGGTAGCGCCACGGCGAGGCGGCCGACACCCAGCCCGGCCAGTGCAGGGGCGGGGCGAAGACGGCCACCAGGTACGACAGCGCGAGCAGCGTGGCGCCCACGACGACCGCCACGCGCGCCGCGAGAACGCTCGCGAGCGACCCGAAGCCGGCCGCCAGCGGCACCACGACCAGCGCGTTGCCCATCGCGGCCGCGACGTGCCCGACGCTCAGCGGAGCGCCGCCCAGACGAACGCCCACCCAGACGAAGACCGCGGTCACCGTGCCGAGCGCGACGGCCGCCGCCAACGTCGACGCGAACGCCGCGAGGATCCAGCGCGTCCGGCTCGCGGCGCTCAGCGCCACGTCGAGGCGCCCCGCCACGCGGTCGGCCCCCACGACCGCCGTCATCGCGAGGGCGAAGAGGGCCAGGGCCAGCGACACGCTCACCGCCAGCTCACCGACGAAGCCCGGCACGCTCACCATCGCCCCGATCCCCCAACGCGACAACAGTGCGACGTAGGCGGGGTCGGTGTGCGCGAAGTCGACGAGCGAGTGGGTGAGGTAGCCCATCACCAGGGCCAGCACGGCGAGGCCGCCCGCCCAGGTCAGCGTCACCGGCCGGCGCTGGCGCAGGGCGAAGCCGGCCACCGAGTGCAGTGTGGCGAGGTGCGCGCGCGAGGCGTCGGCCCGCGCGAAGGGTGCGATTCCCACGTCACGGCGCGACTGCAGGGCGCGCGCCGCTCCGGTCAGCGCCACCGGAACACCGAGCAGCAGCGCCAGCCAACCCGCCTCGCGGTGCTGGAAGGCGCCGAGGCTCTCGAGCCAGCCGAAGGGCGTGAGGGCCCGCAGCCAGCCCGCGCCGCGCGACCCGTCGGCGACCACGCGCGCCAGGAAGGCGGCGGTCAGCGCCACCATCGCCAGTTGGGACGCGCCGCGGCGCGGGGCGCTGAACTGAGCCGCGACCAGCCCCGTCCCCGCGCCGAGCGCGACGACGCCGGCGATCCCCGCGCCGTAGAGGACGCTGTCGGCAAGGGTCTGCGCCCCGAGGGCCAGGCCCAGCGTGGTCGCGGCGCCCGCGACCAGGGCGGCGAGGGCCAGCGCCACCACGCTGACGTCGAAGGCCCGGCGCCGTCCCGGCGGGGCGGCGGCGATCAGGTCCCAGGTCCCCACGTCCTCGGCTCCGCGGGTCACCCGCGTCGCCAGCAGCGCCCCCCAGGCGGCGAGGGCCAGCGCCATCCACGCCCCCATCTTCCACTGCACGTAGGCCCCGGCCGTGGCCAGCGTGGTGACCCGACCGTCGAGCGCCTCCACCGCCGGATTGCGCAGCAGCGGCAGCACCGCAAGCATGCCGCGCGCGCCGCCGCTGGCGCCGTAGGTCGCCACGGTCGCCCGCACTCCCCCCACCAGCACGACCGCGACCACGACCGTGCTCGTGCGCACCTGGCGCCACGCCATCGCCGCCAGGCGCCCGCGCCTCACGTCGTCGTGGCGGGAGCGTAGAACGACAGGAAGATCTCCTCGAGTGACGCCTCACGGGTTCGCAGCGCGCTCACCGGGCGCGTCGCCAGGGCCGCGAGGAGCGGACCCGGCGAGCCGTGCACCCGCACGCGCACCCCGTCGACCAGGGGCGTGACCTCGCTCACGCCGGCCACGCCGGACAGGTCACCCACGTCGCCCGTGATCTCGAACTCCACGTCCACCAGGGCCCGCAGCTCCTCCACGTCCGCGACGCGCACCAGATGGCCCTCGCGAATCATCGCCACGCGCTGGCACAGGTGCTCCACCTCGGCCAGCAGGTGCGAGCTGAGCAGCACCGCCTGACCGCGGGCGCCCGCCTCCAGCACGCACTCGCGAAAGACCAGTTCCATCAGCGGATCGAGACCGGAGGTCGGCTCGTCCAGTAGCAGGACCGGCGCCCGCGTGGCCAGCGCCGCGATCAGGGCGACCTTCTGCCGATTGCCGCGCGAGTAGGCCCGCACCCGTCGCGAGGGGTCGAGGTCGAAGCGCGCGACCAGCTCGTCGCGGTAGCGCGCGTCGCACGATCCGTGCAGCGAGGTCAGCAGTTCGATGGTCTCGGCCCCCGTGAGCTGCGGCCAGAGCGCCACGTCGCCCGCGACGTAGGCGACGTCGGCGCGAGCCTCGGGCGAGCCCGCGCGGTGCCCCCGAATCGACGCCGTCCCCGTGGTGGGCCGCAGCAGCCCCAGCAGCATCCGCAGGGTGGTGGACTTGCCCGCGCCGTTAGGACCGAGGAACCCGACCACCTCCCCCGCGTCGAGCACGAGATCGAGCGACACCACCGCCTCCACTCCGCGAAACGACTTGCCGAGGCGCTGCGCCTGCAAGGCGGGAGTGGTCATCGACTCGAATCTAACGTGCGCCGGCGATCAGAGGTCGCGAACCTCGGCGACGTTGTCGAAGCGCGCGAACTCACCGCGCCACGTGAGGTGGGCGCTGCGCGTGGGGCCGTTGCGGTTCTTGCCCACGATGATCTCCGCGTCGGCCCGCTTGTCGTTGGGCACCTCCCCGTACTGCTCGGGCCGGTAGAGGAAGAGGACCACGTCGGCGTCCTGCTCGAGCGAGCCCGACTCGCGCAGGTCCGACATCACCGGTCGCTTGTCGGCGCGCTCCTCGAGCTTGCGCGAGAGCTGGGACAGGGCGATGACCGGGCACTGCAGCTCGCGCGCCAGGATCTTCAGCGCGCGGCTCATGTCCGAGACCTCCACCTGGCGGTTCTCGGCCCGCCCCCGCGAGCTCATCAGCTGCAGGTAGTCGACGATCACCACTCCGAGGTCGCCGTTCTGCTGCTTGATGCGCCGCGCCCGCGCCCGCACGTCCATGACCGTCAGACTGGGGTTGTCGTCGATGAAGACCCGGGCCGCCTGCAAGAAGCCGAACGCCTCGTGCGCGCGGTTCCAGTCGGCGTCGCTGAGGTCGCCGGTGCGCAGCTTCGAGGAGTCGATCCGCGCCGTCGAGGCCAGGATGCGCTCGGCGAGCTCCTGACGACTCATCTCCAGGGAGAAGTAGAGCGCCGGGCGACGCACCACGGCACCCACGTGAACCAGGATCCCCAGCGCGAAGGCGGTCTTTCCGGTCCCCGGCCGCGCGCCCACGATGGTCATCGAGTTGGGCTGCAGGCCCTGGAGGATCAGGTCGAGGGACCGGTACCCGGTCTCGAGACCGTTGAACTGCCCGCGGGTCTCCCCCCGCGTCTCCAGGATGTCCGCCTCGCTCAGCAGCAGCGACTGGATCGTCGAGACCGAGTCGACCGTGCGGTTGTCCGCGATCTGGTTGATCTTGCGCTCGGCCTCGTCGATCAGTCCGGCCACGTCGTCGGTCGCCACGTAGGCCTCGTCCACGATGTCCCCGGCCACGGCGATCAACCGGCGCTGTTGGGCCTTGTCGCGCACGAGCTCCGCGTAGTGCTGCGCGTTGGCCGCCGAGGGCGTGTTGAGCTGCAGCGAGGACAGTAGCGCCACCTCGACGCCGAGGGCGCCGTGCTCCTGCAGCTTGGCCTGGACCGTGACGTAATCGACCGGCTCGCCGGCGTTGGCCAGGGCCACGATGGCGCTGAAGATCTGCCCGTGCAACGGGCGATAGAAGTCCTCGGCGCGCACGGTCTCGAAGGCGACGCTGACCGCCTCGGCGGAGAGCAGCATCGCCCCGATCAGCGACTCCTCGGCCTCCAGCGCACTCGGGGGCATCCGTCCACCCGGTGACGGCGATCCGCCACGGCCGCGCTGCGCGTCAATCTGAGTCATGGGGCCCCCGGGGTCATAGGACATCAACGGTCGCCGACCGGACCTGTGCGGCGCAAGAACAACAACGTGGGGATATCACTGTGGCAAACCTCCGCCTCCATCGTGGCGCACTGCTGTGACACGACGGCGGCGCAACCGCCCGACGACGGCATCGCGGGTCGCGACGCGACGACGCCGCCGGAACTCGCGTCCCGGCGGCGTGGCGTCATCGTGATCGGCGCTACTTCGCGACGACCTCCACCGACACCTGGGCCACCACGCCGTCGAAGAGCACGGCGCGCACCGTCGCCGGTCCCACGACCTTGAGGTGCTCGTCCATCTCGATCGCGTGCCGGTCGAGGGAGATCCCCGTGGCGGTGCGAATCGCGTTCACGACGTCGGCCTCGGTCACCGAGCCGAAGAGGCGGCCGTTCGCGGCGGCCCGCGCGGCGACCGTGGCCGTCGCAGCCTCGATCACCGCTCGCTGGGTCTCGGCGGCTTGACGACTCTGCGCGTCGCGCAGGTCACGTGACGTGCGCATCCACGACGCCTGGGTCTCCATCGACTCCGTCGCCGCGAGTCCGCGCCCCGTGGGCAGGAGGAAGTTGCGGGCGTAGCCCGAGCGCACGTCGATGATGTCGCCGCGACGGCCCAGGCCCGTGACGTCACTGCGTAGGAGGACCTTCACGCGTCCACCTCCTCGGTGGACGCGTCGTCGGCGACGAGCTCCTCGACCGTCTCACTGGGGGCCACCGCCTCCTCGCGCTCCGGTCGCGGTCCGCGCGGACCGCGGTCGCCGCGGTCGCCGCGTCCCCCGCGGCGCTCGGTGACGGTGCGCTGGGTGTAGGGCAGCAGCGCCAGTTCGCGAGCCGTCTTGATGGCGTCGCTCACATCGCGCTGGTGCTGCTGACAGTTGCCCGAGACGCGCCGACCACGGATCTTGCCGCGATCGGAGATGTACTTGCGCAACTGCGCCAGGTCCTTGTAGTCCACCGTGTCGACCCCGTGCTGGCAGAAGGCGCACGGCTTCTTCTTGACCCGTCGGGTGTCGATCTTCGGGGCGCGCTTGGGTGGCTTGGGGTTGTTGATGCGAGGCATTAGAAGGGCTCCTCATCGAAGGCGTAGGTACTGGTCGGTTCGGCGTTGCGCGCCGGCGCGGGGGTGTAGGACCCGCCCTCGGGGCGCGGAGTGCGCGTCACGACGGCGGTGGCGAAGCGCAGCGACGGCGCAATCTCGTCGGCGTTGATCTCGACGATCGAGCGCTTGTCGCCGTTCTCGGTCTCCCAACTGCGTTGCTCGAGGCGACCGGTGACCACGACGCGCGTCCCTTTGGACAAGGAGTTCGCGGCGTTCTCGGCCATCGGGCCGTAGCCAGCGATGTCGAAGTACGACACCCGCTCCTCCCACTCCTGGGTCTGGCGGTTCTGCCAGCGGCGGTTGACGGCGACGGACAGGCGGATCGCCGCCTGCCCGCTGTTGAGGAACTTGAGTTCCGGGTCGCGGGTGATGTTGCCCACGATCGTGACGGTGTTGTCTGGCATGTGGCCTCCTGTTTCGGTGCGTCGACCCTACGCCTCAGCCGCGACGCGGCCGGCGGTGGTCTGCTCGTGGCGTCGCAGGATCTTGAATCGCAGGACCTCGTCGGCCAAGGTCAGGATCCGGTCGAGCTCGACCACGGTGGTCGGCTCCCCGCTGAACTCCACCAGCACGTAGTACCCCTCTTTGCGCTTCTTGATCTCGTACGCCAACGGACGCTTTCCCCAACGGTCGATCGTCCCGGGAGTTCCGCCATTCGCGCGAATCGTGTCGAGCGCCCGATCGAGGGCTACCTGGATGGACTGTGCGTCGACGGCAGTGTCGAACACAATCATGGTCTCATAAGGCCGCATGGCCACTGTCCTTTCCCTCTGGACCGGCTAGGCCGGGCTCTGTGCGACAGAGCAGGGTGTTCGTTCCCACCCGTGTGGGGACACCAGTCTAGTGGGTGGACGCCCGGCGGGCTAGTCGAAGAGTCCGTCGGGGTTGGCGTACGTCTCGGACTCGTTGGGGAAGGTCCCCGCGCGCACGTCCTCGGCGTAGTGGCGCAGCGCCTCCACCGTGGCCGCGCCGAGGTCGGCGTAACGACGCACGAACTTCGCCGGCGTACGGCCGCTCAGCCCCAGCAGATCGTGCCATACCAGCACCTGCCCGTCGGTGTCGGGCCCGGCACCGATGCCGATGGTCGGAATTGTCAGCGCGTGCGTGACGTGGGTCCCCACCAGGCTGGGCACCCCCTCGATCACGATCGCGTAGACCCCCTCGTCCTGTAGCGCCACGGCGTCGAGCGTGATCGCCTCGGCCGCTTCCCGAGTCTTGGCCTGCACCTTGAAGCCGCCGAAGGCCAGCACGCTCTGGGGCGTCAGCCCCAGGTGGCCCATCACCGGGATCTCGGCGTCGAGCAGCGCGCGCACGACGGCGAGGCGCACTCGACCCCCCTCGAGCTTGACGCTCTGCGCCCCGGCGCGCACCAACGCGGCGGCGTTGCGCACACTCTCGTTCACCCCCAGGTGGTAGCTGAGCCAGGGCAGGTCCGCCACCACGTGCGCGCGCGGTCGCGCGGCGGCCACCGCGCGCACGTGGTGACACATATCGTCGACGGTGACGTGCAGCGTGTCCTCGTGGCCCATGACGACGTTGGCCACCGAGTCGCCGACGAGGATCACGTCCACACCGGCCTCGTCGGCGTAGCGCGCGCTCGGCTCGTCGTAAGCCGTCACCATCACCAACGGCGCATCGCCTCGGCCGCGCTTGCGCGAGCGGATCGCGAGCGCGCTGAGCGTCACTCGCCGACCTCGCGACGTCGGCGGGGCTGGCTGCGTCGAGCCGGGCGACCCCCCGCCGCCCAGCGCCGCACCAGGTG
The DNA here is from genome assembly GCA_049964855.1 of Acidimicrobiales bacterium. Taxonomy (GTDB): domain Bacteria; phylum Actinomycetota; class Acidimicrobiia; order Acidimicrobiales; family RAAP-2; genus RAAP-2. The sequence continues at coordinate 11,440 of JBMFWX010000008.1, forward strand.
GTGGAACGAGCACGCCACGCACACCTCCACCGCGTAGCACTGCACCGGGTCCTCGCGCCGCTCCAGCTTCAGCAGCTCCGCGCGCGAACTCGGACACGTCCCCCCCGGACCGAGCCGCACCCCGAACACGTAGGTCACCTCGACGAGCTCGCGATCGTGGCACACCGGGCACACCTCGCCCGAGGGCCGCCCGACGTGGCGCGCGGCGCGCAGCAGCTCAGGGTGCGCGTCGCAGATATCCTCGGGTCGCACCAGGCCCTGCGCCAGCCGACTGAGCAGCGCGTGGCGAACCAATCCGAACTCGACGACCGCACCGTTCGCGGTGCTCGAGCGGGGGTCCTTGGTCATTAGGCGCGACACTACCGCCCCGCGCGCGCCGCGCCACGCCACGAACGGTCGCACTGCTGCGTCGATATATCGAAGTGATATAGTGGATCGCGTGTTGGACATCGCCATCCTCGGCCTGCTCATGGAGCGCGACCACCACGGCTACGAAATCCGCACCCAGCTACGCGACCGGCTCGGACTCGGGGTCAACGTCTCCTTCGGCTCCATCTACCCGGCTCTGGCCCGGCTGGAGCGCGAGGGCAGCGTGGAGGCCGTGACGCCGAGCGAGCCGCGTCTGGGATCCCTCTCGACCGGCTCGCTCTCGGGCGAGCGCGCGTCGCTGCGCTCACGACGCGGCACCCCCGGCCTCGGTCGGCGCGGACGCAAGGTCTACCGGATCACCGAGCGTGGTCGTCAGGAGTTCGTCGAGCGGCTCGCCAACCCGTCGACCGTCGACGACGGACGCAACTTCTCGTTGCGCATGGCCCTCGCCCGACACCTGACACCGAACCGGCGCGTCACGCTGCTCGAGCGCCGCCGCGCCGACCTCGTCCAGCGACTCGAGGAGCTGCGCGCCGGGACGCGCAACCAGCAGCTCGACGGCTACGCCCGCAGCGTCATGGAGCACGCCGCGCAGTCGGTCGAGCTGGACCTGGCGTGGATCGATCAGCTCTTGATCACGGAACGCAGTACCCCACAACCCTTCGCGCGCGACGCGAAGTAAGAAAGGAGCGCCATGGAGAAGATTCGCGTGGCCATCGCCGGCGTAGGGAACTGCGCCAGCTCACTCATCCAGGGTGTGACCTACTACCGCGACGCCCGCGACGGCGACGACGTACCGGGTCTCATGCACGTCATGCTCGGCGGCTATCACGTCAGCGACCTCGAGTTCGTGGCCGCCTTCGACGTCGACGCCACCAAGGTCGGCAACGACCTCGGCAAGGCGATCGACGGCGGTCAGAACAACACGATCAAGTTCGCCACGGTCCCGTCTCTGGGGGTCACGGTCCAGCGCGGTCCGACCATGGACGGGCTCAACACGTACTACCGCGAGGCGATCGAGGAGTCGCCCGCCGACGCGGTCGACGTCGCTCAGACCCTTCGTGACGCGCGAGCCGAGGTCCTCGTCTCGTACCTGCCCGTCGGCTCGGAGGCGGCCCAGCGGTTCTACGCCCAAGCCGCGCTGGACGCCGGCGTCGCGTTCGTGAACGCGATCCCCGTCTTCATCGCCTCGGACCCGGTCTGGGCCGCGAAGTTTCGCGACGCCGGCGTCCCGATCATCGGTGACGACATCAAGAGCCAGGTCGGCGCCACCATCGTGCACCGCGTCTTGTCGCGGCTCTTCGAGGACCGCGGCCTCACGCTGGACCGCACCTACCAGTTGAACGTCGGCGGCAACATGGACTTCAAGAACATGCTCGACCGTGAGCGCCTCGAGTCGAAGAAGGTCTCCAAGACCCAGTCGGTGACCTCCCAGCTCGAGAGCAGCCACCTCGGTGCCGACGACGTGCACATCGGCCCGAGCGACCACGTCCCGTGGCTCCTGGACCGCAAGTGGGCCTACATCCGCATGGAGGGGCGCAACTTCGGTGACGTGCCGCTCAACCTGGAGCTGAAGCTCGAGGTGTGGGACTCACCCAACTCGGCCGGGGTCATCATCGACGCGGTGCGCTGCGCGAAGCTGGCGCTCGACCGCGGCATCGGAGGGCCGGTGGTCGGACCCTCCGCCTACTTCATGAAGTCCCCGCCGGTGCAGTTCCACGACGACGTCGCCCACGAGATGGTCGAGGCCTTCGCGCGCGGAACCGACGAGAACATCGTCTGGCCGTAGGGACCTCAGCGCTCCTGGCCCGCCCACCAGGCCTCGAGCCGGGCACGCGCTTCCCGGGGGTCGATCTCGCCCTCGTCGAGGCGGATCTCCATCAGGAAGTCCAACGCGCGGCCCACGGCGGGGCCGGGAGGGATGCCGAGGATCGCCATCACCGCCACACCGTCGAGGGCGGGACGCAGCCGACTGAGGTCCTCGCGCTCGCGCAGCTCGGCGATGCGCACCTCTAGTTCGTCCATGCGTCGGGCGAAGGTCGTGGCCTTGCGAGCGTTGCGCGTCGTGGCGTCACAGCGCGTGAGCTCGTTGAGGTCGTCGAGCAGGGGACCCGCGTCGCGCACGTAGCGGCGCACCGCCTTGTCGGTCCAGCCCATCTTGTAGGTGTGGAAGCGCAGGTGCAGCTCCACCAACGCCGTCACGTCGTCGACGATCTGCTGAGAGTACTTGAGAGCGGTCAGGCGCTTGCGCGTCAGGCGAGCCCCGACCACCTCGTGGAAACGGAAGGTGACGCCCTCGTCGCTGTAGGCGCGCGTCGCCGGCTTGCCGATGTCGTGCAGCAGCGCCGCCAGGCGCAGCACGAGGCGCGGCGACGCCTTGTCGACGACCGCCCAGGTGTGGGCGAGGACGTCCTTGTGCTGGTGCACGGGATCCTGCTCGAGGCGCAGCGCGGGCAGCTCGGGCAGGAAGTGGGTGGCCAGTCCGGTGCGCACGATGAAGTCCAGCCCCGGCGACGGCGTCGCCGTGAGGAGGAGCAGGTCGAGCTCGCCGCGAATCCGCTCGACGGACACCTTGGTTAGCTGGTCCGCCACCTCGGCGGCGGCCCTCTCGACCGACGGATCGATGCTCATCTCGAAGCGCGCGGCGAAGCGCGCGGCGCGCAGCATGCGCAGCGGATCGTCCCGAAACAGCACCGCGGGATCGGCGGGCGTGCGCAGCACGCGATCGTGCAGGTCCCGGTACCCGTGGTGGTAGTCGAAGAGGGTCTGCACGCCGGTGGCGCCGGTGGCCAACGCCACGACGTCGAGCGCCAGGGCGTTGATCGTGAAGTCGCGGCGCCCCAGATCGACCTCGAGCGAGTCCCCCCACTCCACGGAAGGCTTTCGCGAGTGATCGACGTAGGCCTCGGAGCGGAAGGTCGTCACCTCCGCCTTGACCCCGTTCTCCCGCAGGATCCCCCCGATCGTGCCGAAGGCGCGGCCTTGCTCCCACAGCGTCGTGCACAGGGGCTTCATCAACGCCTCGACGTCGTCGGGGCGCGCGTTGGTCGTGAAGTCGATCTCGACCTCCTCCCCGCGCGAGAGGCCCAGCAGGGCGTCGCGCACCGCGCCGCCCACGGCGTAGAGAGAGAATCCCCCGCGATCGAAGGCGAGGGCCAGTCCGCGTGAGAGATCGGCGATCTCGTTGAGTCGCTCGTGTACCTGTTCCATTGTCGTCACTGCGAAGCAAGGGTAGTGGTCTCTCACCGCGTGATCGGAGCGACGGTAGCCTGGGGCAGCATGTCGCACCGACTTTCGACCTGGTGGCGGGCGCTCGGCGGCGTACTACTCAGCCTCGCAACGACGACGTGGCCCGCGGCCGCGCAGGCCGCGACCTCTCCCAGCCCGGCCCTCACCCTGGTGCACCAGGACGCGGTCGCGGTCCTGTCGCGCACGGGGGCCGCACGAATCTCGATCAGCGTGGCGCTCCCCGCCCACTCGTCGGGCACGACCCTGCGCCTCTCGCTCTATCCCCGCATCCTCACGCGCTCCGAGTTGGCGCCGATCGCCAGTGGCGTCGGGTCGCCGGCCGCCGCCGTCGCGACGACGGGGCCGTTCACGTTGCGCTGCTCGTCGCGACACGCGGTCACCTTCTCCCTGGCCCTCTTCACCACTCGGCCCGGGCGCCACCCCTCGCCGTGCACGTCGCGTCCGACGCTGCTGCACCTCCCGTGCGCGGGCCTCACGTGCGACGGCGTCTACCCCCTCTCCTACACGACGACGAGCGGCACCACGACGACGACCGCCTGGTCACTGCTCGCCGTGCAAGCCAGCGCGGTCGCCCGTCCTCTTCACCTGGTGTGGATCACCTCGCTCGCCGACTCGTCGTGGCTCCATCCGGAGCGCACGATCGCGGCCCTGGAGGCGATCGCCCACCACCCGGCGGTCCCGGTCACCCTGACGACCACCTACCTCACCCTCACGCGCTCACTCACCGCCACCTCGAAGCGGTCGACCACCTGGCGCAGGGCGCTGACCGCGTCACTCGCCAGTCCCGCGCACCAGATCGAGCCGGGGCTGCCCAGCTCGATCGACCTCGCGGGACTCTGGCGCCACCACCTCACGACCCAGGTCGCACTGCAGTTCAGCCTCACCGATCAGTTCATCCACTCCGTCACCGGCCACCTCGCCGACGCCCCGGTCGTGGTGGCCCGCCCGCCGACCACCGGCACCATGGCGGCGCTCGACGCCGTCGGGGTCACCGACGTCGTGCTGCCGGAGTCGGCGCTCAGCGTCGCGCCCACCACGACGCTCACCTGGGGGGCGCCGTTCCACGTTCCCGGCGCCCGCTCGCTGCTAGCCCTGGCCACCGACTCGCCGCTCTCCCAACTCGCCACCGACGCCACCCTCGCGCCCGGGCTGCGATCGGTGCTGACCCTCGACACCCTGGCTTTCCTCCACTTCGAGGCCCCCAACGCCCCCTCGACGCGCACGGTCGTCATCGACGCCCCGGCGCCCGCCACGTCGCCCGCCTACCTCAACGACGTCTTCGCCGGCCTCGCGCACAACCCCTTCGTCGTCGCCAGCGCTCTGGCGCCGGCCTTCGACTCCTCACTGGTGGCCACCAACGGATCGCCCACGACGCGCGCCCTCGCGGCGGGACCCACCTCCACCTGGTCCGCGCGCAACGTCACCTCGCTCCTCTCGCTCATCGGCACGACCACCTCCTACGCGCAAGCCGTCACCTCCTCGACGCTCGGCGACCAGTTGCGCGTCGCCGTGGCGTCGTGCGAGACGGTGGGCTCCGCGCAGGTGCGCCAGCGCGCGATCGATCACGCCTCCGCACTGCTCGCCGCACAGACGAGCCAGTTCTCGATCGACCCCGCGGCGATCACGCTCACCGGTCCCGGCACCGCGCTGCCGATCACGGTGCTCAGTCGCGCGCCCTACACGGTCACGGCGGTCCTGCACCTCACCACCAATGGCGTGGGGCTCGTGCGCGGCAACCTGTTCGCCGTGACGCTCAGCTCGCCCACCACGTCGGTCCGCCTACCCACCGCCGCGCGCTCCTCCAGCGGCGCGACCCTACAGGTCACGCTCACCACACCCAACAACCAGGTCGTCCTGGCCCAGACCGCCATCCAGGTCCGCGTCACCGCCACGTCGGTCGTGGGCTACCTCCTCACGGGCGCGTCGATCCTCGTGCTCGCGCTCTGGTGGTGGCGCACGTCGCGGCGTCGGCCCAAGGGACGACACGCCCGATGACCCGCGAAGCGACCCACGGGTCACGCATCCTCTCCATGGCCGGCGGCACGCTGGCGTCGCGCCTGACCGGACTCCTGCGGGTGCTCGTCCTGGCGTGGGCCTTCGGCTTCACGCCCCTCGCCGACGCGTTCAACCTGGCCAACACGGTGCCGAACATGCTGTTCGACCTGGTGCTCGGCGGCATCGCCGGCGCCACGTTCATTCCGGTGTTCGTCGAGCGACTGGCCCTCGACGGCGAACGACGAGCCTGGCGCTCCATCTCCAGCGTGGTCACCGCGGCCGTGATCCTCCTGGTGCTCGCGTCGGCGATCTCGTGGTGGGGCGCCCCGTGGATTATCGACGGCTTCACCGCCATGCGACACGCGTCCTCGACGGCGTCCCTGAGCTCGCTGCGCCACCAGCGGGCCATCGCCACGGCGCTGCTGCGGTGGTTCGTCCCACAGGTCTTCTTCTACGGCGTGATCGGCGTCGCGACGGCGCTGCTCAACGTGCGCCAAAAGTTCATCATGGCGACGTGGGTCCCTGTGGCCAACAACTTCGTCTGCATCGCGGTCCTCATCTGGTTCCACCTGGTGGATCCCAGCCCCACCCTGGCCACGCTGGCCTCGTCGCGTGACCTGCTGTGGCTCGGACTGGGCACCACGCTAGGCGTGGCCGTGCAGTTTCTCCTCCTCTTCCCCTCCCTCGCGCGCAGCGACCTCTGGCGCCTCACCCCCCGGCTGGACCTACGCGATCCGGCGGTGCGCGCCATCGGGCGCCTCGGGAGCTGGATCCTGCTCGTGGTCCTGACCAACCAGCTGTCCCTGTACATCGTGCTGGCGCTGGCCTACGGAATCGGGGGCAGCGGACCCGTGAGCGCCTACACCTACGGCTGGTCCTTCATGCAGATGCCCTACGCCGTCATCGTGGTGTCGGTCCTCGGCTCGCTGACGCCCCAGTTCGCTCATCTGGCCACCGCCCAGGACTTCGACGCCCTCGGCGAGCGCCTGCGCTTCGGGCTCCGCCAGTCGCTGGTCATCATCATTCCATCCTCGCTCGTGCTGCTGGTCCTGGCCCAGCCACTGGTCGCCATCCTGCTCAACCACCTCGATGCACGACACCCCCTCGACGCCGGTACGGTGCTCGCTATCCTGGCGGCCGGACTCCCGGGCTTCACGGTCTTCCAACTGTGCGTGCGCGGCCTCCAGGCCATGCAGCGCGCGCGCCAGGTCTTTCTTCTCTACGTCGTGGAGAACGGCCTGACCATCGTGGTCGCCTTCGCCCTAGGGCGCCACTCCGTGGCCGGGCTCACCGCGAGCGTGTCAATCGGCTACACCGTGACGGCCGTCGCCGCCCTGGCGGTGCTCGCCCACTACCGCGTGCGGGTCGCGCCAGTCATCTGGTCGGTGCACATGCGACGCACCCTCACCGCCTCGCTCGCGGCGACCGCGGTGATCGTGCTCACCTACGCGACCTCCAGCGCCACCCACGGCGCGGGTTTGGTAATGCGCTTCACCGTGGCCCTCGTGCTCGGCGCCGTGGCCTACGTGGTCGCAGTCGTGCTCGGCCAGCGCCGCGCCACCCGGCGCCGCTCGAAAGATGCAAGGCTGGGGGCGTTCTAGGGGGATCGTGGCCGGCATTCGAGTAGTCACCGACAGCGCGTGCGACGTGCCGCAGGACATCGCCACAGCGCTGGGAATCGAGATCGTGTCGCTCACGATCCGCTTCGGCGATGAGGAGTACGTCGATCGCGTCGAGCTCTCGCCAGCCGACTTCTGGCGAAAGTGCGCCACCTCGACGGTCCTTCCCGAGACTGCCGCCCCTTCGGCGGGCGCGTTTCGGGCCGCCTACGAGCGAGCGCACGACGAGGGCGCCGAGGGCGTCATCGTCCTGACCCTGTCGGCGTCCCTGTCGGCCACCTTCCAGGCCGCGAGCGTGGCCGCGGAGGACGTCGCCGACGTCATTCCGGTCACGGTCATCGACACGAAGGCCGTCACCATCGCCGAGGGGCTCATCGTGATCGACGTGGCCGAGGCGGCGCGGGCGGGCGACGACCTAGCGCAACTGGTGACGCGCGCCCACTCGCTGATCGAGCGCGTCGGCGTGTGCGCCATGCTCGACACCCTCGAGCACCTCGTGAAGGGAGGGCGCATCGGCGGCGCGCGGGCTCTGCTGGGCCAGGTGCTCGCCATCAAGCCGATCCTCGAGTTGAAGGACGGCGTCGTGGCCGAAGCCGGACGCCAGCGCACACGCCCCCGCGCGCTGGCCGTGGTCGCCCAGCGAGCCCGCGATCACGTCCCGCTACGGCGCCTGGCCATCGTGCACGGCGCCTCGCCGGAGGTGGACACGCTACGCGCGCTCATTCGCGACATCGCCAGTGAGTACCCCGTCATCGTCACTGACATGGGCCCGGTCGTCGGCACCCACGGTGGCCCGGGAATCATCGGTCTCGCGTGGATCCAGGCCTCGGGCCCGGCGAACTGAGCCCCGCGTCCCGATCGAGGAGGCGAACCGACTGCGCTGCGGCGCACGCGGGACGAGCGAGACGGACGCGGTAAGTTCGTGGCATGAACGATGATGATGTGCCCCGTCAGCGCCACGACGAAGGCCCCGACCTCGTCGACAAGACCCTGCAGTCGTTCGACCACGTTCTGGACATCGTCCACGACAAGGTCGTCCGACCACTGCTCATCGCCGGTCGAGCCGTCGCCTTCGGGTTCATCATCGCCGTCATGGCCCTCGTGATCGTAATCGTCCTCGCCGTCGGCGTCGTCCGACTTCTCAACGTCTACCTCTTCGCCGGCCGGGAGTGGCTGACCTACCTCATCGTCGGAGCGATCTCACTCGTGACCGGACTGCTGATCTGGCGCCGGCGTAAGCCCGTCACCCTAAGGAAGTAGGAAGAGCAAATGGAGCACACGCGTGTCCTCATCATCGGGTCAGGCCCCGCCGGCCTGACGGCCGCGATCTACTCGAGTCGCGCTCAGCTCTCGCCCATCGTGATCGAGGGCGAGCCCTCGTCGACGTCGGACCAGCCCGGTGGGCAGCTGATGCTGACCACCGACATCGAGAACTTCCCCGGTTTTCCCGAGGCCATCTCCGGACCGGGCCTCATGGCGAACATGCGTGCCCAGGCCGAGCGTTTCGGCACCGACCTGCGCGTCGCCAAGGTCACACGTCTCGACACGACCGTGCGGCCGTTTCGCGCATGGATCGGAGACGAGGCCGAGCCGAGCATCAGCGCCGACGCGGTCATCCTCGCGACCGGCGCGCGTTCGCTCATGCTTAACGTCCCGGGTGAGGAGCGCCTGCTGAGCCACGGCCTCTCCACCTGCGCCACCTGTGATGGCTTCTTCTTCCGCGGTCAGGAGATCGCGGTGATCGGTGGTGGCGACTCCGCCATCGAGGAGGCCACGTTCCTCACCCGCTTCGCCTCCACGGTCACCATCGTGCACCGCCGCGACTCACTGCGAGCCTCGAAGATCATGCAGGAGCGAGCGCGGTCCAACGAGAAGATCCGCTTCGCGTGGAACACCCAGGTCACCGAGATCCTGGGTGACGACAAGGTGTCCGGACTGGCCGTGCGCGACACCATCACTGGTGAGGAGAGCGTCCTGGACGTCACCGGCGTCTTCCTCGCGATCGGGCACGTTCCCAACACCGAGCTGGTGATCGACCAGCTCACGCTGCGTGACAACGGCTACGTGCGCACAGGCATCGGCTCCTACACCGACATCGACGGTCTCTTCGCCGCCGGTGACGTGCAGGACGACGTCTATCGCCAGGCGATCACTTCCGCAGGGTCGGGCTGCGTCGCGGCGATCGACGCCGAGCGCTGGCTGGAGGCACAGGGTTTCTAGTCGCCTCGCTAGAGTGGACGAGACACTCCGACGTCCTCTGGGAGGGCTGATGACCGCACCGATCATTCTCACTGACGCGACCTTCGACGAGGTCATCTCCTCCGCCGACAAGCCGATCCTGGTCGACTTCTGGGCCGAGTGGTGCGGCCCCTGCAAGATGATCGCGCCCATCCTCGAGGAGTTCGCCGTGGAGCAGGCCGACCGATTCTCGATCGGCAAGCTCGACGTCGACGTCAACGTGGCCACGGCCACGCGATACTCCGTGATGAGCATTCCGACCCTCATCCTGTTCAAGGACGGCCAGGTGGCCGCCCGCCTGGTGGGCGCCAAGCCCAAGGGAGCCCTCCTGCGCGACGTCACCGCCCACCTGTAACCACGATTCGTACGCCGAGTCCTCACCTCCCCCTGCGACTGGGCGACTCCGGACCCCTGGTCCGCGAGGTCCGCGAACGGTTGCGCGGCCTCGGCTTTGATCTAGGGGACGCGCCCGCCATCGACGAGCCGACCACGGCGGTGATCGAGGCGTTCCAACGCTCACGAGGGCTGCCCATCACTGGCGAGATCGACGCCACGACCTGGTCACGACTGGTAGAGGCCGGGTGGCACCTCGGTGCCCGACTCCTCTACGCCGCCCGCCCTTTCCTGCGCGGCGACGATGTCGCCGAATTACAGGTTCGTCTCGCTCGCCTGGGCTTCAACCCTGGCCGGATCGACGGCATCTTCGGTGCACAGACCGAGATCGCCCTGATCGACTTCCAGCAGAATCGCGCCCTCGAGCCCAGCGGAACACTGTCGCGGGCGACTCTGGACGAGTTGTTACGGATGACCGCTCGCGCCGATGCGAGCCACCTGGTCACCGACGCGCGTGACGAGGCGGGCTTCGACGCGGTGACCGACGGTCCGGTCGTCATCGCCGGAGCCGGACCCCTCGCGCAGCGGGTCGCCCAGCGGCTACGTGAACACGTGGCTGTGCACCACCTCCCTGACAACCCCGTCGACGAGGTGGCCGAATTCGCCAATCGAAACAACGCGGCCGTCGTGCTCTCCTTCGCGCTGCTTGACGAGGTGCTGGGGGTCCACCTGCACTACTGGGCGAGCTACCGCTCCCACTCACGGCGAGGTGAGCGGCTCGCCACCGAGCTCGCCACCGCGCTCTCGCACTACCGTGACCTACCGCGCGTCGAGGTGACGGGCATGGCGCTACCGATCCTTCGCGAAACGAGGATGACCACCATCCAGGTGGAATACGGTGAGCAGCGTGGCGAGGTGATCGAGCGCGTCGCCGGAGCCATATCGGACCTGATTTCGGCCGTTTTCCACAAGTGATCACGACTTCACAACGGGTGAACACCGTCTCTCTCCCCAAAATACCGTAGGAATAAGGTTTTTTAAGCGAGAAACACACAACTTCATCCACAACTTGGGGAAAACCTCAAGAAGAAGGTGAGGTTGAGAGTTGAGACTACTTGGCCTGCGAGATGACGATATACAGCCTCTCCAGGTCGTCGAGATCCGCAAAATCGATGATGATGCGGCCATTCCGGCCCTTCAGGTCCACGTGGACGCGGGTGTCGAGGTAGTCCTCGAGGAGGTGCTCGAGTTCGGCCACACTCGCGTCGGGCACGGGTCGAAGCCGCGGAGTCCCACCATCGGCCCTGGGGCCCGGAGTCTCAACCACCGCCTTGGGCTCGTTGAAGATCCGGACCGCCTCCTCGGTCGCGCGCACGGAGAGCTCGTTCTTGATGATGCGCGCGACCATGGTCGCCTGGGCGTCGGGGTCGGCGATCGCCAGCAGTGATCGCGCGTGGCCCGCCGAGATCTGCGAGTTCGCCAGCGCCGATTGTGCCACCTCGCCAAGTTGCAGCAGTCGTAACGTGTTTGTAACATTTGCTCGACTCTTCCCCACACGCTGGGCGACCTGCTCGTGAGTCAGATCGAACTCGCCTATCAACTGAGCGTAGGCCGCGGCTTCCTCCAGTGGGTGCAGATCGACTCGATGGAGGTTCTCCACCACGGCCTGTTCGAGTGATAGACGATCGTTGACATCGTCCTGGACGAGCGCGGGAACGGTTTCCAAACCGGCGAGGTGGGCCGCACGCCAACGCCTCTCCCCCGCGATCAACTCAAATAGCTCCGTCTCCCCGTCTACGGGTCGCACGATCAGGGGCTGGAGAACACCCAACTCCTTGACCGAGGCGGCCAGCGATTGAAGGCTCTCGTCATCGAATGACTTTCTGGGCTGAAAGGGATTGGGTCGAATCGCCGTCACGGCAATCCGGCGCAGCGGGCCGTCGTCGTTCTCGATCGGTGGCGGTGGTGCGGCCTCCGTATCTCCCTCCGGGATCAGAGCGCCAAGTCCCTTGCCCAAGCCTGGTCGTCTAGCCATGAACGATCTCCTCTGTCATGATCTCAAGTGCCAGCGCCCGATACGCCTTGGCACCCTTCGAGTTCGGATCGAACTCCGTGATCGGTAGTCCGAACGATGGCGCCTCGGCCAGGCGCACCGTACGGGGAATTACGGTCTTGCACAACTCAGTCGGAAAGTGACGGCGCACCTCCGCCGCGACGTCAATCGACAAGGTGTTTCGTGAATCGTACATGGTGAGAACTACGGTGGAGATAGCGAGATCTGGGTTCAGGTTGCGCTGCACGAGGTCCACGATCCGCTGCAACTGCGTCAACCCCTCAAGTGCGTAGAACTCCGTCTGCACCGGGACAAGGATCTCGGTCGCCGCCGCGAACGCGTTGATGGTGATAAGGCCCAGTGACGGTGGACAGTCCATGAAAACGAAGTCGAAGTCACCCTCGACCGACGCCAGTGCGCGTTTGAGGCGCAGCTCACGCGAGATGACCGATGTCAACTCCTGCTCGACACCGGCCAGATCGAGTGTGGCCGGCGCGACGAAGAGATTATTGAACCCGGTCGGCTCCACGATGTCCACCATGGGCACATCGTTCAGAAGAACGTCGTAGACCGACCTCTCGAATCGACGACCATCGACGCCCAGTCCGGTAGTGGCATTGCCCTGCGGATCGAGATCGACGACGAGGACGCGCTTCCCATTCTTGGCCAGCGCTGCTCCCAGTGAGATCGTCGTCGTTGTCTTTCCAACGCCACCCTTCTGATTCGCCACGGCGAAGATTCTCATCTTGGTGGCGTCTGCCATGGGCCTCTTCCCGACTACGCGATCCCGACACTGCGTCAAGTACCCTGCCATTCAACACCGTTTGTCTAGAGCAGTCAAGTATCAATGTTTCACGTCTTCGAATGAGCCGCTCCAGAGAATGTTTCACGTGAAACTCCTTCAAGAATTACCATTCCTCAACAGGGAAACTAGAAGGTTGGTGCGCTTCTCCAGTTCCTTTGTTTCGATGTTTCACGTGAAACATGCGAAGGGATGGGGCGATCCCGAGCTAGTCAGCTGCTCGGCCCAGGCCTCACTCACCATCCCGTACGACTCGCTACTGTTTCGAACTCGTCGCTTCGGTCCTCTAATGGATCCGCTCAAGATCGCCGCGATGCTTCTCCAGTGCGGCGTCACCGCATCGCAGAACCGTGGCCCAAGGAATCCCCGGGGGGATCCGTCAACTCCTTATTTCCTAGGGTGAGGTCCATCGGGAACGGTCGAACCGGGCATTGTTTGCCACTCATCTCTCTGTCCTCGCTCGCTCCCCTGTTGACAACACCACCCTGTTCGTGAGGGGACCTCTCTACCCCGGCTCTGAGACAATTGCTCACCACTCACAATCCTTCCGAACGGCTCCCAAAACCACCAAAGGTAAGAGCCATGGAACCAATGAAGCGCGACGAGCGACGACAGCGCAAGCAGCGAACCCCGCGTGGTGACATGGTCGACGTACCTCCTCCAACCACTGCCGGTTAGTCTCCGCCAGGTCGCCGTCCAGAGCTTCTTACGAATAGCCGAGAGTTGTCGCATCCGATCATCTCTGCGAGTTCGACCATGATTCAGTCCTCCTCCGACACGATGGGCTGGCCACGGAGTAGGTGCGGGGGCTAATCCTCCGGACCACCGACTCCACTGCGCGCGAGGTGCCTTCGCCGCGCCTCCACCGAGCAGTCTGTCCTTCGACCAAACACCTAGGCGGAGGAGACAGCAGATGTCCGAGGCTCACAGACGTGTCGTGGTCACCCACGCACCCTTGACTTGGCGCCGGGCGCAATCAAGGCATGATCGGCGTCGTACATCGCAAGACGGAAGTCCCTTCGGTCCACCTTGTCGCCAACGACGTCTGCTACGCGTTGCCTGATGACAAAAGCCCGCGGTCGAAATAGATCGAGAGCCAGGCCCAACCGTCGCCGAGGAGCGGACGCAGCGGACGCTTTGAGGGAATCCCGGTAGGACGAGGGAATCTCCTCGGCGTCTCCG
>JBMFWX010000008.1:25379-27138 GCA_049964855.1 Acidimicrobiales bacterium
GATCTGGAAGGAAGCAGACGCCCGAAACGATCCCCGGGGCTCCAGACCCAAGGTGGCGAGGGTTTCACGTGAAACATCACCAGAGCGGACGCTTTGAGGGAATCCCGGTAGGACGAGGGAATCTCCTCGGCGTCTCCGCACACTTCACGACGATCTGGAAGGAAGCAGACGCCCGAAACGATCCCCGGGGCTCCAGACCCAAGGTGCGTAGACCCTCCGGGCTCCAACGACTCTCTTCCTGCTCTTCCGGAGGCTCCGAAACGATAAGGACTCCTCCTAATACAAGGAAGCGGGCCGCACACTCCGCCGTCACCGCGGGTCGTCCAAACGACCGAGCAACGACAAGCTCGAAGGACGAGTCCAAACGGGGATCTCGGGAGGCGACCTCGCCCCGCTCGCGTATGACTTCCGCAAAATGTGGGGCGTCAGGCCACCCCAGAACCTCACGGAGAAATGCGGTTCTCTTCTCCATGGCATCGAGGAGAGTCACCCGAGTACGCCACTTCTCGAGGAGTACGAGGCCAGGAACGCCTCCCCCACTACCAAGGTCAAGCCAGGTCCCCGGAGCTACCGTTGAGAATTGCTCCCACCCCCGGGCGAACCCCTCCGCATGGTCGATGTGGGCAGAAATCGGACCAGGGCCTAAAAAACCCCGCGCCCTCGATTCCTCGAGGGCGCGGGGCAACCAATCTGATGTCACATACACATTATGCCGGAGCGATGACCACAAACCGGCGCGGCTCCTCGCCCTCCGACCGAGTGACCACACCGTCCCTCTCGGACAATGCATCGTGAATCGCCTTGCGATCCGCCGCCGACATCGGTTCGAGAGCCTGCTCCTCCCCCGTCGCGACCACCTCTTCGGCTACGTTCTGGGCGAACCGACCCAGCGCGGCAACCCGCCGCTCTCGATACTGAGCGACGTCCACGAGGATCCTGTCGGTGCGACCCGGGCTCTTGGACTGAACGACCGTGCGCGTCACCTCCTGAAGAGCCTGTAGGGTCACGCCACGCGGCCCTACTAGGATGCCCAGTTCGGTCGGTGGCGTCGCGTTGACCGCCACCTCTACCGTCTCCTCATCTATCTCATTGACTGAGACTTCCGCCGTGATGTTCATCGACGCCAGGAGCCCCTGAAGGAACTCCTTGGCAATCGTTCCCTGTTCGGCCAGTGAAATTCCCTCAGCCATGTTGTCCTCCTTTGATAGACCCTTCTCCGAACGTGCTGCTTTCGTCACGCCCACCGACTTACCAACCTCTGTGTTGGCCGAATCTGACTTCTTCGTCCGTGAGGACTTCGCCCCCGACTTGCTACGAGGGCTTCGTTCCTCTTCCTTCTCCTTCTTCGGCGTCGTCACTCGAGGGCGATCCGAGCGGGTGCGCTCTTCGCCACCCTTCGTTCGACGGGACCGCTTGGGGCGAGGACCTGACGGGCGCACCCGAGCTCGAACTCGAGCCTCACCCCTCACCCGCCCAAAGAGACCCGCTTTCGGCTCCTCGAGAATTTCGATCTCTGCGTCATCGCGATGGACGCCCAGGTGGGCGAGGGCCCGCTCTGTGGCCTCTTCGACTGACTTTCCGGTTGTCTCCACCCAATCCATTCGGGTTACCGTTCCTTTCTCTTACGCTTTGTCCTCGCCCGTGTTGGTGGGTTGGGTGCCGGTCTCTTAGCAGCTGGCGGTGTCTTCGGAGACGTCGATCCAGATCCTGGACGTGATCCCGGCCGGGACGAGGGACGCGACGGCGGGCGTGACGGCGG
>JBMFWX010000008.1:27238-45415 GCA_049964855.1 Acidimicrobiales bacterium
ATCCTGGACGTGATCCCGGCCGGGACGAGGGACGCGACGGCGGGCGTGACGGCGGGCGTGACGGCGGCTTCTCGTCGCCCGCAGCAGTGTCCGACTTCTCCTCCTCCTTCATCTCAATTGCCTTTTGTGGAGCGGGCAATGACTTCTCCACCCCCTTGTTGGGATTAGAAACCCCAGCTCGGAACATCAAGTCCTGGGTGATGATTCGAATAAGAGTGGACACAATCATGTACAAGACGACGGCGGCGGGAATCACCATGTAGAAATAGGCAAAGAAGACGGGCAACAGCCGCTGCATGGCCACTTGCTGGCTCGGCATGGCTTGGCCGGTCTTCTTGTTGCGATTGTTCATCTGCGCCATCTGGAAGTACTGCAGCGCCACCGCTACCACCACGAAGACGAAGAAGGGGATCGCTGCGGCAATTGACCCGTGACTACTGAACGGCTTGAGGTTGAGGTCCATCCCGAAGGCGTTGATCTGACCGTGGGAGGCAATGAGGTTGTGGTACATCTTGGATGTCGTCGGGATGTACCGCGGCTGCGCCACGCCCTTGGCAGTCGTGTTCGCCAGTCCCTTGATGACGCTGTACAAGATGAAGAGGAACGGAGCCTGTAACAGGACCGGAAGACATCCCCCAACTGGATTTGCCCCCTCCTCCCGATAGAGACGCATCAACTCCTCATTGAGGATCTGGCGGTTCTCCGCCCCCTTATACTTCTGTTGTAATTTTTTTATTTCTGGTTGAAGCTTCTGCATCGCCATCATTGACTTCGTACTCTTGATGGTGAAGGGGGTCAGGGCCCCCATGATGACGATGGTCAGCAGGGCAATGGAGATGGCGTAGTTGGGAACGAGGCCGTAGAAGAAGGCCAGCAACCAACCGAACAGACGGAAAATCGGCTGGAAGATAGAGCCGACGGTGTGAATGATTGACGCCATCAGTGAGAGCTCCTCTTGGCCTTCGCTTCAGGGACGAGGTCGACGCCGTGGGGACCCAGGGGCCGGCACCGGCTCAAGCGGCGAATGGCCAGCCAGCCACCCCTCGCCGCGCCGTGAACCTCAACCGCTTCAAGGGCGTAGTTCGAGCACGATGGGTAGAAGCGACAGGGGGAGGGTCGACCGGCGGTGAGCCGTTGGTACGCCCGGATCAGAGAGCGCACCGCACGGGCGGCGTAGGTCACGTGCAACGACGCGTCAGAGGGCGCCGGCTCGATCAAGGGCTCGCCCGAGGTGCTGGTGGAGTTCGTCAAAAGATAACCTTCCTGTTTCGATTCCGCACTTGACCAGGTACAATCCTGGACGCGGCGCGGGTTCGAGGGAGTCGAAGAGGGAGCGGAGTCGTCGTCGCACTCGATTACGGACAACAGCAGACCCCACGGCACGACCGATGGCGTACGCCACCCGAGCCGAAGAGAGTTCGTCGTCGCTCACCACCAGAACGCGTAGCGGTCCACTGGAGCCGCGCGACGTCGGTGAGGAGAATCGGGCAAACTGCCGGCGGGAGTCAACCCGTCCCGGCACGACCGTCACACCGTCAACTGGTGGCGGCCCTTTGCCCGACGCGCCTTGAGTACTGCGCGTCCAGCACGGGTCCGCATGCGCGCGCGAAAACCGTGGGTCTTCGCGCGCTTTCGCCTATTGGGTTGGTAGGTACGCTTCACAGAAACCTCTTCTCAAAATGACTCAGCGACGCTTCGCGGCACCTCCTGGAGGTCGCTCACACGCTGCAGAAATACGATCTTACCCGACCCCGGCGCGTCACCCGGCACGAGAGTGCGCGGGGGAGTATGGTGGGTGCTCCGCGCGCCCGCCGTGCCCTCGTTAGGGCAGGACGGGCCTGTGGATAAGTTCGAGACCGCCTGTGGAGGAGTATTGTGGACAATGGAGAGGAAGTATGGCTCGCCCTCCAAGAATCGTTACGTGGCAACACTTCTGAGGCGGTGTGGTCTGCGGGGCTGAGTACCCTTCGCCTTGTGGATTACCATGATAATACCCTGGTGATTGGCGCTCCTAACCAGATTCAGTTGCAGCGGGTCCAGCAGCGCTATCTGCCACTTATCACGGCCCACGCGCGAGAGGTCGTCGGTCTTCCGATCGACGTTGCGCTCACCGTCACCGATGCGTCAACGCCGACGGCGCCACCCACCGCCCCTGTTGACGCCGAACCCACGCCGACCACCGTCTTCGCGCCGAGCGTGGACCGCCCCGCTCGGCTCGACCCGCGAATGACGTTCGACTCTTTCGTTCCTGGCTCATCGAATCGCCTCGCCTTCGCCGCCGCCCAGTCCGTCGCCGAGACTCCGGGTCGGACCTACAACCCCTTGATGATCTATGGCAACTCCGGCCTCGGCAAGACCCACCTCCTTCACGCCATCGGCAACTACGTCCACGAGAACTACCCCGATCGCAGGGTGCTCTACGTCTCCACCGAAACGTTCCTCAACGACTTCATTCGCGCGATCCAGACTCGTACCCAGCTAGCTCTACACGCTCGTTATCGTGAGAACGACGTGGTTCTCATCGACGACATCCAGTTCATGGAGACCCGCGGCGAGACGTTCCACGAGGAGATCTTTCACACCTACAACTCCCTGCACGGCGAGGGCAAGCAAATCGTGCTGACGTCAGATCGCTCCCCGCGCGACCTCGCCGGACTTCAGGAGCGCTTCCGTAGCCGTTTGCTCCAGGGTTTGGTGACGGAGATCGACCAGCCCGACCTAGAGACTCGTATCGCCATCCTGCACTCAAAGTCCGAGCGTGAAGGAATCGACCTGCCCCGTGACGTCGCAGAGTGGATCGCCCAACGCGTGCGCGACAACATCCGAGAGCTCGAGGGCTCGGTAACCATGCTGCGCGCCTTCGCGAATTTGCGCCAGGAGCCGATCTCGCTCGATCTCGCCAAGAGCCACCTCACCAACCTCGGACACGAGCAGGTCACGCTCAAGCCAGAGACGATCTTGAGCGTTGTCTCCCAGTTCTACGGACTCTCGGTCGACGACGTACGTGGCGCGAAACGCCTTCGACCATTGGTGCACGCCCGCCACGTCGCGATGTACCTGATTAGAGACCTCTTAGATAACTACTCCTATCCGATGATCGCGCGAATCTTCGATGGGCGCAACCACACGACAGTCATCAGCGGCGTTGAAAAAATCCGTGAGCAACTCGCGGTGAACAGCGAGCTGTTGTCGCAGATAAACCAGTTGAAGCGCCAACTACAAGGAGACCTCCGTGGTTAAGTGTGCACACCCATGTGTCCGCCCTGTGCGCGGACCGTGGGAAAGGGCCCTACTTGTGCACATCACGTCACGGTTGTGACACGAGTGTTGAAGGATCTCTCAACAGCGATGTGGAAAAGATCCGCATAGTCTCGATGGGCGCCACCAGGGACGATCGCCGCTGATCCACAAATCCACAGGCCTACTACTACTAACAATCCTGATAGCAAGGAACACACCGTAGTCTCAGGAGACAAAGAAAGGTGATTCGATGAAGTTCAGATCAGAACGCGACCTTCTCGTCGAGGCACTCGCGGCTGCAAGCCGAGTGGTGTCGTCGCGCCTCGTCGGTGCGACGTCAGGCATACTGCTGTCACTTACGGGTAACAGTCTCTCGGTCACCGGCACTGACCTGGACATCACCGTGCGCACCTCCATCGACGTGATCGGCATCGAGGACGGTTCGGTTGTTGTCCCCTCACGACTCATCGTGGACGCGATTCGCTCCCTGGAGGCCGGAGCGGTGACCGTAAGCGGTAGTGAAGAGAGCGTCGACGTGTCCCTCGGTCGCGCGAGGTTCTCGTTGCGGACATTCTCGGTGATGGACTACCCCAAGTTGCCACCACTGACCGGTGTGTTGACGTCAGTTCCCGCGAGAGAGTTACTCCTTGGTCTTAGCCAGGTGGTGCGCGCCGCAGCGACCGATGACGCACGGCCCCTTCTGACCGGTGTGTTGTTCACCACCGATCATGACTCGCTGCGACTCATCGCCACTGACTCGTACCGGCTCGCGGTGCGCGACGTTCCTGGGGTTAAGGGGTTCACTGACTCCTACGACATCCTCGTACCAGCGCGGGCTCTCCAGGAGCTGCAGCGCGTCGCCGGCACACCGACGGATGATGCGCAGATTGGGGTCACCCTCACCGAGGCTGACATCAGTTTCGTCGTCGGTCGCACGAGCATCGCATCGCGTCTCATCGACGGCAACTACCCGTCGGTACTGCAGTTGATCCCCGCGAGCTACCCGAATCAGTTGCGAATCGCGAAGGACACTCTGTTGGTGTCGTTGCGGCGAACCAGACTGCTCGCCAAGGACGCCACCTCGTCGGTGCGATTGACCATGAGAGACAAGAACGTCGAGATCCGTACGCAGAGCCACGACACTGGCGACGTCGAGGACAACGTAGACGCCGACTATCAGGGGGAGGAGCTCACTATCGCCTTCAACCCCAACTTCCTCATCGATGGTGTCGAGGCGGTACTGGGTGACGAGATCGTTCTAGAGCTGTCGGACTCGGTGCGTCCCGCCATGGTTCACGGTGTGGACGACGAGCGGTTTCGCTACCTCCTAATGCCCGTGCGCGTTCAGTAGGTCACGCCGCACCGTGGGACTCCACGAGCTCACTGTACGAAACTTCCGACTCTTCGAGGAACTCGTCTTCACACCGGACCCGCGAGCGGTGACGGTGCTTCTCTCACCCAACGGGAGCGGAAAGACGACCGTTCTTGAGGCGGTCTGCGCGCTCGCGACAGGAGGATCCTTTCGCACACCGTCGGCCAGTGATCTGATTCGCGCAGGGACCGATCTTGCGGAGGTCCACGGCGTGTTAACACAGGGGGAGCGTCGGGTCGCTATCGACCTCACCGTGGCGCGCGGGGCGCGCGCCACCACCAAACGCATGCTCGTCAACGGCCTTCGCCCGGCGTCGCGTGCGGCGTTGGCCGAGATCTTGCCGCTGACCGTGTTCACCCCCGAGGGGATCGACATCGTGCGCCACGGCGCCGAGAACCGCCGTGCGTATCTCACGACGTTGCTGACGGACGTCGACCTCGCGTCGGGTGATGTGATCGAGCGCTTCGCACGGGTTCTCACACAGCGCAACGCCCTCCTTCGCTCTCTGCAGGGCGTATCACCGACGAAGTCCCAACGTGATGAGCTCGACGTGTGGACGATCGACGTGGCTCGGGAAGGGGAGCGCCTCGTCGCTCGGCGAGAGGTGATCGTGATGGCTCTCGAGCCACTAGTGGCGACGTTCTACGAGGAGCTGGCTCGTGACGGACAGGCCATCGCTCTGCGCTACGAGCGCTCGTGGACGGGGGACCTCGCGGTGGCGTTGCGCTCCGCGGCCGGGGAGGACTGGCGCCGTGGGTACACGACGCTCGGACCGCAGCGTGACGACCTCGCCTTGACCCTGGGAGGACGCGACGCGCGACGCCAGGCGTCACAGGGCGAGCAGCGCACACTCGCGCTCGCCCTACGCCTCGCGGGCCATCACCTGGTTCAGCGCGAACGATCGCTCGATCCCCTCCTGCTGCTCGACGACGTGTTCAGCGAACTCGATCCGTTGCGCGCCGATCGGCTCCTTCACCTCCTGCCCCGCGGTCAGACCCTGGTGACCACCGCATCCCCGCTGCCGTCAGGAATGCAGCCCGCCGTCGTAGTCGACCTGACTCGCCCGTCATGACACGCCGTCGTGGCGACCAACCCGAACCCCTCGACCGTCTGCTGGACCAACTCGCGAGCCGGTGGCGACGCGTCGACGTGCGTCTGATCGACCACGTGCGCGAACTGTGGCCAACGGTCGTCGATCCCGTCCTCGCGACGAACTGCCGGCCCGAGTTCATCAAGGATCACGTGCTTCTAGTGAGCGCGCCATCGGGGGCATTCGCCCAGCGCGTGGTCCAGGACACCCCGGCAATCGTCGCAGGGCTGGCGGTGCTCGGTGAGCAAGCCCCCACGTCGGTTCGCGTCCGGGTAGGCGAGGTGGAAACGACTGACTAGAGGCTCGTCACCGGGGATGATGATGCACCCCGTCGAGTAGGATGGAGACCGTCGAAGTACCGCGTTCGGCTAGGCGAAGAGCGCCACATTTTTACACTCGAAAGGATTGCTTCGTGGCCGAAACGACCAAGGGTTCCGGGTCTTACGAGGCGTCGGACATCACCGTCCTCGAGGGGCTGGAGCCCGTACGGGTGCGCCCCGGGATGTACATCGGATCCACCGGGCCCGCCGGCCTGCATCATCTCGTTTGGGAGGTCGTTGATAACGCGATCGACGAGGCGATGGCTGGGTACTGCACGCGTATCGACGTGACCCTGCTCGCCAGTGGCGCCTGTCGCGTGGCCGACGACGGTCGGGGGATTCCCGTCGAGGTGCACCCCCAGTACCCAGGGAAGTCAGCGGCGGAGATCGTCCTGACCGTGCTGCACGCGGGAGGGAAGTTCGGGGGCCAGGGGTACAAGGTGTCGGGCGGACTGCACGGCGTGGGAGTCTCGGTGGTCAACGCCCTCTCCAAGGAACTCGTTCTCGAGATCGATCGTGACGGCCAGCACCATGAACTTCGCTTCGCCAATGGCGGCACTCCCCAGGGGCCACTGCGCGTCACGGGGCCCGCGCCACACGGGCGAACCGGGACCACCGTCACCTTCTCACCCGACCCGACGATCTTCGACGAGGTCGAGTTCCGGGCTCAAACGATCACCGAGCGCCTCCAGATCATGGCGTTCCTCAATCGGGGCCTGGAGATCCGCTTCGTCGACGAGCGTCCGGGGCGAGCCGCCAAGGAGACGTTCAAGTACAGCGGCGGCATCGTCGACTACGTGCGCCACCTCAACGCGGCCAAGGAGTCGCTCTTCCGCAAGGTCGGCTTCTACTCCCAGTCCGAGGACAACCAGGAGGTGGAGGTCGCATTCCAGTGGAACACGGGCTACTACGAGAGCATCCACTCCTTCGCCAACGGCATCGCGACCATCGAGGGCGGCATGCACGAAGAGGGGTTCCGAAAGGCCATCACGAACGTGGTGAACCGCTACGCGCGCAAGCGAAATCTCCTGAAGGAGAAGGAGGAGAACCTGGCGGGCGAGGACATTCGCGAAGGGCTCACCGCCATCGTGTCGGTGCGACTGACCGACCCCCAGTTCGAGGGCCAGACCAAGGGGAAGCTGGGTAACGTGTCGATTCGCTCACTGGTGGAGCGAGCGACCAACGAGAAGCTGGCGGACTGGCTCGAGGAGAATCCTCGCGAGGGCGGACAGATCGTCGCCAAGGCGGTCCAGGCCGCGCGGGCGCGCCTCGCCGCGCGCCAAGCCCGTGATCTCACCCGCCGCAAGTCGGCGCTGGACGGCGCTGGCCTGCCCGGCAAGCTCGTCGACTGCTCGTCACGCGAGCCGCGCGAGTGCGAGCTGTTCATCGTCGAGGGAAACTCGGCGGGCGGCTCGGCGAAGGACGCGCGCAACCCGCGCGTGCAGGCGATCCTGCCGATCCGCGGCAAGATCCTCAACGTCGAAAAGGCACGGTCGGACCGGATCTTGAAGAACACCGAGATCCAGGCCCTAATCGCGGCGGTCGGGGCCGGGGTGGAGGACGACTTCGACGTGACGAAGATCCGCTACCACAAGATCATCCTTCTCGCCGACGCCGACGTGGACGGTAGCCACATCCGCACCCTGCTGCTCACCTTCTTCTTCCGCCAGATGACCGAGCTGGTCAACAACGGCCACGTGTACGTCGCCCAGCCGCCCCTGTTCTCCACGCTGGTCGGCAAGGAGAAGGTCTACCTGCGCGACGAGGCTGAGAAGGTCACGTTCCTGCGCGACAACCCCTCGCACAAGAACGAGTTCCAGCGTCTGAAGGGACTCGGGGAGATGGACTACGACGAGCTGCGCGCCACGACGATGGACCCGACCAAGCGCGCGCTGCTACAGATCACGGTGGAGCAGGCGGCGCTGGCCGACGAGGTCTGCTCAATCCTGATGGGTGACGATGTACCACAGCGGCGCCACTTCATTCAGACCAACGCGAAGGATGTTCGCTTCCTAGACATCTAGGAGGAGGAGCTATGGCACGAAACCGACCCCCCGGCAACAACACCCCACCCGACGACGAGGAGGTGATGGGCTATATCGAGCCCATCGAGATCAACCTCGAGATGGAGCGCTCCTTCCTCGAGTACTCCATGTCGGTGATCGTCTCGCGGGCCTTGCCCGACGCGCGCGACGGCCTCAAGCCGGTGCACCGTCGCATCTTGTACTCGATGTTCGATCAGGGTCTGCGTCCCGATCGACCCCACACGAAGTGCGCCAAGGTGGTGGGCGAAGTGATGGGCACCTACCACCCTCACGGGGACTCCGCCATCTACGACGCACTCGTGCGCATGGTGCAGGACTTCTCGATGCGCCATCCGCTCATCAGTGGCCACGGCAACTTCGGGGGAACCGGGCCCGACGACGGGGCGGCGGCCATGCGCTACACGGAGTGCCGTCTCGCCCCGCTGGCCCTCGAACTTCTCGACTCGATCGATGAGGAGACGGTCGACTTCGAGCCCAACTACGACAACACGACTCAGCAGCCCACGGTGCTGCCCGCCCGTTTTCCCAACCTCCTCGTCAACGGATCCCAGGGGATCGCGGTGGGGATGGCCACGAAGATCCCACCGCACAATCTCGCCGAGGTGATCGACGCCACGCAGCACCTGCTGGCCCATCCCGAGGCGACCTCCGACGACCTCCTGCGCTTCGTGAAGGGCCCGGACTTTCCCACGGGTGCGCAGATTCTGGGGCGTCAGGGGATTCTCGACGCCTACCGGACGGGGCGCGGCTCGATCAAGATGCGCGCGGTGGCCGAGATCGAGGAGCACCGAACCGGGGTGCGCATCGTCGTCTCGGAGTTCCCGTACGAGGTGTCGGTGGAGTCCATCGAGCAGAAGATCGACGAACTCGTCAAGAGCGGCGACCTCGACGGCATCTCCGGCATGCAGAACGACTCGGCGGGGCGCCGGCCGCGCCTGGTGATTCGCCTCAAGCGCGACGCCAACGCCAACGTCGTGCTGAACAAGCTCTACAAGAACACCTCGCTGCAGACCTCGTTCGCGGTGAACATGCTCGCGCTGGTCGACGGCGTGCCGCGAACCCTGACCTTGGCCGACGCGCTGACCCACTACATCGCCCACCAGGTCGAGGTGGTGACGCGACGATCCCAGTTCCGCCTGCGCAAGGCGCAGGCTCGGGCGCACATCGTCGAGGGGCTGCTGCGCGCCATCGACATGCTCGATCAGGTGATCGCGACGATCCGCGGGTCCGAGGACCGGGCGGCGGCGCGCGCGGCGTTGATGATCGAGCCCTTCACGTTCTCCGAGGAGCAGGCCAACCACATCCTGGATATGACGCTGGGTCGTCTCACCCGCCTCGGGCGCAGCGAGCTCGAGGAGGAGGCGGCGCGGTTGCGCGAGACGATCGCCGAGCTCGAGGCGATCTTGGCTAGCGACGAGAGGCTGCGCGGCGTGATCAGCGACGAGCTGGCCGCGGTCAAGGCCAAGTACGCCGACGCGCGAGTCACCGCCATCGTCAATGATCCCGGCGAACTGGGCGCGGAGGACCTCATCAACGACGAGGAGATCGTGATCACCATGACCCGGGCGGGCTACGTGAAGTCCGTGGCCGCGGACGCCTTCCGCGTGCAGGGTCGAGGGGGTCGAGGGGTGCAGGGAGCCAAGCTGCGCGACGAGGACTTCGTCGATCAGATCATCCACACCACGACACACGCCTACGTTCTGCTCTTCTCCAACCACGGCCGGGTCTTCCGCCTGCGCGGTCACGAGATCCCCATGAAGGAGCGAACAGCGAGGGGTACGGCGGTGGTCAATCTGTTGAACCTTCAGCCCACCGAGTCCATTCAGGCCATCGTCGCGACGGCGGACTTCCCCGACGACCAGTTCCTGGTCTTCGCGACGGCGAGCGGCACGGTCAAGAAGACCGCGTTCTCCGAGTACGACAAGTCGCGTCGCGAGGGTTGGATCGCGATCAAGCTGCGCGAGGGCGACGAGGTGGTGCGGGTCGTCGCGACCAACGGTGACGACGATCTCATGATGGTCACCTTTCGCGGGATGTCCATCCGCTTCAACGAGTCCGAGGTGCGCGCCATGGGTCGTGACTCGACCGGGGTGCGCGGGATCCGGCTGCGTGACGACGATCACGCCATCTCACTTGACGTGGTGCGCGACGACGCCGACCTGTTCATCGTGACCGACACCGGCTTCGGCAAGCGGGTCAAGACCGAGCGCTTCACCCGACAGGGTCGCGGCGGCCAGGGCGTGCGCGCCATTCGCCTCACCGCCGCTCGTGGCTTCGTGGTGGCCGCCTTCATGGTGCGCCTGGTCGACGAGGTGATGCTGGCCTCGAGTGGCGGGGTGGTGATCCGCACCCCGGTGCGCGAGGTGTCCTCCCAGGGTCGCGACGCCACGGGTGTGCGGGTGATGAACCTCGACGAGGGGCACACGGTCGCGACGGCGGCGCTGGTCCCGGCGGAGTCCGACTGACCGACTCGGTGCTCGACGCGTCGCGCGACGTGTGCTACACCAGTCCGGATGACTGCGCGAGAGATGGTGGCCGACGAGGCCGCGGCGATGGTAAGAACCCGTGACTCGGTGGGATTCGGATTGATCACGGCCACGCCCGGGGCGCTGCTGGGGGCGTTGTCGCGGCGGAGCGACTGGGAGGACCTCACGGTCTGCGGCGGGCTCACTCTTGGGAACTTCGCGCTCTTCACCCACCCGGGCGTCCACTACCGCTGTCAGTTCATGGGCGGTGCCGATCGGCACTACCGGGACCAGGGCGGCGACGTGCAGTACGTGCCGTCGTTCTTCCGCCACTACGGCGTGATGATGCAACGTCTCGGAATCCGCGTCATGCTGGTCGCGGGCTCGATGCCCGACGCCCACGGCGAGGTCAGCGTGTCGCTCTACAACGGCGCCACCCTTGAGGAGTGCCGTCGCGCGGGACGCGACCCGTCACGCCTCCTGATTGTCGAGTGCTCGCCCCACTACCCGCGCACGTTGGCCCTCGAGGGGCACTCCAACACCCTCAGCTTGGACGAGATCGACGTCGTGGTCTACACCGACGAGCACCCCATGGTCATCGCCAACGAGGCCCCAACGCCCGTGGACGAGGCCATCGCGCGCCATGCGGCACCCTTCATCCCCGATGGCGCCACACTCCAAACGGGCATCGGGGCGGTACCGAGCCTGGTCGCCCAGGCGTTGGCCGCCGGCCAGGGAGGGGACTACGGGATTCACTCCGAGATGTTCACCGACGGCCTCTACCAGCTCATGCGGGTGGGCAAGGTTACCAACCAGCGCAAGACGATCAATCGCGGGGTCGGCGTCATCACCTTCAGCGCGGGCTCCCAGGAGCTCTACGACTTCATCCATGAGAACCCTCTGGTCCGTATGGCGCCGGTGCAGTACACCAATGATCCGTCGGTCATCGCGAAGAACCACCGCATGGTGAGCATCAACTCGGCGCTGGAGGTCGACCTCCTCGGCCAGCTCGGGGCGGAGTCGATCGGCGCCCGCCAGTTCTCGGGAGTGGGCGGGCACCAGGACTTCGTGGAGGGTACCAGTCTGTCGACCGAGCACGTCTCCCTGATCTGTCTGCCGTCGACCGCGACGACGGCGTCGGGCGAGAGACGCAGCCGGATTGTGGCCTCGATGTCGCCTCAGGGGGCGGTGACGTCGCCGCGCCAGCTGGCGGGGGTCGTCGTCACCGAGCACGGCGCGGCGGACCTGCGCGGGCGTACGGTGCGCGAGCGCGCCGTGGCGCTGGCGGCGGTGGCCGATCCCGCGTTTCGCGACGAGCTCGCCGAGCACGCCCGCCACCTCGGATGATGGGCGGGTCCCATTAGGGTAGGTGGGTGTTAATCGCAAAGGACCTGGGAATCGAGATCGGTGGCCGCCGCCTGCTGGAGCCGACCTCCTTCACCCTTGGCGACGGCGAGAAGGTCGGCCTGGTCGGCCGCAACGGGGCCGGCAAGTCGACTCTCCTGGCCGTCCTGCTCGGTGAGACGCCCGCGCACCTGCGCCTCGAGGGCAGCGTCACCCATCAGGGGACGCTCGGCCATCTACCCCAGGAGCCAGTGCCCGGCGGACTCGGCGTCGAGCCGATCGGTCTCTCGCACGTGCTGAGCGCTCGCGGTCTCGACCGGATCGATGCCGAGATGCAGCACGCTCGCCACGCGCTGGCGGAGAACCCCACCGACGAGACGATCGAGCGCTTCACCGAGCTCGAGACGACCTTTGGCGAGCGCGGCGGCTACGAGGCGGAGTCCGAGGTCGCCCGCCTCGCGGCGGGTCTGGGGCTGGACGAGTCGCTGCTGCTCGAGGACCTGGGTGCGCTGTCGGGTGGCCAGCGTCGTCGAGTGGACCTGATGCGCGTCCTCTACGAGGGCCCGGACACGATGGTGCTCGACGAGCCGACCAACCACCTGGACCGCGCGGCCAAGCGCTGGCTCTTCGACGAGCTCGAGCGCTTTCGCGGCACCGTGCTGGTCATCAGTCACGACCTTCCGCTGCTGGATCGTGCGATCAGTCGCGTGCTCTCGCTGCGCGACGGCCAGTTGCGCGAGTACCGGGGAAACTACACCTCCTTCCTGGCTCAGGACGAGGCGCGGCGGCTGAGCGAGGAGAAGCTGGCAGCGCACCAGGACGCCGAGATCAGCCGGCTCGCCACGCTCGCCGACTCGATGCGCGGCCAGACCGAGCGTCGCGCGCGCCTGGCCAAGGTGCTGGATCGTCGAGTGGACAAGATGCGCGACGGCCGGGTCCAGGTGAGCACGCGCGAGCGCACGGTGACCTTCAAGCTCCCCGCGCCCCCGCGCAGCGGCGACGTCCCCTTGGTCGTGGAGCACCTGGGGGTGCGCTACGGGTCACTCGACGTCCTGCGCGACGTCAACTTCATCACGCGTCGCGAGGACCGGATCGTCATCGTGGGGCGAAACGGCGCCGGGAAGTCGTCGCTGCTGCGCTGCCTCGCGGGCACCCAGGCGAGCACTGTCGGGCTGGTCACCTTCGGAGCCCACGTGACGGTCGGCTACTTCGCCCAGGAGCACGAGCAGCTCGACTTCTCCAAGACGGTCCTGGAGAACCTCGCCAACGCCACGGTGCCCACCGAGGTGCAGCGCCGCGCGCTGCTCGGGGCTTTCGGGCTGAAGGGCTCGGCGGCGCACCAGCTTCCCGGCACCTTGTCGGGCGGCGAGCGGGCCAAACTCGCCCTGGCCATGTTGGCGGCCTCGAACGCCAACCTGCTGCTCCTGGACGAGCCGACCAACAACCTGGACCCGGCGAGCGTGGACGCCCTGGGCGCGGTCATGCGCCAGTGGCGCGGTACGATCGTGGCCGTCAGCCACGAGCGGGCCTTCGTCGAGGCGCTCGAGCCCACGCACTGCGTGCTGCTACCCGAGGAGTACTTCGACCTGTGGCGCGACGACTACATGGACCTCATCGAGCGTCGCTAGCTCTGCTCGGCGGCGACCTTCTGCTCGGCGACCTCGCGGTGCACGGCCTCCATGTCGATGGCCTTGACTTGGTCGATCAGGCTCGTGAGCGCGGACTCGGGGAGTGCCCCGGCCTGGGAGTAGAGGACCACCTGCTCGCGGATGACCATCAGCGTCGGGATCGACATGATGTTGAACGACGCCGCCAGCGCCTGCTGATCCTCGGTGTCGACCTTGCCGAAGACGATGTCGGGGTACTTCTCCGACGCCGCCTCGTAGATCGGGCCGAACATCATGCAGGGGGCGCACCAACTCGCCCAGAAGTCGATGAGGACGGTGTCGTTGGACGCGACGACGTCCTCGAAGTTCTCGACGGTCAGTTTGACGGTGGCCATAGCGCCTCCTCGTAGGGGTGGTGCGGGTGCCCCGTCCACCAATCTCGTTGTGCCTAGTATACCCCCACCGGTATGAAGCGTGTCCGCCGCCGTCCGGGCTGCTCTACTGGGGCGGGCCGCTGGTGAGGGTGACCGACGCCGTGTGACTGGCTCCGCTCGGGTCGGTCCAGGTTACGACGATCTGCTGGCCGGGGCGCTCCGCGTCAATGGCGTGGAGCAGCTCGGTGGGCGTGGTGACCGTGGCGGAGCCGACGCGGGTGATGGTCGCGCCCGCGACCAGCCCGGCGCTGGCGGCCGGGGTCGAGGGGATCACGCCGGCGACGGCGACGCCGGCGGCCGACCCCGCGCTGGAGCTGATCTCGACGCCGAGTAGCGCGGTCGGCCCCACGTGCACGGTGCTGGACGCCTGGCCGCTGATGATCTCGTGGGCGATGGAGAGTGCGGTGGTGATGGGGATGGCGTAGCCCTGGGCCGACGACCCGAGCGCAACCGTCGACGACGCGGCGGTGTCCATGCCGACGACGCGGCCTTTGGCGGTCGTCAGGGCGCCACCGGAGTCACCCGGGATGAGCGTGGCGTCGGTCTCGATCAGCCCCGACAGGCTCTCCGAGGATCCGGTGGACGGGTCGCCCGCGGTGATCGACTGGTCGAGCGAGGTGACGCGGCCGGCGGTCACGGTCGGCGTGCCACCCAGGCCGTCCGCATTGCCGACGGCGTAGACGCTCTGGCCAACCCTCGTGGGCGAGGACGCGAACGTCGCCGTGGTGAGGCCGGACGCGCCGGTCAGGCGCAGCACCGCCACGTCCGACGTCGCGTCGTAGCCGACGACGGTGGCGGAGTAGGTCTGGTGGTTGCCCAGGTCGGTGGCCCGGATCGTGGTCGCGCCGTCGATCACATGGTTGTTGGTGAGGATCAGTCCGTTCGACGAGAGCACGATTCCGGTGCCCGCCGCGGCGGACTGCTGGTAGTTCAGCGTGGTGTTGATGTCGACGAGCCCGGCCTCGGAACGGGTGACCGCGCGCGGCACGGCCGCCGACGTCGACGGCGTGGTGGTCCCGAAGGGGGGTGAGAAGCTCGGGCCACCCTCGCCGAAGGGGGAGGTGAACGTGCCCCCGCCAAAGGCCTGCGCGGGCTGGGATGGTGTCTGCTGGGTGCGTCCGATGGCGAAGCCGGCCGCTCCCGCGGCAGCGCTGGCGACGACCAGCCCCGCGACGACCCCCGTGATGAGGCGTCGGCGGCCCCGAGGGGTGGGGCCGCCGACGATCGGGGCGGGCGCCGGGGCGGGCTCGGCGCCGAGGGCGCTGGTCGCGGGCTCGTGGAGGGGATCGGGTCCTGGGATCATGTCGCTCATTGGAACCTCCCGGTGGGTCTCGAGTGAGGCGGTGTTCGTCGCACCGGTGTCAGTATGGCTGCTGACGCTGAGATTTCACCAAAGAAGATCAAGAATCGGATAACAATCGCGCCGTCCCCGGCGTCAGTGGTCCGTGGCGGGGACCTTTGACCCTGGGAGGGAGGCCGTCGAGCGGGTAAGAGGGACGGTGGGTCGGTCGTGAGCCGGGTCCCGCGAAGTCGTATCGGGGAGGATGACGTGAGGATCGAGAACGCGGCGTGCGTGGTCACCGGGGCGTCGTCGGGCATCGGGGAGGCGGCGGCGCGACTCCTGACAGCGCGCGGCGCGCGCGTCGCGCTGCTCGCGCGGCGGACCGAGCGTCTGACGGCTCTGGCGACTCAGCTTCCCGGGTCCGTGCCGCTGCCCACCGACGTCACCGACGACGCCCAGCTGCGTGCCGCAGTGGCGCGGGCGGTTGACGTCTTCGGCCGAGTCGACGTGCTGGTCAACGACGCCGGCCAGGGGCTCCACGTCCCCCTCGAGCAGTTGGATCCGGGGGACC
Source organism: Acidimicrobiales bacterium (assembly GCA_049964855.1). GTDB lineage: Bacteria > Actinomycetota > Acidimicrobiia > Acidimicrobiales > RAAP-2 > RAAP-2. The sequence goes on from JBMFWX010000008.1 coordinate 43,009, forward strand.
TGCGCGCCGTCTTCGATCTGAACGTGGTCGCGCCGCTGGTGGCGATGCGGGCCGTCCTGCCCGACATGCGCGAGCGCGGGACGGGATCGATCGTCAACGTGAGCTCGTTGACGTCGCTGCGCGCGTTCGCGGGGCTCGGGGGCTACGCGGCCACCAAGGCGGCGCTCAACGTCCTGTCGCGGGTGGCGCGGACGGAGTTCGCGCCCGCGGGGATCGCGGTGTCGTTGGTCTACCCGGGCGTCACCGCTACCGAGTTCCACGATCACCTGCGCGCGGGTCACCTCGTGAGTCGCGGGGAGCCGGTGCGCGCGGCCCCGCCGGAGTGGGCGGCCGCGGCCGTGGTCTTCGCGATCGAGTCGGGTGAGGCCCACGTCCTCGTAGCCGACCCGCCACGAGCCCTGGATCTGGGGGACGAGGAGAGTCTGGCTGACCTCCTGGCGCGTACGTCGCGCGGATCGGGGTTTTCGTGATGAGGTTCGGACGTCCGCCGCGGTGACGATACGATGCGTCGTGGTGGCCCCCCGCGACGTTCGGTTCGAGCGCGACTTCCTCTGGGGGACGGCGACGTCGGCGTACCAAATCGAGGGCGGCGCGTCGAACACCGACTGGTGGCGCTTCGAGCGCCAGGCGGGCTCTCCGGTCGCGGAGCCCTGCGGCGACGCGTGCGACTCGTGGCGACGCTTCGAGGAGGATCTGGACCTTGTGGCGTCGCTCGGGCTCGACGCCTACCGCTTCTCGCTGGAGTGGTCGCGCATCCAGCCGTCGAGGGGAGAAGTCGACCACCGCGCACTGGCGCACTATCGGCGCGTCCTGGAGGGCTGCCGCGCGCGCGGTCTGGCTCCGGTGGTCACACTGCACCACTTCGTCCTTCCGCAGTGGGTGGCCGACGAGGGCGGGTTCGAGAGTTCGACCATCGTCGCGCGAATGGCTGACTACGCCGAGGTGGTCGGCGCGGCGCTCGGTGACCTGATCGCGGTGGCCTGTACGATCAACGAGCCGAACATCGTCGCGGCGATGGGCTACCTCGCGGCGATGTTCCCCCCGGGGGTGAGCGATCAGGGTCGCTACGTCGCCGTCAACGAGACGCTGCGCGAGTGTCACCGCGCGATGTCGCGCGCGCTACGCGCGGGACCCGGGAGTTTCCCGATCGGCCTGACCCTCTCGATGGCGCAGTACGAGGCGGTGGAGGGCGGTGAGCGGTCCCTGGAGGGCCTTCGTCGCGAGATGGAGGACGAGTACCTACGCGGCATCGACGACGATGACTTCCTCGGCGTCCAGTGCTACACAAAGCACCTCGTCGGCCCCGACGGCTTGATCTGGGGGGGTGATGGCGAGTTGACCGATATGGGTTACCTCTTCTGGCCCCAGGTGGTGGGGTACACCCTGCGCCGCGCGGCGCGGTGGACGTCGCGTCCGCTCCTGGTGACCGAGAACGGGATCGGCACCACCGATGACGCGCAACGGGTTCGCTACCTGGCCGCGGCGTTACGCAGCCTCGAGGAGGCGCGACGCGACGGAGTCGACGTACGCGGTTACTTCCAGTGGTCACTTCTCGACAACTTCGAGTGGGTCCTGGGCTACGGTCCCCGGTTCGGTTTGGTGGCGGTGGACCGCACCACCTTCGCGCGCACGCCCAAGCCCTCCGCCTCCTGGTACGCCGACGCCGTTCGCGCGGCGCGTCGCCACCGGGCCTGACGCCACGGGCGTCACTGCGCACGCAGCCGTTCGCCGCGATCACCCGTTGGGCTGATCAGCCGCGCTGGCTCGTCCGTTGAACGTAACGCACCCGCAGCGTGGTGTGGTTCGCCAGGTTGATGGTGAAGGTGAAGACGCCGGCGCGCGTGTGTGGCGCGGTGCGAACCCGCACGGTCAGCACGTGGCCGTTGTCGGCCGTGACCAGCGCGGCGACGCCCGGGTGGCTGTGCACGACGGGCCGACCCGTGAACCCCACGCCGACGATGCGCACCACGGTGGTCGCGCCCGTGACGGTGTAGCCGATCACGCGGGTGGCGTGGGGAGTCACGACCGGGGGCGCCGGTGGCGGCGTGACGACGAGCGTGAGGGTGAAGGTCCCGGTGTCACCCGCGGCGTCGACTGTCGTCCCCAACGCGACGTAGGAGCCCGCGGCCAGGGAGCCGCTGGTGGTCACCAGGCCGGTGGACGAGACCACCAGGCTGGGCGTGCCGCTGGTCTGGGCGAAGGTCACGGCTCCGCTGGCGCCGGTGACCGCGAGCTGGTCGCTGAAGGTGGCCGACCCCGCCACCGAGGTGGTTGCCGTCGTCGGGAGGGCCGGGGCGAGGGGTCCCGTGGCGGTGACGAGGAGATTGAAGAAGAATGAGCCCCGATCCCCGCCGGCGTCGCTGGTCGTGCCGCGCGCGACGTAGGAGCCCGCGGCCAGGGAGCCGCT
>JBMFWX010000008.1:45515-59474 GCA_049964855.1 Acidimicrobiales bacterium
CCACCAGGCTGGGCGTGCCGCTGGTCTGGGCGAAGGTCACGGCTCCGCTGGCGCCAGTGACCGCGAGCTGGTCGCTGAAGGTGGCCGACCCCGCCACCGAGGTGGTCGTGCGCAGCGGGGCACCCTGAGTGAGTTGACCGACGACGAGGCGAAAGGCGAAGGTCCCGGTGTCACCCGCGGCGTCGCTGGTCGTGCCGCGCGCGACGTAGGAGCCCGCGGCCAGGGAGCCGCTGGTGGTCACCAGGCCGGTGGGCGAGACCACCAGGCTGGGCGTGCCGCTGGTCTGGGCGAAGGTCACGGCTCCGCTGGCGCCAGTGACCGCGAGCTGGTCGCTGAAGGTGGCCGACCCCGCCACCGAGGTGGTCGTGCGCAGCGGGGCACCCTGAGTGAGTTGACCGACGACGAGGCGAAAGGCGAAGGTCCCGGTGTCACCCGCGGCGTCGCTGGTCGTGCCGCGCGCGACGTAGGAGCCCGCGGCCAGGGAGCCGCTGGTGGTCACCAGGCCGGTGGGCGAGACCACCAGGCTGGGCGTGCCGCTGGTCTGGGCGAAGGTCACGGCTCCGCTGAACCCGGCGACGCTCAACTGCTGGGTAAAGGAGGCTGAGGACGTGACGGGAACCATCGCGGTGGTTGGTGCACTCTCCAGGGGGCACTGGTAGTCGCCGTCGAGTCCCCCCGAGGGGTACTGGATCATGGCGACTCGACCACCGGTGAAGGAGGGCGCCGTGCACCCCGTCTGCGCGGCGGCGAGGGTCGCGAAGCCCGGTAGCCAGACCGCGGTCGTCGTGAACGCGGAGCCGGTTGATCCCATCAGGGTCGCCCACTGGGTCGTCGTGGAGTAGATCCCAACCGAGGCCGCTCCGGCACCGCTCAGGTAGGCGATCTCACCCTGCACGGTGGCCTGGTCGTTCAGGAACGACGCCGCCGAGGGACTGGTAGTCGCCGTGGACTCCCAGGAGTTGCCGGTCTCGACGTCGAGCCACCACGGCGCCGCCGCGGCGGCGCTGGAGGGCGAGGTCGCACCGTTCTGGGTCTCGGCGGCGACGGCGCTCTGGAACGACTGCTGGGCGGCGTTCCATCCGAAGTCGTAGGAGCAAGCGGCGCTGTCGCCGCCCGTGCAGACCTGGGGGGACTGCTGACCGGTCGGCCACGCCGTGTTGTTGGCTGGTCCCGGCTGCGCGGTGTTCGCGTAGAAGGCGGGAGCGCCGGTCAGCGAGGTGCTCGCCCACTGCAGCTCCGTGGCGAGGCACGGATTCGTGGTGTAGGGCCGCCCGTCGTTCACACCGATCACGGCGAACCCGGGTGACGTCGGCAGGGAGCCTCCGCACTGGGGGAAGCTGACGTCGTAGCCGAGCGACGTGGCGGGAGGCGTGGTGGTGGCTGCCGAGGCGGAGCTCACGCCGAGGACCCCCCCGGCGAGCGCCAGAACGGCCACGACGGCGACACGGAGTGCGAGACGGGTCATGGCCGTCAAGTGTAGATCGGAGTTGGCGTGTACGCGGCCCGTTTCTCCTGACCACGTTGCAGTTCGGGGTGAGACCCGGTGCGACGCGAGTGTCGCTCGGACGGCGTCGTCCTCTGGGACGCGATCCGACTGATCGAAGGACGCTGCGGACCTCCCGGCTCGCCCGTCGGTGTTCCAGTGCTGGTGCTCCGTCGAGTAGGCGCGTGGGCCGTCATCCGCTGTCGTTCACGAGAGGCGTTCGCGGGGTTGGAACGTGCGACTCTGACCCCGGGACCCGGGCTCCACGCACGGGACACGGCCACGGGTGACCGGTCCGAAAGGCGACTAGGGAGGTGCTCTTCGGCTCGCCCGAAAAAACGTCGACCTCTGGCCATCGCGGCTCTGGTGCCCTCCGCCTCGGTCCGGGGGTCGTCGCAACGACGATCGGGGAAGGTCGGCGACCGCGGCTTCGAAGGCGACGGCCAGCACGGCTTTCTCGCTCGACCGCGCCACGTGCGCGCTGAGCGCCACCCTCTCGTGGCGCAACGCGAGCTCGGTGGGCGAGGTGGGATTGATGATCGACCACTACCCGGCCGGACGTGTGGTTGGCTCGACCGACGAGTTCACGACAGCGACTGTGGGGCGCATCAGCACGAGCTCGACCGCCTCGCTCTCGCCCGGCACGTCGCACCAGGCCGACGGCTCCGTGTACGGTTCACCCGGAGCCGCGTCCGCCTTGTCGCGGTCGATCACCGTGCGCTGCTGAGCGGGCTGGTCGCGGGCTGGTCGGACAGCTCCACGGCGACCGTGGTGTCGCCAACGGCCCGGGGCGCTCGCGTCGCACGATCACACGCGTGAGCGACGCCAACGTGTCGGCAACGGTGGCGGGCGTGATTCGTCCCTGCACCCGGCGTGGCCGGCGACCTGATCCGGGTGGTCGCACGAGGACCAGTTCTGGGCGGTTCGTGCGTGGGCGTGGAATGTCGGAGGAGCCGTGTTGAGGTAATACGTCCGGGAGTGAGGTGAGTGGCGGTGGAGTTGGGTGGTGGTGACCCGAGTTGGGGCCGGGGGCTCGTCGGCGCCGACCTCGCGGGCCCCCGTCCAATGTCAGACGCCGCCGCCGCCGTTCTGCGGGTCGGTCGGGGATGGCCGTGCGGCAGCGACCTGGAAATAAGAAGCGAATGTGATCAGGTAATTTACCAAAAGGACTTTCTTCCCTATTCGTTATTATGGCGGGTGCGTATACTTACAAACGAAGGATCTGTGAGGATCCTTTAGGAGGTCCGTGACGAATGAAACGTAACGGTGGTTCATCCTGAGAACGGATGACGAAGGATCCTACGGGTTCGCCCGGTAGACCCGGCTGTAGACGCGGATCCTGCAGTATGAGGACCGCAACGGACTAGAAGCGCGTACGCTTCGCCGGCGTAACCCCGACTGATCCGCTCCAGGAGTACAAGCAAGCGAGGCGCCCGACTCCCACCGTATCTGGGACGGGCGCTTTCGCGTATGGCCTTTCGAGCGGTGAGCGAAGCAACTGCCCCTCGGACGACCCAATGCCGAGAGCGAGCGGATCACGAGCCGGAGGCATGATGGGGGTCATGGATGACGGAGTGTTCGCTCGGGTGGCGTGGGACGACGTCGCGGCGAGACTGGCGGCGGCGCCCCGCTACTGGCTTCACACGACCAATCGCGACGGCTCACCACATCCGTCGCCGGTGTGGGGCGTGGTGCACGCGGACGATTTTTACTGGTTCACGTCACGGTCCACGCGTAAGGCGCGAAACCTTGAGCGCGACCCGCGGATGTCCGTACACCTCGAGAGTGCGCACCACGTGGTGATCGTGCACGGCGACGTCGTCGATCTCGGCGACCCGCGACGTCAGCGGGCGGTGCTCGAGGCTCTGGACGCTAAGTACGCAGCACCCGGTGAGGAGGAATATCTGCCGTCGCACAACGACCAGTACGATGTCCTCTTTCGCGTCGTCCCGCGCGGGGCTCTCCTCTGGGATCTGGACGACTTCGAGTCATCGCAGCGGCGTTGGCGCGACACTGACGAGGCCGCGACCGCCCACGACTGATCGGTCGTGCGTGGGTAGTGCGCGAATGGACGCTCCGCGAGCTCACGGTCGGCCCTGACCACTCGGCTCGTCGTTCGCGGCCCCTAGCCAGGTTCGGCTTCTCGACGACGACACCCGCTGGCGACGCCGCGACGCGGCCATCGCCACGGTGGTTGCGTGTTCTCGGGCTGCTGGTGGCCCCGGTCGATCGTCGACTCGTCGGCCTCACTGCGAAGCGCGCCGGCGGCCGGTGCCACGTACCAGCGCGGCGGTGTGTCCTCCGCCCACGCAACCCGCTGACCCACTCGCGGATCGCCGTAGGGGGCGCGCTAGGTTCGACGATCACGGGGCTTGCACGTCGAACGGCGAGCACTACCAACGGCGCTACATTGAGACCGTGAGCACGCGCGTGCTGTCCGACGTGGTCCGCGGTCAGATTGCCTTTTGGCTGTTCACGACGATCTGTGTAGCGCTGCACCCCGGCTTCGTTCTCGGGTCCAACGAAGGCGGCCTGAGCGACTACGGCACTCACCTCAAGACCTTCGTGCCCTACACTTTGGCCCTCGCCGTGACTGCGCTCTACAGCTTGCGAGCGGCGAGGCATCTCGACCCTCGGCGGGAGTCTCGCGCACTCGCCTGGGCGCTGCGACGCTACGCGATGCTCCTGCTCCTGGTTCTCGCGAGCACGTACTCCTACTCGCTCGACCGTGACTGGCGTGTTGTCCACTTCACGCTCGCCATCACGCTGGCGTTGGCTGAGGTGATCGGAGCAGGCTGGATCATCGGTACGACGGACCGAGATCTGCTGGACCTCGCCTTCCTCGCCCTCCAGTGGTTCGGAGTGTGTCTCTTGGTCCTCACCGGATTCTTCGGGGTCCACGTCCTGTTCCTCACGCAGGTCGCGATGGCGGGGGGGTTCGGGGGGTTGATCGTGCGCACGTCGCGACGGCTGAACACCTCGGATCGACCGTAGCCCGTCGCGGTGCGATCCCCAAGCGCGCTGGCGTGATGGGCCGACGAGCCGTGGAAGCGATGCCGCGCGACTCGTGCCTGGATGCCGCGCGACCCTTCCTGGGGCGCCACTATGGTGCGGCCGTCACCCTCGCTCGCTTCCCACGACGACCTCCTCACGCGGCGGTGCGGGACTTGTCGCTCGCGAATGGTGAGGCGGCTCACTCGCCGCCACCACCGTTCGTCGCGCTCGACGGCACTTCGCGCGGGCGCCTCGATCTTCGCCGTCTCGGGCTCTCACACCCCCATGTTCGCGTGTCGGAGCGGGTCGGGCAGTCCTGGGGCGAGGATCCAGACGATGCGCGACATCGTCGCGGCGGCGTTACGCCACGTGTGCGGAACGGTCCCATCGAAGGTCATCGAGTCGCCCGCGTCGAGTTGATAGACGTCGTTGTCGAGGACGAGTTCGATCGCGCCCGCTACCACGTAGCAGACCTCAACTTCGCAGGGCAGGCTGTACAGCGCATCGCCACCCGAACCCTCCGGGCCCGCCGCCGTCTCGATGACCGTGATCTTGCGTTCTTCGACCGCTGTCAACAGGGTGTCGACAACGGAGCGACCGGGCAGCGCGGCGTGGGGGCGATCGTCCGCGCGCATGACGACCGCGCGGCGAGTGGCAAAGATGTCCGCGAGTGGCACGCCGATCGCCTCGCAGATGCTCACCAGTGACGATACGGAGGGGCTAGTGGTGTCGCGTTCCACGCGCGAGAGGAAGCCCTTGGTGAGTCCCGATCGCTCGGCTACAACGGCGAGAGAGAGCTGTCGTGCCTCGCGGGCGTGGCGGAGACGCTCGCCGATCGGCGGTGTGGAACTCACGACCTAGTTCCCGAAGGCCGCTCGCAACTCCCTCTCGCTCTCCGCAATGGCTGGCTCCTCCCCCTTGACGTCAATGCCTCTCGCCAACAGAAGATACGCGATGCAGGTCACGACGAAGCCGACGAGGAAGGTGATGTCGGTGCTGTTCAGGGCCTTGGCCGCGAAGCCGGTGTAGTGCAGGCCGGCGATGTCGGGCAGCACCATGAACGGGATCTCGAAGAGGAACCCGATCAGGTACGCGAGGAGGCCTCGCGACCCCCAGCGCCCGTAGATGCCGTCAGGCGTGTAGAAGCTCGTGATGGCGTAGTGGCCGCGTCGAACAAAGAAGAAGTCCACGAGGTTGGTCGCCGTCCAGGGCACCAAGAGATACAGCATCAGTGTGAGGGCCGTGAAGACCGTGTTGACCGCGGAGGCGGTGATGGTGACGCCGACGAGGTACCAGACGAGACCCAGACCCAGAATCGTGTACACGCGCGCGGCGCGCGTCGGCCGGATCTTCTTGAACGAGTCGATGCCGGTCAGGAGCGTCAGCATGGCTCCGTAGGCGTTCATGCCCATCGTCGCGAGTAGGGCGGCCGCGAGGAAGAAGGCGGTGACGCCCCCGAGGTGGCTGAAGATGTGATTGCCGGCAGCCTGGGTGCCTACGAGACCGTCGGTCGCGCCGAGGCGGATGGCGAGCCATGCCCCGATGGCGATGAGCCAGATGGCCGAGGACGAAGCGCCGAAGAAGACCGAGGCGATGACCTTCTTCGAGCTCGTGAAGCGGGGCAGGTATCGCGAGTAGTCCGAGACGTAAGGGGCGTAGGTGATGTTGTAGGCGGCGGCTGTCGTGAACTGCGCCATGAAGGCGGTCAGGGTGAAGCCGTAGTGGGTGCCGGTGGCGTGGCCGCCAGCGCCGCCGAAGATGATGCCGAGCGTCAGGATCGTCATCAACGGGAAGGACACGTACAGGAGGGAGCGAAAGACGCGGTGCACCCAGTCGTGGCCCAGGATGGCGAGACCAGCGGCGAAGATGGCGGAGATGATGGCAATGGCGTTGACGTTCCAGTGGAAGGCCCCGGCCAGTCCTTGCGATAGCAAGACCTGGTCGGTGACGTTGAACGCCATGTACGTGAAAAGGGCGGCGAAGGCGACCACGATCACGCCGGAGTAGCCGAATTGGGCTCGCGACTGGATCACCTGAGGCAGCCCGAGCTTCGGGCCTTGTGAGCCGTGAAAAGCCATGAAGATCGTGCCGACCCCGATCCCGAGGACGGAGGCCATGATCGTCCACCACAGGGACAGACCTAGAGATGGTCCGATGAATCCGATCGGGATCGAGAAGTACTGGAAGTTTCCGAGGAACCACAGCGGAGCCTGGTGCCAGAGCTTGCCGTGGCGCTCGCGGTCGGGAACCCAGTCGATGGAACGGACCTCGACGCCCTTGTATTTGATCGGTTCCACTGGCGCCGTCGGCTCTGCCTCTGTGGCCATGTCTTCCCCCCATTGCCGTTTCCCGCAGACGTCGGGTCCGCGAGTGTCCAAGAGTGTCGCATAGTGCAACTATCGTTGTCAAGTAGGTAACTTACGAGGGAGTTGAAAGGTACGATGGCAAGGTGAGCGAAGGAGAGGATGTTATGCCAGTAGGCCCTGCAAACGGGTTTGAGCAGCCGCGCTTTGGGAACTCGTCGACCTTCGCCCGCCTCCCGCGGATCGACGAGGTAGGCGGCGAGGCGTCCATCGTCGTCATGGGCGTTCCCTTCGACTCGGGAGTTTCGTACCGGCCCGGCGCACGCTTTGGTCCGAGCGCGATTCGACAGGGCTCCAAACTGTTGCGCCCCTACCATCCGCCGCTCGACGTCGAGCCGTTCAACGTCGTCCAAGTGGCGGACGTCGGCGATGTGACCGTCAATCCCTTCAACATCGTCGAGACGCTTGAGAACGTGGAGCGTGCGGCCGACGACCACCTGTCGAGGGGTCGACGCATCATCACGCTAGGTGGCGATCACACAGTGGCTCTGCCACTCCTGCGCGCCGTCGCGCGCCGTCACGGCCCGATCGCCTTGGTGCACTTCGACTCTCACCTTGACACGTGGGATACCTACTTCGGAGCCCCCTTTACGCACGGCACACCGTTTCGCCGAGCTTTCGAGGAGGGCCTGTTGGCGGTCGACTCCTGTGTCCACGTGGGTACGCACGGCCCTCTCTACGCACGCAGCGACCTCGAAGAGGATCGGGGATTTGGCTTCGCCGTCATTGGTGCGGAGAGATTCACCGACGTCGGACCCGCGGTCATCGGCGACGAGATTCGCCGACGCGTTGGCGGCCGACCCGTGTACGTATCGGTTGATATCGATGTCCTCGACCCCGCGTACGCTCCCGGCACCGGGACGCCGGAGGCGGGAGGAATCTCGTCGCGCGAGTTGCTCCTCGTGATTCGCGCCCTGCGTGGCGTGACCCTCGTCGGGGGCGACGTTGTTGAGGTCGCACCGGCCTACGACCACGCTGAGATCACCTCCATTGCGGCAGCCCATGTGGCCTACGAGTTGCTCGCGCTACTCGTTACCGCGTCGCACTGACCCCGCCGTGGCGGACATCAGCGCACTCAACGAAAGGAATCACATGGCATCAGACGTGTCCGAGGAGGTTCTCGCGGCTGCGTCGCAGCTCGTCGCGGCCTTTGGGACCTTCGACCGTGACGCGTACTTCGCGGCGTTTCGTTCCGACGCCGACTTCATCTTCTACAACTCGACTACGACGTTTCACGATCGCGCCTCGTACGAGGAGGCGTGGGACGACTGGGCGAGCGAGGGGTGGCGCGTTCTCTCGTGTGAGTCCATCGGCGGAGCCGTGCGGGTGCTCGACGACGACCACGCGATCTTCACGCACGAGGTGAGCACGACTCTGGGCCCGTCCGACAGCCCGACTGTGCTGCACGAACGAGAGACGATCGTGTTCTCTCGCGACGCTGGCCGTTGGCTCGCGACACACGAGCACCTCTCTTCGGTTCCGATCATCTAAGTACGTAACGACATCGTCCGGGCCATCGCCGTACACGAGTCGATGCGGGCATTCGTGCCGTTCGCCGCGGTGTCGCCGCTTCACGCCGTGGCCGGCGTCGTCGCAAGCGCTAACTATGCACACGTCATCGACCCGATGCGGGAGACGCCAGTCGGGTGACTGTCGTCGTCGGCGGGCCTGGTCAGCCACTACGGTGATTCGTCGAGAAGGGGTGTCCATCTCACCGGAGTAAACCCTGAGATCCAGCCTGTCCAGGGTCGATTTTGTGCAGGGCGTGAAAGACTCGGGGTCCGACGACGCGTTTCGAGCGGTGGTGAGACGGGGTTCACGGACTTCGGGCGCTTGTTTTTAAATCACGTCTTTGTAGCAGACCTGGCCGTGGTCGATGCTGCTCCGGTATGCGCAAGAAGAATCGCTCGCGACGACGAGAATGTCGTCGATTGAACCGAAAGACGAACTCGTGGAGGTAGAGCTCCAGGTGGTCCCAGCCGGCGCTGCCCTGATGGGTGTCCAACATGCGATCACGATCTCGACCGCTCCCAGCAAATCCGAGAGCTCCGCGACAGTGAGATACGGACGGCCACCCATGGAAGCGTCGCAGTGTTCAATCAGCTCGGCGAGTGCGTGTTCCAGCACCGCACCAGATCACTGCTCCTGGTCGGGACTTCCCGGCTGTTCTAAGAGTTTCGTGAGGCGGCGGATGTTGCGTCGCGCGAGCCGACCCGGTGGGGGCGCGCCACGCACGGCCGCAAGAATGAAGCGTTGCTGGTGAGGCTCCAGAGGAGTGGCCTTGGCCCTCTCGAGCAACGTTGTCGGCTTGAGGTGGCCAGACTGGAATAGAGCGCGCGCCCATGCGAAGTCCTTGTCGCGACCAGCGGCCAACTTCGCAACCGCAAGGTCGTGAATCTCGGGGTAGATCCCCGTCACATCCCTCTGCCCACGGGAGATCACTCTGTGGGCTCGCTTCTCCCAGTCAGGGGGCAGCAGCAGCAGTGCGCGGCCGATGCCCTCCGCGTAGTAGCCATATGTCTCATGGAAGAGTGTGTCCTCTCCGATCGCGCCGTTGATCTGCATGGCCTTGGCGTCGTCCGGGTCATCAAGCGCCACCACGTCGGCTTCGGCTGAAAGCGTGGCGAGTTTTGGCAACCCTTCCGGGAACTGGGCAAGGGCTGCCTGAGAGCCGGCGACTATAACTTCGTCCTCGTTGATCACGTCACCAGCGGCGCGAACGATGTGGTCAAGCTCCTCGCGTCTCACAGGCGGTTCTCTACCATCTCACGACCAGTATGAATCGCGGTCGAGATCTGTTGGCGGACGTCGTCGAGTGATCTGCCGGCCATTTCTGCGACTCGTACGCCATCGGTGCTCATAATCACCTCAAGCCGCTCTTCGTCGCTGAGTACTCCGGCGAAGGGAGACGCCTGTCGTAGATCTCGCGCCGCCTGATCGGTTGACGTCATCACACTGACCAGCCTTGCAACTGGTCCATTGATGAGGTCCTCCCACGCGTCCAGGTACGGCTCGGTGTTCCCGGCGATGTCCGCCGCGCGCAGCACTTCCAAGTTGTGCCGCGCAAGCTCACGCACACCCTCGGGATCGCTTTCGATCTTGGTCGCAATAGCCCGGTGCATCTCGAGTGTGCGGATCTCGGGCCCCGAGAGGCGGGGGCGTAATCCGACGACGAGGTCGTAGCCGCCGGCAAGGGCGATGCGCTCCAGGGTAGAGAAGCCCGGGTCGTGACGGCCCTTCGCGTAGTCGACGAGGGCCGAGTGAGTGGTGCCAGCGCGACGGGCTAACTCTCGCCCGGAGAGTCCGCTCATGCTCCGGAGACTGGTCAAGATTTCGTCGATAGTGTTCATAGTGGTAGTATATCTCATACCACTAATAGTGCCGTGGGCTGGCGTTCGCGCACTTAGCTCGGCGTAAAACGCCCGAAGTCCGTGAACCCCGTCCCGCCACCGCCCGAAACGCGTCGTCGGACCCCGAATCTTTCACGCCCTGCACAAAATCGACCCTGGACAGGGTGGATCTCAGGGTTTACTCCGGTGAGATGGACACCCCTTTCGTCGAGTACCGTCGGTCGGGTCGCCGGTCGAACGCCGGTGCGACCACGACTGACGAGTGGGAGGCGGTGCCGTGAAGCTCTCAGTGCGCGCCGAGAGGGTCGAGCCCTTCTACGCGATGGACTTCACGAGACGTGCCTCGGAGCTAGTCGCGGCTGGGAACCGGGTCGTGACGCTGAGCGTGGGCGAGCCCGACTTCGGGGCACCGCCCCTGGTGCGCGAGGTCATGCGCGACGTGATGGATGGCCGTCCGCTGACCTACACGCCTGCCCTCGGCTCACCCGCGCTGCGTGCCGACATCGCCGCCTTCTATCGTGAGCGCCACGGTGTGGACATCGACCCCGCGAGGATCGTGATCACCTCGGGCGCCTCGTCGGCCCTGCTGCTCGTGCTCGCGGCGACGACTGACGCGGGCGACGAGGTGATCATGGCCGACCCGTCGTACCCGTGCAACCGGCAATTGGTCGAGAGCTTCGGTGGACGCGTCGTCGCGGTGCCCACGACGGCCGCGTCACGCTTCCAGCTCGATAACGCGGCGGTGGCCGGTGCCTGGTCGCCGCGCACGACGGCGGTCATGATCGCGACACCTTCCAACCCGACGGGGACCTCGATTCCTTTCGAGGAGCTGGGGGCCATCTGCGCCGGGGCCCGTGATCGCGGGGCCTGGCGGATCGTGGACGAGATCTACCTCTATCTCTCCGACCCCGCGGCGGACGGGACGCCGCCGCGCAGCGTTCTCGAGGTGGACGCCGACGCAATCGTGATCAACAGTTTCTCCAAGTACTTCGGCATGACGGGATGGCGGCTCGGCTGGGCGATTCTACCCGAAGCACTCGTCGACGCGGCCGAGCGTCTCGCAATGAACTACTTCCTGTGCGCCTCGGCCCCCGCCCAGCTCGCGGCTCGGGCGGCCTTCGAGCCGGCGTCGCTCGCGGTGTGCGAGGAGCGCCGTCGTGAGCTGGTGGAGCGGCGCGAGATCGTCCTCGACGGCCTCGCTCGGCTCGGACTGCCGGTGACGGTGCCGCCCGACGGCGCCTTCTACGCGTACTTCGACGTCTCGGGAACTGGCCTGGACTCGTGGACCTTCTGCCAGCGGGTGCTCGAGGTGGCCGGAGTCTCTCTTACCCCGGGACGCGACTTCGGACCGACGACGTCGGCCACCCATGTTCGACTCTCCTACGCCTCGTCACGCGAGGAGTTGGCCGAAGGGCTCTTGCGTCTTGGCGACTTCCTTCGCGGTGCGAGGGAACCAGGTCGTTAGACCACGTCTCGCGCGTCGAGCTGGTCGAGGCGTATCGTGACCATCTCGGTGAGCAGCGGCGGGTCCACCGTCCAGTCCGACGGAATCTGGATGGTCTTCTTGTTGACGACGAGTCCCGTCAGTCGAGGGGCGACGCGCTCGAGGACTCCATCCCCCCACGGCGCCAGAAGGAGGTGCCCGGAGGCCGCGGCGATGCCGAAGACGTAGTCCGACCCACGCCGCAGCATGGGCTTGTTCCACGCCACGACGGCCTCGAGGTTGGGGAAGCGGTGCCGCACCGTGGTGAGGATGGCTCGGGCGGTCGCTGCCTGGGTCGGGGTGAGCGTGGCGAGGTAGGCGTCGATGTCGGCGTAGCGCTGGGTGGTTTCTGATCCGCGGGCGTACATGACGACGGTGTTGGCGTGGGCCCGCGAGAAACCGTGCTCCTCTTGGAGGTAGGCCGTCAGCGTCGCGTAGCGCGTGTCCTCGAGTTCGCTCAGTCGCTCGAGCCAGAAGGAGACAGGTTGGCCGTAACGGCGTTCGATCAGCGGAAACTGGGCGGTCCGATCGCGCGAAGACGTGGCCACGCCACGAGCCTATCGAGCACTGCCACGCGCGCTGATCATCCCGAGTTGACTCATCCAAAATCCGCGTAGACCCATTCATTGCCTCACGTAGAACCTCCGCGTAGCCAGAGGGGCTGGGGGCGACGTTCTCGTCTACGCATGTTCGATGGATAACGATGAGTCAACGCCATGCGGTCACGAAGAAGATGGCCGCCGCCTACAAGCGCGCCAGCAAAGGGGAGAAGACGGCGATCCTCGACTCGCTGGTCGAACTGACTGGTTGGCACCGCGACCACGCTCGCCACGCGCTGAAGACGGCCGGAACGATCAGGCTGGTGCAGCCGCGTCGTCCTCGCGCGGCTCTCTATCCGGCGCACCTCACGGTGGCCCTGGTGCTCGTCTGGACTCTCAGCCGTTACCCGGCGGGCAAGCGGCTCGCCCCGATGCTCGAGGTGCTCGTGACGTTGCTGCGCCGTGACGGCGACCTCGATCTCAGCGACGCGGACGCCGCACTGCTGGTGTCGATGAGTGCCGCGACGATCGATCGCCACCTGGCGAGCGAACGGGCACGCAGTGGTCTCGGGGGACGTTCGCACACCAAGCCCGGGACCCTGCTCGAGAGCCAGATTCCCATCCGCACCTGGGCCGAGGGGACCGAGGACCTTGTGCCCCTTGATACGAGCCGGTTCCTCGTCGTCGAGAGGCCGCTGATTGGCTTGACCGCGGTGCGGGGAACCGTGCAGCGGACGTGCTCCGGCCAGACGAGGGGTATCTACACCGATACACCTTTTTGGTATAATCATACCTATGGCTCTAAATTTGAAGAATCCTGAAGTCGAACGCCTCGCCGCGGAGGTCGCCCGTCTAACGGGTGAGACGAAGACCGAAGCTGTACGCCAAGCCTTGGCCGAACGACGACAACGGCTGGTCTACCGCCAAGTGACCGATAAGCCGGCGAGTCGCGTTCGGGCCTTTCTTGAACGGGACGTGTGGCCCAGTGTTCCCAAGGGCCAACGCGGTAGGCGCCTGACGAGGTCCGAGGAAGACAACATTCTCGGCTATGGCAAGGAGGGTGCGTGATCGTCGATAGCTCGGCACTCGTCGCCGTTGTATTTCAAGAGCCCGACTACGAGACGATCATCGACAAGCTTGTCGAGTCCCACTCGACGGGAATCGGCACGCCGACACTGGTGGAAACCGGAATTGTCCTCGACGCTCGCCTTCGTAAAGAGTCACAATCGCTACTTACCCGCATGCTCGACGAGTTCAACATCATCGAAGTGCCCTTTGGCGAGCCGCACTGGCGCGAGGCGCTCGTCGCCTATCGCCGGTTCGGGCGCGGAAGGCATCGTGCAAATCTCAATTTCGGCGACTGCCTCTCATACGCCGTCGCGCGACTTGCCCATGAGCCGCTCCTGTTCATCGGTGGGGATTTCGCTGCGACCGACCTCTCGTTCGCCTGACCGGGAAAACGTACTACGCTTCGCGCACCATCTCGCACCGTCCCACGCGGTAGGCGCTGAGGTGTGGAGGGCGTCATGACACCTACGGTGGGCGAGGGGGGACTTGACGCCTCCGGGGCGGGCTTTGGCTCGATTGGGCCGTCGTCGGACGACGTCTCGTCGATCGTGGTTCGCGTGCGACTCATGAGCCAACGGTACGCAGCGCCTGTGACGTGGCACCTGCCTCGTGACGGCGCGCCGCGCGGACCCCGGCCCTAGTCGAGCGTTGACCTCGCGGACCCTTGGTCGCGCTCGCC
>JBMFWX010000009.1:0-53595 GCA_049964855.1 Acidimicrobiales bacterium
TGGTACGTGGCCGCGCGCTCGTCGATCGCCCGCGCCCGCCACTCATCGGGATACCAGACCCGCCTCGACTCGCCGTCGCGGTCGACCTCGCTGGCGTGCAGGACGGCGTACCAGGGGTCGAACTGGCGCTCGTCGCGCGCGTCGACGCGGTGCAGCCTCGCTCGCCCCGCGCGCGCGGCCGTCGCTCGTGACGCGTCGTCCACGGCACGAGAGCCTACGCGCGGTCGCGACGGGCCAGCGGACGGGCCACTGCGCCGGCAGCACGTTGGTGTGGACGCTGTGCTGGACGCCCCGGGGCGAAGGTTTCGCAACAGTGCGAGATCGTGACTAAAGACCCTAATGAAACTTCGAGTTTGAATAGTTTGTCACTATACAGTTGGGCCGTCATCGAGGAGGTGCGCCGTGAGCGTGGCGAGTGAGGAACTGAAGGAACTGAAGTCGGATCTGGTGGTGGACGCTCGAGGGACGTCGTGCCCGGGCCCCATCCTGGCCGCGAAGAAGAACATCGGCCAGGTGCCCGCCGGCGGGATCATGGAGGTGCTCGCCACGGACTCCGGCACGAAGAAGGACCTGCCGGCGTGGACGCGCAAGATGGGCTACGACTACTTGGGGGACTTTGAGGACTCGGGCTACATTCGCCTGTTCCTGCGCAAGGTGAAGTAGCCGTGGCCGAGTCGGGCGTACCCTCCCGCTCCCCGCGGCGACCCCGGATCCTCGTGTTCTCCACGAACAACATCTCGGATCCGGGCATCGACCTGGCCGGAAGTCAGCACCTTCACTACTCGCCGGCCGTGTCGACGATCACGGTCCCCTGCAGCAGTGGCATCCAGCCGACCTGGGTCGCGTACGCGCTGGAACACGGCTTCGATGGCGTGTTCCTGGCGATCGACGGTGACGAGTGCGCGTACCTGCCCGATTGCAACCAGCGATCGTCGCGCGTTGCCGCGCGCGCTCAGGAGATGGTCAAGGAGAAGGGCATCGAGGCGCAGCGGATCAGGATGTCCGCCATCTGCTCGGTCTGCTCCGAGGCTTTCGTGAAGCACATGGAGGAGTTTTCGGCCGTGTTGAGCGAGCTCGGCCCGACGGGAGAGAGAGCAGCATGAAGTACGACGCGTTAGTCGTGGGTGGCGGCATCGCCGGCATGGAGTCGTCACTCAAGTTGGCGGACATGGGCTACCACGTGCTCCTGGTGGAGCGTGAGGCCAGTGTCGGTGGCCGCATGATCCTGCTCTCCAAGGTCTTCCCCACCCTCGACTGCGCGAGCTGCATCTCGGGTCCGAAGATGTCCTCGACGGTGAATCACCCGAACATCACCAACCTCACCTACAGCGAGGTCGAGGGCATCGAGCGCCGCGAGGACGGAACGTTTCGCGCGACCGTCCGTCAGAAGGCGAAGTTCGTGGACTGGGCCGCGTGCACGGGGTGTCAAGACTGCGAGGTGGCCTGCACGGTCGCGGTACCGGACCAGTTCAACTACGACCTCGTTCCGCGTCGAGCGGCCTACATCGCGTTCCCCCAGGCGGTGCCGAAGAAGGCGGTGATCGAGCGTTCCGGCACGTCGCCCTGCACCGACACCTGTCCGGCGGGGATCAAGGCGCACGGCTACGTGTCCCTGATACGAAGCGGTAAGTACGAGGAAGCCTTTCAGCTGGTGCTCGACGCCACGCCTCTCGTCGGCACGCTCGGGCGGGCCTGCTACGCCCCGTGCGAGGACGAGTGCACGCGGGGCGATCTCGAGGGCACTCTGCCCATTCGCCGGCTCAAGCGGTTCGTCGCCGATCGCCACTACGGCCAGTTCGCCGGCCCCGGCCTCGAGGTGGCGGCGCCGACGGGGCACCGAGTCGCCGTCGTCGGATCGGGACCCGCCGGACTGACCGCGGCCTTTCAGCTGGCGCGACGCGGTCACGGGGTGACCATCTTCGAGTCGGCCCCCGAGCCCGGCGGCTTCTTGCGCTACGCCCTGCCCGAGTACCGCCTGCCCCGCGACGTCGTCGCCCAGGACATCGCCAACGTGACGGCGCTCGGAGTGGCGATCGTGACGAACACGCGGGTCGACGACTTCGCCGAGTTGAAGGATCAGGGCTTCGACGCGGTCCTGGTGGCGACGGGCACGCAGCGCGCGACCCGTCTCGGTGTACCGGGCGAGCAGCTGGCGGGTGTCATGAGCGGCCTCGACTTCCTTCGGGGGGTGCGTCAGGGGACGCTGCCCGACCTCGCCGGCCGACGCGTCGTCGTCGTCGGCGGCGGCAACGTCGCCATGGACGCTGCGCGCACGGCGCGGCGCCTCGGCGCCCGCGAGACGACGGTGGCGTACCGGCGCTCGCGCGATCAGATGCCCGCCCACCACGTGGAGGCGGTGGACGCCGAGCGAGAAGGAGTGGCCTTCCAGCTGCTGGTCGCACCGGTAGAGGTTCTCGGTGACGACCGAGGCGCGGTGAGCGCCCTGCGGTGCACGGTGATGCGCCTGGGCGACGCCGACGCCTCCGGTCGTCGCCGACCAGAGGCGACGTCGCGCGAGGTCACCCTCGACTGTGACGTGGTCATCGCGGCCATTGGGCTCGCGCCGGAGACCGACGCGTTCGCGGGGCAGGTCGATCTCGACGCCGGGGGGGAGATCCGCGTCGACCCGACGACGCTGCAGAGCCCCGTCCCTCACGTGTTCGCGGCCGGCGACGTCGTCTCGGGTGCGTCGGACATCACGCGGGCCGTGGGCCAGGGGCGCCGGGCGGCGCACATGATCGATCGCTGGCTGCGCGGGGAGCCGCTGGACGGGTTCACCGCCCTCGACGATCGCGTGGCGGTAGTGGACAAGACGACCGTGCTGGCGCGCCAGCAGTCCTTCACGCGCCGTGAGAGCGTCGCCGTCGCCAACGTCTTCTCGAGCGCGCCGCACGACTTCGCCGAAGTCGAGCGACCGCTGTCCGAGACCGACGCCCTGGCGGGCGCGAGCCGCTGTCTCGACTGCGGCGTGTGCTCCGAGTGCCAGGAGTGCGTCACGGCCTGTCCGGCGGACGCGATCCACCTTGACGCCCACGATGAGGTGGTGACGGTGGACGTGGACACCGTGGTGGTGTCGACCGGCTATCGGCTCTTCGCGGCCGACCACAAGCCGGAGTACGGGTACGGCGTCTACGCGAACGTGATCACCGCCACGCAGATGGACCGACTGCTCGCGCCGACGCGTCCCTACAACACCGTGCTGCGCCCGAGCGACGGGAAGGTTCCCGAGCGCATCGCCTACGTGTCGTGCACCGGTTCGCGTGACAAGACGGTCGACAACCCCCTCTGCTCGAAGATCTGCTGCATGTACTCCATCAAGCAGAATCAGCTAATCATGGGCGCGTTGCCGCTGGCGGACGTGACGACGCACTACATGGACATGCGCGCCGCCGGCAAGCGCTACGACGAGTTCTACGAGCAGGCCAAGGCGATGGGGGCCAACTACGTCAAGGGCCGCGTGGCCCGGATCACCGAGAAGGAGGACGGCAATCTGATTCTCACCTACGAGGACATCGAGCACGGTGGCGTCCTCACCGACGCCGAGTACGACCTGGTGGTGTTGGCGGTGGGGGTGCAACCCAACCGCGACGCGGAGCACCTCTTCGTGAATGACGTGCTCCGTCTCGATGAGTTCCACTACGTCGACGAGGTCGCGCCGGACCTCAATCCTGGTGAGACGGCTATTCCGGGGGTGTTCGTGGCGGGAGCGTCGTCGGGCGCCAAGGACATCGTGGACTCGATCCTGCACGCCGGAGCGGCGGTGGCGCAGGCGGCGGCTCACCTGGAGCGGAGCCGCGCGGACGTGACGCGTGAGGAGGTGATGTCGTGACCACGAATCACGAGCAACCAGACGGTGACGCCACGGCCACGGCGGCGGGCGAGCCACGGCGGCGCATCGGCGTCTACGTCTGCCACTGTGGCGGCAACATCTCCGACTACGTCGACGTCGCGGCGGTTCGCGACGCGGTCGCCGACGACGCCGAGGTCGTTCACGTCGAGACGACGCTCTTCGCGTGCAGCGACGCGACGCAGAACGACATGATCGAGATGATCGAGTCGCAACACCTCGACGGGCTGGTGGTGGCGTCGTGCTCGCCGAAGCTCCACGTTCCCACCTTTCGGGCGGTCTCGCGTCGCGCGGGCCTCAATCCGTTCGAGTACACCCAGGTGAACATCCGCGAGCAGTGCTCGTGGGTGCACAGCGATGACCGCGCAGGGGCGACGACCAAGGCCATTGGCCTCGTACGGGCGGGGATCGCCAAGACGGCTCACTCCGTGCCCCTGGAGCCGATCACGGTGGAGACCACCCCCTCGGCTCTGGTGGTCGGGGCCGGTGTGGCGGGGATGCGCGCCGCGACGGGTCTCGCTGATCTGGGTCTGCGGGTCTACCTGATCGAACGCTCGGCGACGCTCGGCGGATGGGTGGATCGGTGGGGGCCGATGTACCCCAACGGTGCCGACGGCCACCAACTCATCGAACGTCTCCGCGAGCAGGTGGCGGCCCGCGACGCCATCACGGTCGTCACCAACGCCGAACTGGTCGCCAAGTCGGGGAACTTCGGCAACTACGACGTCGACGTGCGGGTCGTCGGCGATCCGCCGACGACGCAGCGCTTCCGGGTGGGCAGCATCGTCGTCGCCACGGGATTCGACACCTATCAGCCCGACGTGGGCGAGTACGGCTACGGCATCGACGGCGTCCTCACGCTCGCGGAGTTCAAGGAGCTGGTCGACGCGACAGCGGGTCCGTTGCGGGTGGGGGGGCGACCGGTGCGGACGGTGACCTACATCTACTGCGTCGGCAGCCGTCAGCCCGACGGCAATCAGTACTGCTCTCGGTACTGCTGCGCCGCGACGGTGCACGCCTCGATCACGGTCGCCGAGCACGACGCGGACGTCGCGCAGTATCACCTCTACCGCGACATCCGCACCTACGGCAAGCTGGAGCTGCTCTACGAGGAGTCGCGTCGCCGCGGATCGGTCTACATGAAGTTCCCGGACGACACCCCGCCGGCGGTACGCCGCGAGGAGTCAGGACAACTCGTCGTGCGCACCATCGACACCTTGACCGAGGGGATGGCGGTCGACATACCGACCGACGTGGTGGTACTCGTCACCGGCATGGTGCCGCGCGAGAACCACGACCTGACGAGCCTGCTGAAGCTTCCCGTCGGGGGGGACGGCTTCTACAACGAGATCCACCCCAAGTTGCGACCGGTGGAGACGGTGGTCGACGGCGTCCTCATCGCGGGCACGTGCCAGGGGCCCAAGAACTCCTTCGAGAGCGTCGCCTCGGGGCTCGCGGCGGTGGCCCAGAGCGGTGCCACCTTGCTCAAGGGCGTGGCCGAGCTCGACCCCCTGGTGGTGAGCGTCGACCAGGAGCGCTGTACGTGGTGCGGCGCGTGCCAGGAGGTGTGCCCCTACGGCGCCATCGACCGAATCGTGTGCGACGGGCGAGAGGTGGCCACGGTGAACGCCCTGAGCTGCAAGGGGTGCGGGGGATGCGCCGCGTTCTGCCCGAACGAGGCGATCGAACTGCTGGGCTCGACGACCGCCCAGATCGAATCGATGATCGACGGGATGCTCGAGGGCTCGACGCGCGACGAGGAGCTGATGGTATGAGCGAGGGACGTCTGCGAGATCGTCGTGAGGTGATCCGCGAGGAGCCGGCGATGCACGCACGGATCATCCGAGCGCTGGCGGAGGGACCGCGCACGATTCCCCAGATCGCGGCGGCCATGGGCGAGCCGCCCAACGAGGTCCTCTTGTGGGTGATGGGGATGCGACGGTATCGCCAGATCGTGGAGGTCCCCGACGCCGACGACGAGGGCTTCTTCGCCTACGCGCTGGTCCAGGAGGAGGAGTGATGAGTCTCGACGTGGAAAAGGCGGCTGCGGCGGCGCCCCTCGAGAAGCCGGTGGCCGTCGTCACACCGGGGCTCATGAGCGAACTGGCCCGCTTTGGCGCGACCGACGTGTCGGCGTGCTTCAGCTGCGGGACGTGCACGGCGGTGTGTCCGCTGGTCGACAACGACGCGACGTTTCCCCGTCGGATCATCCGCTACGGCCAGTTGGGGCTTCGCGACGAGTTGCTCTCGAGCAAGGAGTTGTGGACGTGTTACCACTGCGGCCTGTGCACGGAGAGCTGCCCGCAGAGCGCCGATCCGGCGCAGTACATGGCGGCGGCACGACGCTACGCGATCTCCGGCTACGACCGGACGCGCCTCGCGCGCGCCCTCTACACGCGCCCCGTTGCGGGCGCCGGCGTCGCCACGGCACTGGCCGCGGTCTTCGCCCTCTTCTTGTACGCCTTCCACGGCGAGCGCTCGACGACGTCGTTCCAGCTGTTTCGCTTCATCCCCGAGGGCGTGGTTCACTGGACCGGCGTCGCCGTGATGGTGCTGGTGGCTCTCGCGGCGCTTTCGGGCATCGCGACGATGGTGGTGGGGATCGCGCGCAAGGAGGGGGTGGCGTGGCGCGACGTGTGGGGGCGGTCTGGTCGCGGGCACGGTTGGTCGGCCGTCTGGTCGGCGGGCGCGGTGGAGTCGCTCGGCCAGCGGCGCTACCGCGAGGATTGCGCCGAAGCCCAGACCGATCGCGAGCCGCTGTACCGGCGCCGGTGGCTCATTCACGCCATGACGATGTGGGGGTTCACCGGACTGCTGCTCGCGACGATGTCGGACTACGCGCTCTCGGTGGTGGGGCTGCGCCGAACTGGCACGCCCGAGCCGATCTGGTACCCGGTGCGCCTGCTCGGAACCGTCGCTGGCGTGATGCTCGTCTACGGCGTCACGCTGATGCTCGTGAACCGAGTGGGCCACCTGAATCGGGCTTCGCACGAGTCGGCGGCGTCGGACTGGCTCTTCCTCACCATGCTGTGGATGGTGGCGGTGTCGGGGTTCCTCGTGGAACTGTCGCTCTACGTGGGCACGGCCCCGGCGTGGGGCTACTGGGTCTTCCTCTTTCACGTGTCGGTGGCGCTGGATCTGCTGGTGCTGCTGCCGTTCATGAAGTTCGCCCACGCTCTCTACCGGCCGGTGGCGCTGTTCTTCCATTCACTGGCGGGTCAATCGACTCGCGTGACGACCGACGCGTAGTCGGACGACGACAAGGAGGCACGAAGAGATGGCTGACACTTCGAAGAAGACGTTCATCGTCTTCAGCGGCGAGATGGACAAGGCCCTCGCGGCGTTCGTCATGGCCAACGGCGCCGCGGCGATGGGTGACGACGTGACGATGTTCTTCACGTTCTGGGGGCTCAGCATCGTGCGCAAGCCGCAGCGGGTGGCTACGTCGGGCAAGAGCGGACTGCAGAAGATCTTCGACGCGCTCACGCCTCGGGGAGCAGATCACCTGAAGCTCTCGAAGCTGAACTTCGGCGGGGTGGGGCGTCACATGATGAATCGGGTCATGACCGAGCAGCACATCATGTCGCTCGATGAGCTGATGTCGACCGCGCGCGAGCAGGGAGTGAAGATGCTCGCCTGCACGATGTCGATGGACATGATGGGATTCAAGCCCGAGGAGATGCTGGATGGGCTGGAGTTCGTGGGCGTGGCGAGCTACCTCGCGGAGGCCGAGGAGTCCAGTCTCAATCTGTTCATCTGACCGGTGGCCCGTCGGCGCGGGTGGGTAGGGACGGGCGAGGTCGAAGGGGTGTTCGAGGGCTCGGGTGAAAGGAATTCACCCGGAGAGTCGTGATGGCGGTGGCGGTCGCGTCGCCCGACGTGTGAGGATCCCTGGAGATGGTGGCCCGCAAGGCCCCGTGGGGGGAAGCATGTTCTTCGACGATCCGTACCTGTCCGACGAGCAGCGACTCATGCGCGAGACGTGTCGGCGCTACGTCGATAGCGTCGTCGTGCCGTTCCTACGCGAGAACCGGCTGCGCGAATGGGAGATGGACCCCGCGGTGCGACTGGCGCCGCGTCTGCTCGAGGAGGCCGACGCCGCAGGGCTGCGGGGGCTGGGGGTGCCCGCGCGCTTCGGTGGGGTGGCGCTCGAGCCCGCGACCCAATCCCAGACGCTGGCCCTGATCGCCGCCGAGCTCGCACGGGGTGACTCGGGCATCGCGGACAAGCTGGTGCAGAACTGGAAGATCTCGGTCCTGCTCGGGCGCTTCGCCCCCGAGCACCTGCAGGCCTACTGGTTCGGACGCTACGCGCGCGAGCCCCAGTTCCTGATGGCGCACTGCCTGACGGAGCCGCGCGGTGCGTCGGACCGCTGGCTGCCCTACGACGTGGTCGAGGCCAACATGGACACCACGGCGGTCCTCGACGGCGACGAGTGGGTGCTCAATGGGCGAAAGCAGTTCATCAGCAACGGCTACGACGCCACGCTCTACGTGGTCTACGCCAACACCGACGACACCGTGCCGATGTCGCGGGGAACCTCGAGCTTCCTCGTCCCGCGCGAGACCCCGGGCCTCGAAGTCACTCGCTGCAACGAGACGATCGGCGGCCGCTTCATGAACAACGGCGAGATCGCCCTTCACGACTGCCGTGTCCCCGCTGACCACCTGCTCGTCTACCACGACGCACTGGCGCAAGCCAGCATCTCCTTCCGGCCGGGTAAGGTGCTCGTCGCGGCCAAGAGCCTGGGCATCGGCGTCGGCGCCTACGAGGAGACGGTGCGCTTCGTCCATTCTCGGGTTCAGGGTGGTCGTGTGCTCATCGAGCATCAGGCGGTGGCCTTACGAGTGGCCGACATGGCCACGAGGCTCGAGGCCGTGGCGGCACTACTGCGCCACGCGGCCCGGGCGGTGGACGAGCGCTCGGCGGACGCGGACGTGCTGTGCAACATGGCCAAGGTCTTCGCCGCCCGCGAGGTCGTGACGGTCTGCCAGAACGCGATGGAACTGCACGGCGGCTACGGCGCCATGCTCGACGTCGGGATCGAGAAGTACATGCGCGACGCACTGATTAATCTGCACTCCGATGGAACGACCGACGTGTCCAACTTCAAGATCGTGAAGGCGATGTTTCCCACCACGGCGGGTCGCTACGCCGCCGAAGGCTCGTCGTGACGCCGGTCTCGTCGGATCGTGACTCGCGCGCGCCCCGGGAGTGGGGTACGTTCGCGCTGGGTCGGCCCTTCTTCGCGCGCCCTCCCGAGGTCGTCGCCCGCGAGCTTCTCGGGGCGTTCCTGGTCGTGCGCGCCGCGGGCCTGATCCACCGGGTGCGTCTCATCGAGACCGAGGCCTACGGGGGTCGCGACGATCCCGCGTCGCACGCCGCTCGCGGTCCGACCCCGCGCTGCGCGGTGATGTTCGGGCCCGCGGGTCACCTCTACGTCTACCGCAGCTACGGCGTCCACTGGTGCGCGAACGTGGTGACCGGCGTCGAAGGGTCGGCGAGTGCCGTCCTGCTGCGAGCGGGCGAGTTGGTCGGCGACGACGCCTCCGAGGGCTCGCCGCCAACCGTGCTGCGCGGACCCGGGTTGCTCACGCGAGCCGTGGGCCTCACCGGCGCGCATTCGGGGGTCGACTGCGTGGACGGGGTGACGGGTCGCGTGTGGTTCGAGCGTCCCTCGCGGGCTCGGCGCCCCGCGTGGCGCGCGACGCCGCGCGTCGGCATCTCGAAGGAGACGGACCGTGAGTGGCGATTCGTGCTTAACGCTCCGCGAGACCCCCGGCGTCGAGGAGCGGCGCGCCGGTCGCGGTGAGGCTCACTGCCGGCGCCGGCTCACCGTCTCGAGCAGGTCGGCCGCTCGCCCGACGCCGTCGGCCTCGCGAATGCGCCGCGAGGCGCGTGCCAGGCGCTGGCGCAGCGCACCGTCGCCGAGGACCTGCCGCACAGCCTCGCGGATGTCGTCGGCGGTGGCCCGGTAGGTGTCGAGGCGCAGACCGACGTCGCGCTCGTGGACGCGCTGGGCGTTGTCGTACTGGTCCCAGAAGAGGGGCAGCACGATCATGGGCTTTCCGAAGTGCATGGCCTCGGTGACGGTGTTGTTCCCGCCGTGGGTGATGACGACGTCGGCCATCGGCAGGAGACGCGTCTGGGGGAGGAACTCGCCACCCCACATGTTGTCGGCGAGGGAGATCTCGTCGTGACGCGGTCCAGTGGAGACGATGACGTCGTAGGGCTCGTCGGCTAGCGCGTCGATCACGCGGCTCATCAGCCCGACGTCGGCGCTGCCCAGCGAGCCCAGGCTGAAGTAGACGACCGGTCGGTCACCGGTGGCGAAGCCGTCGGGGAGTTCGACGGGGGCGTCCGTCTCGCGCACTGACGAGTCCAGCCGGTGCCAGGTGTCGGGTAGCGGGCGGGCGTCGCGGTAGTCCAGCTCTTCGGGGTACACGTAGAGATTGAGGTCCCCCGGACCGATGAACGACAGCTCGGCCAGGCCCGGCGCGCCCTGGGATCGGAACCACGCGTCGAACTCTCGCCATAGGTCGAGGTGCGTGTTCCGGTAGGCGTCGCGAAAGGCGGGGAACGCCGCGGCGTCGTCGGCCGCGAGTCCCGAGAACGCGGGCGCGACGCCCGGACCCGGGACTTCGAGGGGATTGCACGAGACGATCCGCACGAAGGGGACGCCGGCCGTGACGAGGGCGGGGAAGCCCACGACGTTGTCCTCGACGATGACGTCGGGGTGAACGTGGTCGATGACATCGCGAAGGCGGGGCTCGACGTAGCGCGCTCCGTCGATCAGCTCCTCCCAGATCGGCCGGATGACGGTCGACAGCTGCTCGACGGTCGGCCGTGCGAACTGCGGCGCGATCGTCGCGATGTAGTCCTTCCAGAACTGCCCCGCGCCCTGGGGTTCGGGCGCCGGCGGGCTCAGGTCGACAAGCTGCTCCTCGAAGCCCAACGGGGCGAGCCGCCCCTCCCACGACCGCTCGGCCGCGAACACGATCCGGTGGCCCCGAGTCGCCAGCCGGTGGGCGATGCCGACGCAGTTGTTCGTGGGTCCAAAGGCGCTCTCGGGCACGAACAGGTACGTGCGTGCGGAGTCGCCCATGGCCTCATTGTGTCACGACCGCTGACCGTGGTACACGCGTGGGAACGCCCCCGCGAGAGCGCTCCTCGCGGGGGCACCGATCCCGGCTCACGACTCCGTGTGGTCGCCCAGCTCCTTCACCAGGTTCGCCACCGTCGCGTCGGAGAGGGTGTGGCGGATCACGCGAGAGGGGTGGTGCTCGTCGAACACCCGTGCCATCTCGTCCGCGTCGCCGCTCGCCCCGATGAGCAGCAGCGCGGAGGTTCCCGGCGTCAGCGCGGACGTGACCTCGTGGACGAGGTTCTCGTCGAGCCCGGAACGCTTCATCGCCTCCCCGATGAGCGCCCCGCCACCGAGACCGCCCAGCCAGCCACCGAAGAACCAGGCGGGCGGGAACCACCAGAAGAGCAGCAGACCGATGAGCCCGCCCCACAGGGCGCCCCGGGCCGCCGAGCCGTGGGGCGTGTGGAGCATCACCAGGCCACCCTTGTGCTTCTCCACCACCGCGACGTTGTCCATCCACGCGTAGTGCAGCTCCTCGAGAGCCCGAACGCCCCCCAGAGCTCGCTGCGCGCCGTAGGGATCGTCGAAGGTGAGAACGATGAGATCGGCCATTGGTTATCGTCTCCTTGTTTCGCTCGTTGGGCGATTGTGTTGCGACTCGGCGGTGCGCCGCGCGTTGTCGCGAATCGGCTGGGGCGTCACTTGGTGCACGGGGCGGGTTGTCATCGAGCGGCCGAGGGATCGACGGGCGTCTCGTCCCCCGCGGCGTCGATGTTCGCACCGGTCGCGATGGCCTTGCCGTGGATCGGCATCGCGGATCCCAGGCCGGGAATGTCGCGACCCGGGAGGAGGAAGTGCCAGTAGAACCACTGGAACTCCTCCTTGGCGAGGTGGTTGAGGCGCGAGTCCTTCAGTAGGGGCAGACCCACCGCCTCGGGGAAGTGCCCGGGCAGCGGCGGCGTGGTGTAGTTCGAGTCGAGCAGCATGGCCTTGTGGAACCCGGTCTCGATGAATCCGGTGCCGTGGCCGTCGTAGCGGGCGTCGGGCTCCTCGTGGTCGAGGAACCGCCGGATGTTGCGGGCAATCACCTCTCCCTCGAAGTGCGCGACGGACCCGGTCTTGGAGGTGGGCAGGTTGGCGGCGTCGCCGATGACGAAGACCTGCGGGTGCTCGCGGGACTGCAGCGTGTACTGGTCGACGTCGATGAAGTCGCGCGGCCCGCCGAGACCGGGCGAGCGGCCGATGAAGGACGCGCCGCGGAACGAGGGCGTGACGACGGCGAGGTCGAAGTCGACGTGGCGTCCGTCCTGGGCGTTGAGCCGGTTGGCCGAGCCATCGAGGTCGGCGAGGTGGAAGTCCGTGAGCCAGGTCACGCGCTTCTCGCTAAACAGCTGTTCGACGGCGGCGTTGGCTTGGGGCGCGGCGAAGAGCGCCGGCGTCGGGCTGAGGTAGGTGATGTCGACGCGATCGCGCACGCCACGGCGGGTGAAGTACCAGTCGGCGAGGAGGCAGAACTCCAGTGGCGCGACCGGGCACTTGATCGGCATGTCCACGACGTTGACGACGAGGCGCCCCTCATCGAATCGATCGAGCGAGGCCGCCAGCGCCGCCGCCCCCTCGAGCTCGTAGAAGGTGTGCACCCGCTCGTGCCACCACGGCCCGACGAGCCCGGGCGTCATGTCGGGCGCCGGCGCCGTCCCGGTGGCCACCACCAGGACGTCGTAGGCGAGGACGGTGCCGTCGCGCAGGGCGACCTGACTGGCGTCAAGGTTGACGTGGTCGATCTCGCGCTCCAGGAAGTCGACGCCCGCGCGCAGCTGCTCGCGCCGGGGTCGCACGATGTCGTCCGGCCGCGTCAGCCCGAGAGCGACCGGGACCTGACCCGGCTGGTAGATGTGGCGATCGTCGCGATCGACGACCGTGATGCTCGCCTCGGACCGATCGTAGGCTCGACGCAGGCGGTTGGCGAGCAGCGTGCCGCCGGTCCCGCCTCCCAGGATGACGATGCGATGGCTCACGAGGACTCCTCTCCGAGGGGACGGTGGCGTCGGACGACCTGTTCGACGAGCAGACGCGACGGCGCCGGTGATGGGGGTCGCCTCGTCGACGCCCGGGCGAGTGGCGCTGCCGCGCAGCGAAGAATCTGGCAGACGTTCACGCCACCTCCTTTCTCATCGTGCATCGACGAAAGACGCACACCTACGTTGCCACGCGGGTGCGGACGGAACCAGGGGCCTTGGTCACATCCCTTGCGCCACGCGCCACTCACGCCTCGACGAGTCCGGGACCATTGGCACTGTCGGCGAGCGGAGCGTGGCGATATGTTGCGGGCGAGGCACGAGGGCGTCACGCGGGGGCGTCGAGCGGGATCGAGGGACGTGGTGACGAGCGAGCGAAACGAGCGCGATCGGCGGCCCGGCGGCGCGGTTGCCCGGCCGAGCGGCGCCCTCAGCGTCGGGGTGCGCTCTGAGGTCGGCCGGCTCCGCCAGGCGATCATCCATCGTTCGGATCTCCGGTTGTCGCGCCTGACCTCTGAGAACATCGGCGACCTGCTCTTCGACCACGTGATGTGGGCCGCGCGAGCGCGCGGAGCACGACGCCGTCGCGGAGGCGCTGCACGAGCGGGGCGTGTGGGGGCACTACATCGGCGAGCTGCTCGCCCAGACCTCGGACACCGACGAGGGCCGCGCCTTCGTGCTCGATCGCGTCTGCACCCCGGAGATGCTGGGCTCATCGCTGGTCGACCCGGCCCGACGATTCTTCGAGGAGCTCGACGGCGCGACGCTGGCGCAGTACCTCGTGGGCGGGGTGCTGAAGGCCCACCTGCACTCTCGCGCGGCCCAGAGCCTCACGTGGTCGTGGGGGCCCCGGTGCACGACCTGCTCCCTCGAGCGCGATCCCGTTGCGGGGACCTGAATCGACTACAGTGCCGAATTCGAGTGAGATGAGGAGGCGTCATGGATCTGCGGGGCCGGAGCCTGCTAAAGGAGATCGATTTCACGAAGGAGGAGTTGCTGCACCTCGTCGAGCTCGCGCAACGGATGCGCGAGGAGAAGAGAGCGGGAGCCGAGCCCCCGTCCCTCGCGGGTAAGAACATCGCCCTGATCTTCGAGAAGACGTCGACACGCACGCGAGCGGCGTTCGAGGTGGCCGCTCACGATCGCGGCGCGCACGTCAGCTACCTCGGCCCGGGGGAGACCCAGTTGGGCCGCAAGGAGTCCATGATGGACACGGCGCGCGTCCTCGGTCGGTTCTACGACGGCATCGAGTACCGAGGTTTCTCTCAGGACCTCGTGGAGACCCTCGGCCACCACGCCGGGGTTCCTGTGTGGAACGGGCTGACCGATCAGTGGCATCCCACCCAGATGCTGGCCGACATCCTGACCATTACGGACCACTTCGACCGGCCACTCGAGGAGGTCTCGTTGTGCTACCTCGGCGACGCGCGCAACAACACGGCCCGGTCCTTGCTCGTCACCGCGGCCATCATCGGCATGGACGTGCGTCTCGCGGCGCCTCGGGAGCTTCAGCCACCCGCGTCGGTGCAGTCGCTGGCGCGCGAGCTCGCCACGCGATCGGGTGCGCGAATCCACATCGGTGACGATCCGGCGGCGGCGGTGCGCGGCGCCGACTTCCTCTACACCGACGTGTGGCTCTCCATGGGTGAGCCCGAGGAGCAGTGGGACGAGCGGATCGATCAACTGCTCCCCTACCAGGTGAACGCGGCACTCGTTCGCGACACGGGCAACCCGGCGGTGAAGTTCTTGCACTGTCTGCCGGCCATGCACTCCGCCGACACCGAGGTGGGTCGTGCGCTGCTGGCGCGTCGGGGGCTCGCGGCCCTCGAGGTGACCGATGAGGTATTCGAGTCGCCGGCATCCCTCGTCTTCGATGAGGCCGAGAACCGCTTGCACACGATCAAGGCCGTCATGGTGGCCACCCTCGGCGACGGGCGGTGAGGCTGGTCGTCGCCCTGGGTGGCAACGTTCTCCTCGAGCGCGGTGACGACCAGCCGCGCGAATCTAGGAGTCGCACGTGCGTGAAGCGATCCGAGCCGTGGCTCCGCTCTACCGGGCCACGAGATCGTCCTCACCCGCGGCAATGGCCCCAGGCTGGCTTGGTGGCCGTGGAGAGCGCTGGTGACGCGTCGCGGTCGGCCGTACCTCTCCGACGTGCTCGACACCCAGACCCAGGGCATGATCGGTTACTGGCTCGTCCAGGCGTGGGACAACGCTCTGACCTCGCGCGCGGTCGCCGGTCTGCTTTGCCGCAGTGAGGTCGACGCCGACGATTCGGCGCTCGTCAACCCCACGAAGTTCGTCGGCGCCGTCTACGGCGAGAGCATGGCTCGCGCGCTCGCGTCCGCGAACGGGTGGGCGGTTCGACGTGACGGCGACGCGTGGTCCCGTCACCCGCGCCTCGAGCCATCGTCGAACTGGCGATTATCGGGCAGCTGCTCGACGTTGGCGTCGTCGTGGCGTGCGCCGGTAGGCGCGCGATACCCGTCGTGCACGACGCGCACGGCCACCACGGCGTCAAGGCGGTGGTCGACAAGGACCTGACGGCGGCGGCCCTCGCCGAGGCGCTGCGCGCGGACGCCCTGAGCAACGTCGACGCCGTCGAACTGGACCACGCCACGCCCGAGGCGCGACCACTGCGCCACACGACGGTGGCGCAACTGCGCGCCCACTCCTTTGCGCCCGGTTCGATGGGTCCCAAGGTCGAGGCCGCCTGTCGGTCCGCCAGCGCGACCCACGGCCGCGCCGTGATCGGACGCCTCGGTGACGCCCCCGCCCTCCTGGCCGGAGAGGCGGGGACCGTCATCGATACCTGACCCAACCAACCCGCGCGGATCACCCGCGCGAGATCGCTACCTTCGTGGGAGCAGTTGCTGGCTTCTGGGGGTTGGGAATCCGCACCTCCAGGATGCCGTCACGGTACGTCGCCGACACGGACTTCGGGTCGACCCCCTCGGGCAGGGCGATCTCGCGAGTGAACTCGCCGTAGCGGAACTCGCTGCGATAACCCGATCCCTCGGCGTGCTTGATCCGCTGCTCGCGGTGGGCGTGGATCCGCACGACGCCGTCCTCGGTCGTGATGTCCACGTCCTTGTCGGGGTCGACGTCGGGGATCTCCGCGCGAACGACGATCGTGTCGCCGTCACGCAACTCCTCCACCGGCAGCCACCCGCCGCCCTCGTCGGTCTCGAAGAACCGGCGCCAACGATCAGCCAGCGGGAAGTTGCTCCACTCCACCGGTGACGCGCGATGTAGGACAACAGCCATGATGCTCTCCTTGGCGAACTGTCGCACTAGCAGACCGCCGTTCTCAGTATTGGTCACGCCTCGGCGACTCTGTAGGGCCGTAGGTCACTTCTGACCACGGCCCGCGGTGTCGGCGAGGAGTGCTTCGGTAGGGTGGAGACGTACGCCGACGGGCGTCTCGACGGGGAGGTGGACATGACGACGACAGCCGCGTCACCGCGCATCGTAGTGGGGATCGACGGCTCGCCCGACTCGCTGACGGCACTGGAGTGGGCTGCGCGACAGGCGGACCTGACGTCCTCGACGCTGGAGGTGGTAACGACCTGGGAATGGCCCAACACCTACGGCGTCCCGTTCTCCCTTCCGGCGGAGTACGACCCCGACGCGGACGCCCGTCGAGTCCTCGAGGACGCCGTCGCGCCGGTGCACGCGGCACACCCGTCGGTCTCGATCCGCGCCAGCGCGGTCAAGGGGCCCCCGGCGCCGACCCTGGTCGATCTGTCTCAGGGGGCCGACCTGCTGGTCGTGGGCAGCCGGGGTCACGGTGAGTTCACGGGGATGCTGATCGGATCGGTGAGCAACCACTGCGTGAGCCACGCCCACTGCACCGTCGTCGTCGTGCGTCCGCCCGCCGAAGCGAGTCGCTGACGCCTCGCCGCGCGTCGGCTCGGCCACCGGTGTTGCGGCGCGCCATCCAAGGGTGACCAGATGGCGTTCGCCGGGGGAGTGTCGTGGGGTGGCCGCGCCCCTGGCGCGTCGGAAGGGGTTCACGCTCCACGAAGTTCTGCTGCGACGCCGACGATCTAGCCCTAGCCCTAGCCCTAGCCCTAGCCCTAGCCGTACGACGGCGATGGGTGACGAGTGATGGGCGCTGTCGCCGCGCCGATGGCGGGCGGACGTGCTCGGGGCCGGCTAGCCAAGGGTGAGCGGCGCCCTCGTGGGGCGTCGCACGGTGGAGTGGCGGAGCACGGGGATCGGCTGGCCTCACCTGTGGATAACGTGCGCCTATGCGGTGGAAAACGACTCCAACGAGGGAGAATTCGGTGGATAAATAGCTCGAATATGGGCAAAAGTCTGTGGGAGTGAGATTTTTGGTGGCGCCGATCGCGGCGTCCTGGCACAGTGTCACACGTAGTCCACGTAGTACCGGTCGACGATCGGCGAAACCGAAAGGGGACGCCGACGGAGGGGCGAGGGACCTCGCAAGAGGGATGGAGCCCCCACCGGGCAGCGGAGTTCGGTCCGCTGTTCGTACGACGAATGACGTGGAGTACCCGCCATCGCGCGGCGGTCTGTCCGACACGGACCGACGGGCGGTGTGCCTCGGAAACCCCGAGGGGCTGGCGAGTTTCGGCTCACTGGTCACTCGGGGTTTTCGGCCGTCCGGGCCCAGATCAGAGAAGGGTAGTCGGCTCGCTCGGCTCGATCAGTTGTGGGCCGTCGTGGCGCGGTGAGCCCACGTCGCGACGTACGGGGTAGTGGACCAGGGTCCCGACGGGGGAGGGGTCGAGGAGGCGAAGCCGCTCGGCGGGCTCGTGGTGCGCGACGTCGAGCCAGGGGGTGACGTCGTCGAGCTCGAGCACGACGGGCATGCGGTCGTGCAGGCCGTCTACGTCGTCGCTCGGCGTGGTCGTGATGACGGTGCAGGTTGCGACGGGCGGGTCCGTCGCGGCCCCGGCGGGATCACGCCAGTGCTCCCAGAGCCCGGCCAGGAGCAGGGGGTTGCCGTCGGCTCGGTGGAAGTAGTGGGGCTGCGCCGCCCCCGGTGCGCGGTGGTCCCACTCGTAGAAGCCGTCGACCGGGACCACGCACGGGCGTCGGGCGAAGGCGCTGCGGAAGGAGGGCTTCTCCGCCACCGTCTCGGCCCGGGCGTTGAAGAGTCGGTTGGCGATGGACGGGTCCTTGGCCCACCCTGGGATGAGACCCCACCAGTAGCGGTCGAGGACGCGATGCTCGTCGTGGCGCGCGGCGGCGACGAGCTGCTGGCGGGGCCCGATGTTCCAGTGCGGGTGGCCGTCGGGGTCCAGGCCCGCGGCGAGCGCCGCGTCGAGGAATCGTGCGAGACGGGCGGGAGGGGTGAACAGAGCGACGCGACCACACACGGGTCCATTCTGGCCGTTGGCGCGTGAGTCGGGGGGTGGCTACTCTTACGAACATATGTTCGCTTTCTCGCCGACTCGCCCTTCGCTCCCTCCCGACGTGGCGGCGATGTTGCGCCCGGTCGCCCTCGCCGCGACCCGCCGACTCCCCCTCGTCGACCCCTGGTGCACGATGGTCCCCGGTGGGGGTCTGCGCCGAGGGTCGACCGTGGCGGTGCAGGCGGCGGCTGGCGCGGGGGGGCTCAGCCTCGCACTGAGTCTGGCGAGCGCGGCGAGCGCGGCGGGTCACTGGGTCGGAGTGGTAGGGGTCGACGATCCGGGTGTCGTGGCGATGGGGGACCTCGGGGTGGACCTGCGGCGCGTGCTCTTCGTGCCGCGGCCGCGCGGTGCGTGGGCCGAGTCCACGGCGGATCTGCTCGACGGGGTGGATCTGCTCGTCGTGCGTCCGCCCGCTCGTGCGTCGCGCCCCCTGGCGCGACGCGTGATGGACCGCGCGCGCGAGCGTGGCGTCGTGCTCGTCGTCCTCGGTGAGCCGAACGCGCCGTGGCCGCTACCGGCAGACCTCTCCTTCACCGTGACCGCGACGCGCTGGCGGACGTCGTCTCAACTCGACGCGCGGTACCTCACGGTGCGCGTCGGCGGGCGCGGCGAGGCGTCGCGTGCGGGTGAGCGGGTCGTGATGCTGCCGGATCACCGGGGACGAGCGGCGGCGTCGTAGATGGAGCGGTTCCTCGCCCTGTGGGTCGAGGCGCTCGCCCACGAGACCCCCGATGGAGCGACGTCCCGGGAGTACCTGGCCCTCCTCGACGCGCTCAGCGCGCTCTGCCCCTTCACCGAGCCGGTGCGGTGGGGCTGGTTCATCCTGCCGATACGGGCTCCGAGTCGGTTCCTCGGTGGTGAGACGGCGGTGCTCGACACCGCGCGCACGCTGGTGCGCGACGTGACGGGTCGGGAGGTCGCGCTCGGGGTCGCTGACGGCCTCTTCTGCGCCGAGCAGGCCGCCCGTCGGGGAGTGGTGCTCGCCCCGGGCGCCACGGAGGGCTTTCGCCGGTCACTGCCCCTCGAGGCGCTGGGACGCCGTGATCTCGCGACGACCGGTCATCGGCTGGGCGTGCACACGGTGGGGGACTTCGCCGATCTGGCGCGCGCGCGGGTGGGGGAGCGCTTCGATCGTGGCGCGCTGGTCCTGCACCAGGTGGCGCGCGGGGAGGTCGCCGAACTGCCGGGCCAGCGCGATGGGCGTCTCATCGCGCGCGTGCGCGAGCTACGCGGTGACGTGGCGGTGGGTGACGAGCAGTGCGGCTTCTTCGGCTCGCGCGGCGCGGGCGATGACCGCGCCACCGCCGCGGTGCAGCGGGTGCGTCACCGCCTCGGCAGCGGTGGGGTGATGGTGGCGACACTGCGCGGCGGACGCACTCCTCAGGACCGCGCCGCGCTGGTCCCCTGGGGCGCGCCGACGTCGACGACGCGCGACGACGCTCCCTGGCCGGGGCGTCTGCGGGCGCCGGCACCCGTGATCACCCTGGCTCATCCGGTGGGGGTGGGCTTGCGTGACGCCACCGGCGCACCGGTACGCGTCGAGTCGCGGGGGCTGCTGAGCGCCGCGCCGGACACAGTGGTGTGGTCGGCGCGCACGAGGCGGACAGTGACGTGGTACGCGGGTCCCTGGCCGACAATCGAACGGTGGTGGACGGTGGCGCGCCGTCGCGCGCACGTCCAGGTGGTTCTGGTCACGGGTGAGGCGCTGCTGCTCGCGGCCGAGTCACGACGTTGGTGGCTCGTGGGGATCTACGACTGATGGCGGGCTACGTCGAGCTGCACGCCCACTCCGGCTTCAGCTTCCTCGACGGAGCGAGCGACCCCGAGGAGCTCGTGGTCGAGGCGAGTCGGCTCGGTCTCGCGGGACTCGCCCTCACCGACCACCACGGCCTCTACGGTGCGGTGCGCTTCGCCGAGGCCGCCCGGGCCGTCGCCCTGCCCACCGTGTTCGGCAGTGAGATAACCCTCGAGGCCGACGACGACCGCGTGGGGGTGCGCGACCCCTCGGGCCGTCACCTGGTGGTGGTGGCGCGCTCACCCGAGGGGTACCGCCGCCTCTCCCGCGTCCTCGGCGAGGCCCACCTGGCCCGGGGGGAGAAGGGGACCCCGCGGGTGACCCTCGAGGAGCTCGTGCGCCATGCGGGCGACTGGCTCGTCCTGACGGGGTGCCGCAAGGGCCCCCTCACGCGAGCCCTCCTCGCGCAGGGACCACGCGCGGCGGCTCGCGAGCTGGCGTCACTGGTCGACGCGTTCGGCCGCGAGAACGTGGCGGTCGAACTCTGGCACCACGGAGAGCCCGATGACGTCGCGCGCAACGATGCACTGGCCGAGTTGGGGGTCACCTACCTCGTCGACGTGGTGGCGACGGGCAATGTCCACTACGCCACGCCCGACGCGTTCGCGCGCTCGCACGTGCTGTCGGCGATTCGCGCGCGACGCAGCCTCGACGAGATGGAGGGGTGGCTGAGTGCGTCGCCGTTGGCGCACCTGCGCGGCGACGCCGAGCAGCGTCGCCACTTCGCGCGCTGGCCGGGGGTGGTGGACCGCGCGGGGGAGATCGGTCGCGACGCC
This sequence comes from Acidimicrobiales bacterium, assembly GCA_049964855.1. Lineage (GTDB taxonomy): Bacteria > Actinomycetota > Acidimicrobiia > Acidimicrobiales > RAAP-2 > RAAP-2. The sequence continues at coordinate 20,908 of JBMFWX010000009.1, forward strand.
GCTTTCGATCTGCGGCTGGTGGCGCCGAACCTGCCGCGGTTCCCCACGCCGAACGGCGCGAGCGAGCAGACCTACCTCGAGGAGCTGGTCGCTCGCGGGGCCGCGCAGCGCTACGGCTCGCGCGAGAGCGAGCGCGTGACCGGCGCCTGGCGCCAGATCGATCACGAGTTGCGCGTCATCGCCGATCTGGGCTTCGCCGGGTACTTCTTGACGGTGTGGGACATCACCGAGTTCTGTCGTCGCGAGAACATCTACTGTCAGGGCCGCGGTTCGGCGGCGAACTCCGCGGTGTGCTTCTCGCTGGGCATCACGAACGCCGACGCGGTCGCGCTGAACCTCTTCTTCGAGCGCTTCCTCTCGCCCGCGCGCGACGGTCCCCCCGATATCGACGTCGACATCGAGTCGGGTCGGCGTGAGGAGGTCATCCAGTACGTCTACGAGCGCTACGGCCGCCACCACGCCGCCCAGGTGGCGGCGGTGATCACCTACCGACCCCGCTCGGCGCACCGCGACGTGGCGCGCGCCTTCGGGTGGAGCGAGGACGAGATCGCGACGGGAGGCCCGGCGATCGACGACGGTCGCGCCGCCTTGATCGACGCCGTGGCCGCGGAGCTGGTGGGCCGCCCGCGCCACCTGGGGATCCACTCGGCGGGCATGGTGCTCTGCGATCGACCCGTGCTCGACGTCTGTCCGGTGGAGTGGGGACGCACGCCCGGGCGCACGGTGCTGCAGTGGGACAAGGACGACTGCGCGGCGAGTGGGCTGGTGAAGTTCGATCTGCTAGGGCTGGGCATGCTGGACGCCCTGCACCGCGCGGTGGACGCGGTGGCGACCTTTCACGGAGTGCCCCTGGACCTGGCGACGCTCCCCCAGGAGCCGGCGGTGTACGACCTGCTCAGCGAGGCGGACACGGTAGGGGTCTTCCAAGTCGAGTCGCGGGCGCAGATGGCGACCCTGCCGCGGATGCGGCCACGCTGCTTCTACGACCTGGTGATCGAGGTGGCCCTGATCCGCCCGGGCCCCATCCAGGGGCGCGCCGTCAACCCCTACCTGCGTCGGCGACGTGGTGAGGAGCCGGTGACCTACCCCCACCCTCGTCTCGAGCCCATTCTGCGGCGCACCCTGGGGGTGCCCCTGTTCCAGGAGCAGCTGATGGAGATGGCGGTGGCGATCGCGGGATTCTCACCGACCGAGGCGGACGAGTTGCGTCAGGCCATGGCCGCCAAGCGCTCGGAGCTGCGCATGCTGCGCCTGAAGAGCCGCCTCTACGCCGGGATGGCGGCTAACGGCATCACGGGCGAGACGGCCGATCAGCTCTTCGACGCGCTCGCGGCCTTCGCGAACTTCGGCTTCCCCGAGTCGCACGCGGTCTCCTTCGCGCATCTGGTCTACTGCTCGGCCTGGATCAAGCACCACTACCCGGCCGCATTTCTCGCTGCGCTGTTGAACGCCCAGCCCCTCGGGTTCTGGTCGCCCCAGAGCCTGGTCGCCGACGCGCAGCGCCACGGTGTCGTGGTGCGCCGACCCGACGTGAACGCGTCGGGCGTGGGGGCGACCCTGGAGGGAGACCCCGCACGCCCTGACGTGCGCCTCGGTCTGGCGTCGGTGCGCACGGTGGGCGAGGAGCTCGCGTCGCGCCTGGTGGCGGGCGCGCCCTGGGCGGACGCGGCGGACCTCGTCCGGCGTGGAGGGTGTCGCCAGCACCACCTCGAGGCCCTGGCCGTCGCGGGGGCGATGGACTGCTTCACGGTGAATCGTCGAGCCAGTGTCTGGGTGGCCGGCGCGGCGGCGCAGGGCACCGCCGAGCGCCTGGCGGGCGTCGTCACGGGCCTCGACGTCCCGACGCTGCCCGCGCCGCGCGAGCTCGAACGCGTGGCCGACGATCTCTGGTCGCTCGGGCTCACCCCCGACGCGACCGCGATGGCGTTGGTGCGCGCAGCGTTGTCACGGCGCGGTGTGGCGCGTGCGGCCACGCTCGCCGCGATCGAGAGCGATCGGGTCACGGTGGCTGGCGTGGTCACGCACCGCCAGCACCCCGAGACCGCTCGCGGGGCGGTGTTCCTCAACCTCGAGGACGAGACGGGGCACGTGAACGTGATCTTCTCCCGCGGGGCGTGGGCGCGCTGGGAGTCGGTGGCTCGCCACGCTCCGGCACTGATCGTGCGCGGCGCGTTGCAGCGTGGCCAGGGGACGGTGGCGCTCGCCGCCGAGTTCGTGGAGCCCCTCGCGCTGGGGGCCGCCGCGCGCTCGCGCGACTGGCGCTGAACGGCGGGCTCGGCCGTCTCGGACGCCTACTCGACGAAGGCGGTCTCCGGACGCTCGCCCAACTCGACCTGGAGGCGTACGTCCATCTGCACCAGCGCGAGGTCATCGGCGTGGGTCACCCCGACGCACCGCGACGACGTGGGCAGGACGTCGAAGCGCAGCGGGTAGTGGTGCAAGATCTGCCCGACGAAGACGGGGAGCTGGATCTCACGGGCGGTGGTGAAGTCGTGGGTCTCGAAGACCTGGTGTAGTAGCGGCCACACGGCCGGCTGAAAGCCCCAGAGGTTCATCGACACCACTGACTGGGGGTCGAGGAAGACGGGGGAGAGACCGTCGTCGGCCACGAAGCCGTCGAGCCAGGAGTGGACCTCGTGGCGCTCGACGATGTCGGTGAGGTGGCCGTTGACCACGTGGCAGATCCCTCGTGAGACCGGGAGGTCGCCGACCAGGGCGCGATCCAGCTGGAAGCCGATCAAGCAGTTGGTCGTGCGCGTTGTGAGGTGGTGCGCGAGCAATTCGAAGGCGTCGCGGCCGTAGAGGTCGTCGGCGTTGGAGATCGCGAAAGGCTCGTTGGGGTCGAGGAGGCGCTCGGCGGCGAGGGTGGCGTGCACGGTGCCCAGCGGCTCGTCCTGGACCGCGAAGGAGACGCGCAGGTCGCGGGGCCAGTGCTCGCGTACGTGGTCGCGGATGAGCGATCCGGTGTCGGGGTTCACCACGACGACCAGGTGATCGAAGCCGGCGGCGAGTGCGTCAGAGGCGATGAGGTCGATCACGCCCTCGCCGTGCACGCCGATGGGGGCCAACTGCTTGAGGCCGCCGTAGCGCCGGGCCCGGCCGGCGGCGAGGATCACCAGTGTCGTCGACATCACGCCCACCTCATTACGGCCGACGCCCACGTCATCCCGGCACCGAAGCCGGTGAACAGGGCGTACTCGCCCGCGACGACGCGACCGTTCGAGCGCGCGTCGTCGAAGGCGAGGGGGATCGAGGAGCTCGAGGTGTTGCCGTAGCGGTCGAGAACGACCACCGCGCGCTCCATGGGGATGCCGAGACGTTGGGTCGCGGCCTGGATGATGCGGATGTTCGCCTGGTGGGGAACCACGAGGGCGATCTGGTCGGCCGTGACTCCGGCGTCAGCCAGGGCCAGTTCGGCCGATTCGACGACGACGCGCACGGCACGGCGAAAGACCTCCTTGCCGTCCATCTGGAAGTAGCCGCCGTGTTCGCAGGTCAGCAGGTCGGCCCACTCGCCGTTGGCTCCCAGGCGGAAGGAGAGGATCTCGTTGACCGTCGCATCGTGCTCGATCACCGCCGCCCCGGCGCCGTCGGCCAGCAGCACCGCCATGTTGCGGTCGCTCCAGTCGACCCAGCGCGAGAGGTTCTCGGACCCGATGACCAGGATGCGCGTGTTCCCCGTCTCCAGGAGCCCCTGGGCGGTGCGCAGCGCGTACATGAAGCCGCTGCAGGCCCCGTTCACGTCCATCGCCGGGCAGGTCAGGCCGAGCTCGGCCGCGATCATCGGCGCGGTGGCCGGCGTGATCCGGTCGGGTGTGGTGGTCGCGAGCACCAGGAAGTCGATGTCGGCGGGCTCGACGCCGGCGTCGGCGAGCGCGCGGCCTCCGGCCAGCACACCGAGGCTCTTCGCGCTTCCGCCGATGCGCCGCTCACGGATGCCGGTCCTCTCGGTGATCCAGGCGTCCGAGGTGTCCAACGTGCGTGAGAGGTCGTCGTTGGTGACCACGTGGTCGGGCACGGCCGTGCCCCACCCTCTGAAGCGAACGCCCATTGGTCAGCCCTTTCGTCGGCGTGTCCTGGGCTCAGTCTAGGACACCGGTCGCGGAGGCGGGGCCTTTAGGACCTGTAGCGAGCATCGCGCGACGCTGATGAGCCGCTGTCGCTCGTCGGTCAACTCGATTCCCCATACGTGGACGCTGCGACCCTTGCGAATCGGGGTGGCGGTGGCGCGCAACGTGCCCGACGTCATGGATCGCAGGTGCGAGCAGTTGAGCTCGGTGCCCACCACGATCTGGTCCGCCGCCACCGACAGCGCCCCACCGAGTGACGCGGCGCCCTCGGCGAGCAGGGCGGACACGCCGCCGTGCAGGATCCCGTAGGGCTGGTGGACTTTGGGACCAACCTCGACCTCGAGCACCACGCGCTCGGCGCTGGCGTCGACGATGCGCACGCCGAGCAGCTCGTGCACGCCGTGTCGTCGGTTGAGTTCGTCGAGATCGTCGTCCATGGGCCCAGTGTACGAGTCGGTAACCTCGTGGCGTGATGCGATCCGTCGACCTGCGCAGCGATACCGTGACCCAGCCGACTCCGGCGATGCGCCGGGCCATGGCCGAGGCGGTCGTCGGCGACGACGGGTACGGCGAGGACCCCACCGTCAACGAGCTCGAAGCTCGCTACGCCGACCTGGTGGGCAAGGAGGCCGCGGTCTTCGTGCCGTCGGGCGTCATGGCGAACCAGATCGCGGTACGGGTCCTTACCCGGCCCGGTGACGTGATCGTGGCGGGGCGCTCCCAGCACCTCGTGAGCTTCGAGATGGGGGCGTCGGCGCGCAACTCGTCGGTGCAGTTCGCGACGGTCGACGACGCCCGCGGCGAGCTCGACGTCGACGAGGTCCTCGCGGTCATCGAGGCTGAAGGCGATCACCAGCCTCACGTGGGACTGGTCGCAGTGGAGAACACGCACATGCCGTCGGGCGGCACGCCTTGGTCGATCGAGCACCTTGCGGCGCTGGCGGCGGCCGTCGCTCCCGTACCGGTTCACCTGGACGGCGCGCGACTGTTCAACGCCGTGGTGGCGACGGGAGTCTCGGCGGCGGACTACGCGGCTCCCGTGACGACGGTGATGACCTGCCTGTCCAAGGGACTGGCGGCGCCGGTGGGATCGCTGCTGGCGGGACCCGCAGCGCTGATGGATCGGGCGCGCGTGGAGCGTAAGCGGCTCGGGGGGGCGATGCGCCAGGCCGGGATCCTCGCGGCGGCGGGGCTCGTGGCGCTGGACACCATGGTCGAGCGACTCGCGGACGACCATCGGCGCGCCCGACGACTGGCGGACGCGTTCGCGGCGGCCTTCGCCGAGAGCGACTACGACCCGGCTAGCTGTCGGACCAACATCGTGGCCTTCGACCACGCGTACGCGCGCGAGGTGGTCGCCCAGCTCGCGGCGCTCGGGGTGCACGGAGGCACGGTGTCGCCGCGCCGGGTGCGCTTCGTGACTCATCTCGGGGTGAGCGACGACGACGTGGACCACGCGGTCGGCGTCCTGGAGAGTTTTGCCTTCGCGTCACCGTGACGTCACGACGAGGACTCGTCCCGCGCGCCACGACCGGGTAGCCTGGAGTGTCGCGGCGACGGGTCGCGGCGAGCGGACATGACTGAGCTACTGCATCTCTCCACCTTCCTGCGCCGACCGATCTTCGATGAGGCCGGTGACCGGATCGGACGCGTCCAGGACCTGGTCGCGCGCCTCGGCGACGCCCCGCACCCGCCGATCGTGGGGGCGGTGATCCGCATCGAGGGCCGGGATCTGTTCGTCCCGATCCGCAAGATCGGCGGACTGGCCGAGGGGCGCATGACCTTCGAGGGGAAGCGCGTCGATCTGCGGCGTTTTGAGCGCCGGCCCGGGGAGATCCTGCTCGCCGAGGACTTGCTCGCCCGTCACCTGATCAACTTGGTGCGCGGGCGGCTCATCATCGCCAACGAGATCGAGATCGCTGAGATCGACGGCGTGTGGGAGGTGGTCGGGGTCGACCCCGGGCGCCGCTCGTTCCTGCGGCGCATCCTGGGGCCGCGAATCGGCCAGCGCGTGAAGGTCGATCGCATAGTGGACTTCGCCTCCATCGAGCCTTTCGTGGCGCACGTCCCCTCGGCGCGACTTCGCATTCCCTACCGTAAGCTCGCGCACCTGCACCCGGCCCAGATCGCGGACCTGGTCGAGCAGGCGAGCCACGCCGAGGGCGAGGAGATCATCGAGGCGGTCGGCCTGGACCGCGAGCTCGAGGCCGACGTCTTCGAGGAGCTCGACACCGCCCATCAGCTCGAATTCCTGGAGGAGCGCAGCGACGCCGAGGCGGCACGGCTCCTGGGGCGCATGGAGCCCGACAACGCCGCCGACCTCATCACCGAGATCGACCAGGATCGCCGTGAGTCGATCCTCGACCAGTTGCCCGCGACCCAGCGCGCCAAGGTGCGCAACCTTCTCACCTACAACGCGGAGACGGCTGGCGGGCTGATGAACCCGGACTTCGTGTCGGTGCCGGCGACCGCCACCGTCGAGGACGCGCTGCGGGCCATTCGCACCTCGACGGTCTCGGCGCAGTCCCTCTACGCGGTCTTCGTCCTGGACGAGGACGCCCGACCCGTCGCCACGGCGACGATCGCCCAACTGGTCCGGGCCCGGGCAACGGATCACGTGCTCGACGTCGCGCGTACCGAGTTGACTCACGTGGACCCCCACTCCGACGTGCACCAGGTGGCGCGTACGATGAGCGACTTCAACCTCACGGTGCTGCCGGTGGTCGAAGCGGAGTACGGCCGGATGATCGGCGTGGTGACCGTGGACGACCTGCTCGAGGAACTGCTACCCCAGGGCTGGCGCCGCGAGTTCGGCATGTCGGCGGCGCAGGAGTGACCGCCGTGACACCGCGTCTCGTTCTAAGGAGGTTCCTCTGAAACCTCCCAGTACCGCCTCGGCGGTCCCCCGTACTCTCACCGCGCCTCGCCTCGCCCCCTAGTTCCCATCCGGCGGAGGACGTCGCGGGCGGTGACCCCCCACTACCTCCTGGAGATGAACTGTGCAGCAACGAGTGTTGACGAGTCCCGCGAGTGCGCGCCGCGGTAGTGGCCGGCGTCTCGACGCGGGCGCGCGTCGCGCGGCGCGCGAAGGATAGGTGGCGCCGTGGCGCGTGACCCGTTGAAGCCCGCCGAGACCATGGTCGGTGGCGCCTCGTCGGCCGCGCTCGACGAGGCGCACGTCGGCGACATCCACGGCGCTTTCGGCAGCATCGGGCAGCACGACGTGGGCGCGCGGCACTCGTGGCGGGCGCGGCTGCTGACGCTGCTCGCGATCATGGGGCCGGGTCTCATCGTCATGGTGGGCGACAACGATGCCGGCGGCGTCTCGACCTACGCCCAGGCGGGGCAGAACTTCGGCCTCTCGCTGCTGTGGACGCTGCCGCTGCTGATACCGGTTCTCGTCGTCAATCAGGAGATGGTGGTGCGCCTCGGCGCGGTTACCGGCGTCGGGCACGCGCGGCTGATCAACGAGCGCTTCGGCCGCTTCTGGGGGGCGTTCTCGGTCGGCGACCTCTTCGTGCTCAACTTCCTCACCATCGCGACGGAGTTCATTGGCGTGAGCCTGTCGCTCGGCTACTTCGGCGTCAGTCAGTACATCTCGGTGCCGCTGGCGGCGGTCGGGTTGATCCTGATTACCGCGAGCGGGAGCTTTCGCCGGTGGGAACGCTTCATGTTCGTCTTCATCATCGCCAACTTCCTCGTGATTCCACTGGTGATCCTGCGCCACCCGCGGGTGGCGCCCGTCATTCACGGCTTCCTCGTGCCGGGCGTGCGCGGGGGATTCAACTCCACCTCGGTGCTGCTGATCATGGCGATCGTGGGCACCACCGTGGCGCCGTGGCAGCTGTTCTTCCAGCAGTCCAACATCGTCGATAAGCGCATCACGCCGCGGTGGGTCAACTACGAGCGCACCGACACGGTGCTCGGGTCGATCGTGACCGTCTTCGCGGCGTCGATCATGGTGATGGTCGTGGCGGTCGCCTTCGCCCACACGCCGCTGGCGGGACACTTTCACAACGGTGGCACGGTGGCGCGCGGTCTGCAGCACTACGTGGGATCGGCGGCGGGGGCCCTCTTCGCGATCATCCTGCTCAACGCGTCGATCATTGGTGCGGCGTCGGTGACGCTGGCCACCTCCTACGCGTTCGGCGACATGTTCGGCATGAAGCACTCGCTGCACCGCAGCTGGCGCGACGCGAAGTTCTTCTACGGCACCTTCACCGCGATGGTCGCGCTGGCCGCGGGGATCGTCATCATCCCTGGCGCGCCACTCGGCCTGATCACCACGGGCGTCCAGGCCCTGGCAGGGGTGCTGCTGCCCAGTGCCACGGTGTTCTTGCTGCTCCTGTGCAACGACCGTGAGGTGCTCGGCCCCTGGGTGAACCGTCTGTGGCTCAACGTGCTGGCCAGCGCGATCGTGGGGGTTCTGCTGATGATGTCCTTGATCCTCATGGTGACCACACTGTTCCCGAGCATCGACGTGCGGGTGCTGGCGGGTGTCCTGGGTGCGCTCTTCGTCCTAGTTTTCGCCGTCGCGGGCGTGGTGGTGTTCCTGCGACGCGGGCGGCGCGAGCCGATTCCGGCCGAGCTGCTGGCGGTGCGCGCCACGTGGCGCATGCCCCCGATCAACCTGTTGCACCGACCGACGTGGCGTCGCGGCACCCTGGCCGGCATGTACCTGCTGCGGGGCTACCTCGTGGTCGCCGTGGCGATGCTCCTCGTCAAGGCCATCCAACTGGGGCTGCATCACCCGTAGGGCTGTGGGGCTGTAGGGCGCCGGGGCACACCTGCGTGGGTGACTCGTAGTCTCGTGAGGTGGACAGTCGACCGACCCTGCTGTGCGTGCACGCGCACCCCGACGACGAGGCCCTCTTCACGGGAGGCATCACCTCGCACTACGCGCAGCGGGGCTACCGCGTGGTTCTGGTCACCTGTACCGACGGCCAGTACGGGTTCGATCCGGCGGGGCGCTCGGGCGACGACCCCGAGCACGACACGCTGGCGACGCGGGCCGCGCGAGCCGCGGAGCTGGCTCGCGCCGCGGACCGGGTGGGATTCGAGCGCGTGGTGCAGTTGGGCTTTCACGACTCGGGCATGGTGGGCTGGCCCCAGAACGAGGATCCCAACGCCTTCATGAACGCCGACGTGGACGCCTGCGGCACGACGCTCGCGGCGATCATGGACGAGGTGGGGGCTCGCGTCGTGGTCACCTACGACGAGAGCGGCTTCTATCACCATCCCGATCACGTGCAGGCCAACGTCGTGACGCGCCGGGCCTTGGCGATCGCGTCGGCGCCCGAGCGCCTGTACTACCCGATCGTGCCCCAGAGCGTGCTCACCCGCTTCGTCCCCGACGCGCGGGCTCTCGAGATCTTCCTCCCGGCGTGGGTCCTCGAGGCGGGCATCGGCACGCCCGACGAACTGGTCGCCGCGACGATGGACGTGACGGCGTACGTCGAGCGCAAGCAAGCGGCTATCGCGACGCACGCGACTCAGATCGACAACGCGGACCTGGTCTCGATGGACCCCCAGCTGTTCGTGACGCTCTTCGGGACCGAGTACTACCAGCGGGCGTGGTCGCGCCACCACGCCGAGGGCGACGCCCACGACCTGTTCGGCGGCCTCTCGTGAGCCGCCCGCTCACCTTTCTCGCGGTGCACGCGCACCCCGACGACGAGGCCAGCTCGACGGGCGGCGTCTACCGCCTCTACGCGGACCAGGGGATCCGTACGGTCCTGATCACGTGCACCAACGGCGAGTGCGGCGACGGGCCCGGCGGCGTCAAGCCCGGTCACCCCGAGCACGACCCGGAGCAGGTGAGCCGAGTGCGCGCCGGCGAGCTCGAACGGGCCGTCGCGGTCCTCGGCGTTGATCGCTTGGTGCGTCTCGGCTATCGCGACTCGGGCATGATGGGCTGGCCCCAGAACGACGATCCGCGTTCGCTGTGGTCTGCGCCCGTCGAGCGGGTCGCGGCGCAGTTGGTGGACGTGCTGGTCGAAGAGCGCCCCCAGGTCGTCGTGACCTACAACGAGCGCGGCTTCTACGGGCACCCTGATCACGTGGCCGCCCACCGGGCGACGATGGCCGCGGTGTCTCAGATCGACGATCCGCCGACGGTCTACTTCAACGCGATCCCCGACTCGGTGATGGCCGTCTATCGCCGCCGCTGGGCCGAGGAGGACCGTCGGCGGCGCGAGGCCGCGGGCGAGGAGGCGGGCCAGGACGCCGATCTCGCCGTCGAGGACCCCGCGGAGGAGTTCGACCTGGGCACGCCAGACGATCAGATCGACGCGGTGGTCGACGTGCGCGCGGTGGCCGACGCCCACTTCGACGCGCTAGCCGCCCACGCCTCGCAGATGCGCGACTCCTTCTGGATGACGATGGGCCGCGAACGCTTCCGCGAGGAGATGACGACGGAGTGGTTCGTGCGCGCCACCAATCCGCGAGGGCTGCGCGGCGTGGTCGACGACCTGTTCGTGGGGTACCGCTAGAGGTGCGCGAACGGGTCGTCAGGGCGCGCCACGGTACATTTGTGCGGTGAGCCCCTCGCTGCTGGAGTTGCGCGACGTCGGCAAGGTCTTCGGCGAGACGGTGGCCCTCGAGCCCACGACGATCTCGGTCGACGAGGGATCGTTCGTCGCGATCGTCGGGCCGTCGGGCTGCGGCAAGTCGACTCTGTTCAACGTGATCGCCGGGCTCCTGGCGCCCGACTCGGGCGCCGTGATCATGAACGGCAAGGCGGTCACGGGAACGACGGGCCACGTCGGCTACATGCTCCAGAAGGACCTGCTCGTGCCGTGGCGCACCGTGCAGGACAACATCACGATGGCGGCCCGGCTCACTCGTCGGGTGACCGACGCCGACCGCGCCGAGGCTCGTCGGGTGGCCGTGCAGTACGGGCTCGGCGAGTTCCTCCACCACTACCCCAGCGCGCTGTCGGGGGGCATGCGCCAACGGGTCGCGTTCATGCGCACCCTGGTCACCCACCAGTCGCTGCTACTGCTGGACGAGCCCTTCGGGGCGCTCGACGCGCAGACCCGTCTCGAGATGCAGCAGTGGCTGCTGCAGGTGTGGCGCGACACGGGGCGCACGGTGCTGTTCATCACCCACGACGTCGACGAGTCGCTCTTCCTCTCCGATCGCGTGGTGGTCATGTCCCCGCGTCCCGGGCGAGTCGTGGCCGACTTCGTCAACACCCTCGCGCGCCCGCGGACCGTTGACACGCTCACCGACGCGACGTTCATCGAGCTGAAGAGCCGCGTCATGCACCTCCTGCATGGCGGGTCATCGTGAGCGAGTCCGTGACCCGGGCTGTCGAGTCGACGCGCGGACCGCGCGAGGGGGCCGGTCGCGTCTGGCGCAAGGTGGCGCGCAACGTGGGGATCCCACTGCTGTCGATCGTGCTGCTTCTCGCGCTGTGGCAGGCCATCGTGGTGGTCTTCCACGTCGCGCCCTACATCGCGCCGCGTCCGCGCCAGGCGATCCTGGCCGTGACCCAGAACTGGTCGGTGCTGTGGCCACTGACCCTCGGCACGATCCGTGAGACGGTGTACGGCTTCGTCACCGGGGCGGCGCTCGGACTGACCCTCGGTGTGGTCATGGCCAAGGTCCCCGTGCTCCAGCGCCTGGTCTACCCCGTCCTCGTGCTCTCCCAGGCGGTGCCGATCATCGCCCTCGCGGCACCCCTGGTGCTCATCCTGGGCTTCTCGGTCGCCCCCAAGGTCGTCATCGTCGCGTGGATCGTGTTCTTCCCGGTGACCGTGAACGTGCTTGACGGGCTCAGCCACGTCGATCGGGACCTCATCAACCTGGCGCGCGTCTTCGGCGCACCGCGCTGGCGCACGTTCCTGCAGATCGAGATACCCGCGACGGCCACCCCGCTGTTCAGCGGCCTGAAGATCGGGGCCACGTACGCGGTGACCGGGGCCATCATCGGCGAGCTCGCCGCGTCCGACGGGGCGTCGCTGGCGCTCTACCAGGAGCACGCCAACTCCAACCTCAACACCGCGGCGGTCTACGGCACGACGATGCTCATGACCGTGATCGGCATCTCGTGGTTCCTGCTCGTCGTCGGCGTCGAGGTCTGGGCGACGCCCTGGCAACGACGCACCGTGGCGCGACGGCACTGGTGGCGTCGCTCGTGACCTTGTGAGGTGCACGGGTGCGCACTAGCATGTCGCCACCGCACCACCACGGCCACCGCAAAGGAGCGACGTGAAAATCAAGCGCCTGACCGCCCTCGCCATGACCGGATCGCTGCTGGCGAGTTCGCTCGCCGTTGCCGTGGGCACCCTGGGCGCCGCCGCGGCTCCGCTCACGAAGGTGACCTTCGTCTACGACTTCCCGGGCCCGGACTTCGAGCTCACCCCCGTGGTCGTCGCCCAGGACCGGGGATACTTTCGCGCCGCCGGCCTCGACGTCTCGGTGAAGTTCCCACCGGACACCTCGACCACGACGAAGATGCTGACCACCGGCGCCGGTCAGATCGGCTTCATCACGACGACGGACATGGGGGTGGCCGTGAACGCGGGCGCGCCGATGCTCTCGGTCGCCAACTACTCCATGCGCAACAACTGGGCGGTCTTCGCCAAGCCCGGGACCAAGCTCACCGCGTCGAACCTCAAGGCCGAGCTCAAGGGCAAGAAGATCTTCTCCTACGGTGACACCTGGACCGAGGCCATGCTGCCCTTCGTGCTGCGCCACGCGGGCCTGTCGGCCAATCAGGTCAACGTCGTGACCGACCCCACCGGCAATGACCTCACCGACCTGCTCGCGGGTCGCGTCAACTTCTCCACCTCGACCACGAACTACGAGATCCCCGGCTTCGTGGGCTCGCACACGAAGGGCAAGCTGGTCGAGCTGCTCGGCACGGCCGTCGGCGCGCCGGACATCCCCATCTGGGTGTACGCGGTCACCAGGGGCTACGCCGCGGCTCACCCCGCCACGGTTCGAGCCTTCCTGTCGGCCGTGAAGAAGGCGACGATCTGGGCCGTGCACAACCCGGCGGGGGCCGCGACGGACTTCGACAAGGCCTACCCGCAGAGCGGGTACACCGACGCCTACAACGCCCTGGGCTGGAGGCTCACGATCCCGTTCCTGACCAACTCCCACGGTCAGTACTTCACGCAGACCAGTGCCCAGTGGCTGACGCTGGCGCGAGCGCTGAAGAGCGTGCACCTGATCTCGAAGGTTCCGGCGCCGTCGGCGTACTACACCAACTCGTTCCAGCCCTAGTCGTGGCGGCGCCGCTCGATCCGCGTCTCGCGGTCGTCGGGAGCCTCAACGCCGACCTCGTGGTGCGCGTGGTCCGGCTGCCGCACCCCGGTGAGACCGTGATCGGCGGTGACCTCGCTCGCCTGGCGGGAGGCAAGGGGGCCAACCAGGCCGCCGCCGCCGCGCGCCTGGGCGCGCGCACGGCGATGGTGGGAGCGGTGGGCGAGGACGAGACCGGCTCGTGGCTCCTGGGGGAGCTCGCGTCGACCGGCGTCGATGTGTCGCGCGTCGCCCGGCGCGCGCGCCCGACGGGGACCGCCCTGATCACGGTGGACGACCACGGTGAGAACGTGATCGTCGTCGCCCCCGGGGCGAACGGCGACGTCGACCCGTCCGACGCCGGCCTGGAGGAGTTCGACGTGGTCCTGGCCCAACTGGAGGTGCCCCTTGACGTCGTGGACGACGTGGCCCGTCGGGCCCGCGCCCTCGTGCTGAACGTGGCGCCGGCAGCGTCCGTCGACCCGGTCACTCTGGGACGCTGCGCGGTGGTGATCGCCAACGAGCTCGAGGCGGCGTCGCTCGATCTGACGTCGCTCGCCCACTGCGTCGTGACGCTGGGCGCGCGCGGCGCGGTCCACTACCGCTACGGGCGCGAGGTGGCACGCGCGAACGCTCTGCCGGTCGAGCCCGTCGACACGGTCGGCGCCGGTGACGTGTTCTGCGCCGCGTACGCGACGCAGTACGCGCGAGGCGCGGAGGTGGGCGAGGCGCTGCGTTTCGCCACGGCCGCGGGCTCGCTCGCGACTCGGGCGCCCGGTGCACGCGGCGCCCTTCCGACGAGGACGGAGGTGGAATCGTGGCTCGCACGCGCGTCGTGATCGATACCGACCCGGGGGTCGACGACGCCGTGGCCATCCTGCTCGCGCTGGCTCGCGAGGAGTTGGACGTGCTGGCACTCACCACCGTGGCGGGCAACGTCGCGATCGACAAGACCACCTTGAACGCCCGGCGCCTCATCGACCTCTCGGGGCGCCGTGACGTGCTGGTCGCGCGCGGGGCCGCGCGGGCCCTCGCGGGGGCGACGGGCGACGCCAGCGAGGTCCACGGCGCCGACGGGCTGGGCGATCTCGCGTGGGATGAGCCGCACACCCCCGAGTCGGACGAGACCGCGGTGGAGCTACTCGGCCGCCTGGCCGACGAGGGGCCGCTCACCGTGATCGCGATCGGCCCGCTGACCAACCTCGCGATGGCGCTCGCGCGTGACCCGCTGTTCGACACCCGAGTCGAGCGCCTGGTGGTGATGGGGGGCGCGTCCTTTCAGGGCAACGTGACCCCGGCCGCCGAGTTCAACATCTGGGCCGATCCCGAGGCGGCGGTACGCGTCTTCGCGGGGCGCTGGCCCATCACCGTGCTGCCGCTGGACCTCACGCATCAGGCCGTGCTGCGCGATGACGACCTGGCGTTCCTGCGCGGGTTGGGCACGCGCGTGGGTGAACGGTGCGCGCAGATGCTCGAGCCCTACGCGGCCTATCACGAGCGGTGGTACGCGAATCGCGACATCATCATGCACGACGCGACGGCGGTTTACGCAGTACTCGACCCCTCGGCCATCACGACCCAGGGGGTGACGGTCGCGGTGGAGACGGGCGGGGAGCACTCGCGAGGCGCGACCTGGTTCGATCGGCGCCGTGCGCACGAGCACAGCACGACGCGTGCGGGCGTGTCGCTCGACCCCGAGCGCTTCCGGGCCGTGCTGCGCGAGAGCCTGGCGCGCTACGCGTAGCGCGCCAGGCTCTCGCGGCTGGCGGTTAGTAGCGGTAGGAGTCGGGCTTGTACGGCCCCTCGACCGGGATGCCGAGGTAGTCGGCCTGGGTCTTGGTGAGTGTGGTCAGCTTGACGCCTAGGGCGTCTAGGTGGAGTCGAGCCACCTTCTCGTCCAGGTGCTTGGGCAGCACGTAGACGCGGGCCTCGTACTGCTCGTGGCAGGTGAAGAGCTCGATCTGGGCCATCACCTGGTTGGTGAAGGAGTTGCTCATCACGAAGCTCGGGTGACCGGTGGCGTTGCCCAGGTTCAGCAGGCGGCCCTCCGAGAGCAGGATGATGGCTCTCCCGTTGGGCAGGATCCACTTGTCCACCTGCGGCTTGATGGTCTCGCGGCGCACGCCGGGCAGTGCCGCCAGACCGGCCATGTCGATCTCGTTGTCGAAGTGGCCGATGTTGCCCACGATGGTCTGGTGCTTCATCTGCACCAGGTGCTCGACGGTGACGATATCGCGGTTGCCGGTGGCCGTGATCACGATGTCCGCGTAGGGCAGGGCCTCTTCCAGCGTCGTGACCTGGAAGCCGTCCATCGCCGCCTGGAGCGCGCAGATCGGGTCGATCTCGGTCACGATCACGCGCGCGCCCTGGCCGCGCAGCGACTCCGCGGATCCCTTGCCCACGTCGCCGTAGCCGCACACCACGGCCACTTTGCCACCGATGAGGGTGTCGGTGGCGCGGTTGATGCCGTCGATGAGCGAGTGACGGCATCCGTAGATGTTGTCGAATTTCGACTTGGTGACCGCGTCGTTGACGTTGATCGCGGTGAAGGCCAAGACCCCGTCGCGCTCCATCTCGTACAGGCGATGCACACCGGTGGTGGTCTCCTCGGACACGCCGAGGATGCCGGACACCAGAGGCTCGAAACGTAGCTCGCCGGTCGCGATCAACCGCTGCAGGAGGCGCAGGATCACGCCGTACTCTTCGTTGGTCGCGGTGTCGGGGCTCGGCACGAATCCGGCGCGCTCGAACTCGAGGCCCTTGTGCACGAGCAGGGTGGCGTCACCCCCGTCGTCGAGGATCATCGTCGGACCGGCGTGCCCCGGCCAGCGCAGGGCCTGCTCCGTGCACCACCAGTACTCTTCGAGGGACTCGCCCTTCCACGCGAAGACCGGCACGCCGCGGGGGGCCTCGGCCGAGCCCTGGGGCCCGACGACGACGGCCGCCGCGGCGTGGTCTTGGGTGGAGAAGATGTTGCAGCTCGCCCAGCGTACGTCGGCGCCGAGGGCGGCCAGCGTCTCGATCAGGACCGCGGTCTGGATCGTCATGTGCAGGGATCCGGTGATGCGCGCGCCGCGCAGCGGCTGGGCGTCACCGAACTCCGCGCGCATGGCCATCAGGCCGGGCATCTCGTGTTCCGCGAGCGTGATCTCGGCGCGCCCGAAGGCGGCCAGGGAGAGATCGGCGACTTTGAAGTCAGGGGCGTCAGAGGTCATGGTTCTCCTAGGTTTTAGTTTACGTCCGGCGCCGGCCTCTGTCGTGCACGCCACCCACCACTGTAGCGGTGGACGTTCGTCGCGTCAGGCGTTGACGCGGAACTCGACCACGTCGCCGTCACGCATTACGTACTCCTTGCCCTCGATGCGCGCGCGCCCGCTCGCGCGCAGCGCGGCCAGGGAGCCCGCGTTGATCAGGTCGTCGTAGGCAACGACCTCGGCTTTGATGAAGTGGCGTTCGAAGTCGCTGTGGATGACTCCCGCCGCCTCGGGGGCCGTGGTCCCGCGGCGGATGGTCCAGGCGCGCGTCTCCTTGGGCCCGGACGTGAGAAAGGTTTGCAGCCCGAGGGTGGCGAAGCCGACGCGCGACAGCTGGGCGAGGCCCGACTCCTCCTGGCCGAAGGACTGCAGGAGCTCGAGGGCTTCGGCCTCGTCCAAGTCCTCAAGCTCAGACTCGATCTTGGCGCACAGCACGACGCTGGGCGCGGGGGCGACCGAGGCCGCGAGCTCGCCTCGTCGCTCGGGATCGGCCAGCGTCGACTCGTCGACGTTGAAGACGTAGATGAAGGGCTTGTCAGTGAGCAGGTGGAGGTCGGCGATCGCGTCGGTGTCGATCTCGTCGTGCGCCGACGAGATCACTCGGCCGCCATTCAAGACGTCGCGGACGCGTTGAACCTCGCCGAGGCGCCGCGCCGCGTCACCGCCACGCTTGGCCTCGCGCTCCAGGCGGGCGATCGTCTTGTCCACTGTCTGCAGGTCGGCGAGGATGAGCTCGGTCTCGATGGTCGCCACGTCGCTCGCGGGGTCGATCCGGCCGTCGACGTGGATCACGTCGTCGTCCTCGAAGACGCGTACCACCTCGCAGATGGCGTCGACCTCGCGAATGGCCGCCAGAAACTGGTTACCCAGCCCCTCGCCCCGCGAGGCCCCGCGCACGATGCCGGCGATGTCGACGAAGGTGACGGTGGCGGGCACCACGCGCTCCGAGCTCGCGAGCGCCGCGAGCGCCGCGAGGCGGGCATCGGGGACGGCGACGACGCCGACGTTGGGCTCGATCGTGGCGAAGGGGTAGTTGGCCGCGACGACGTGGTTCCTCGTCAACGCGTTGAACAGTGTGGACTTGCCCACGTTGGGAAGTCCGACAATGCCGATCGACAGGGCCATAGGGAGACCTCACCCTAGTCGACATTCACAGGAAACTCTGCGGCGCGGTTCACGTCTCGTTCACCTCACGGCGCCACACTGGGTCGGTTCGTGGTTGGCGGGGAGTGGAGGTGGCCCAGTGCGGAGAGCGAGGACCTTTCTCTCGTGGATCGTGACCAGTTCGCTCGCCATCGGGCTGGGACTGGCCGCCGCTGGTGCCGTGCACGCCAGCGCGCCGACGTCGCCGGCGTCCCCCGCCGGCGCCTCGCGCACGACGCCCGCCCCCCCGAGAGCGAGCGCCTCGTCCGTGACGGCTCCCGTGGCGAACCCGGCCGCCGTCGTCGTGGGCCACGATGACGGCTCCGACTGGTCGGGTAGCGCGTCACGGACGCCGGGGGCGAGCTCGTCCGACTACGGGGGCGGCTCCGGCGATCACTAGGTTCGCGGCAGCGCGCCCCATCCGCCGCGAGGCGTGGCGTCACGCCAACAATGGGACCGTGGACATCGTGACCATCTTTCGCAGTCGCCTCCGCCCCGGCGTCGAGGACGACTACCGCCACCTCGCCGAGGAGATGAGCGAGCGCGCGCGCCGCGCGCCGGGCTTCGTGGAGGAGAGGTTCTACCTCGGCGCGGACGGGGAGAGGGTCACGCTCGTGCGCTTCGCGGACCACGACTCGCATCAGGCGTGGGCCGAGGACCCCGTGCACCGGGCGGCCCAGCGTCGCGGTCGTGACGACCTCTACGAGTGGTACGAGGTGAGCGTGTGCGAGGAGCTGTCCACGCGCCGCTTTGAGGGCGGGCTGGCGGCGCCGGGGAAGTCCGCGGCGGGGGAGGCCGAGGTTCCGCAGTAGCGTGCGGATCGGTGGCCGCGACGCGTTGCTTCTGGGGATGGGGGTACGAGGGAGCGGGGCTGTCCAGCGACGACGAGCGCGCGCTCGTCGACCGGGTTCGCCCGTTCGTACGGGTCGCCCCGGAGCCGATCGCCGCTCCAACGCCCGACGAGATTCGAGTGGCGCCGTCGCGCCTGCGTGTCCCGGTGGAACTGGCGTCGTGGTGTCGCGTCGACGATCTCGATCGGGCCGGACACACCTACGGCAAGTCGTTTCGCGACGTCGTGCGTGCACTCGAGCGTCGCTGGGACCGGCCGCCCGACGCGGTGGCGAGGCCGCCCGACGAAGTCGGCGTGGCCGCCGTCCTCGATTGGGCCGCGCGCGTCGGGGCGATGGTGATCCCCTACGGCGGGGGTTCGTCGGTGGTGGGTGGCGTGGAAGCTCCGTCCGGTGACGACCGACCCGTGATCAGCCTCGACACCACCGCATTGGACCAGGTGCTCGACGTCGACCGTGTTTCGCGGGCGGCCCACATCCAGGGCGGCGTCCTGGGTCCGTCGCTCGAGGCGCAGCTGCGGCCGCACGGGCTCACGTTGCGCCACTACCCCCAGAGCTTCGAACTGTCGACGCTCGGGGGCTGGATCGCGACCCGGTCCGCCGGTCACTACGCTACCCTGCACACGCGCATCGACGACTTCGTCGAGTCGATCCGGGCCGTCACGCCCGTCGGCGTGTGGGAGTCCCGTCGCCTACCGAGTTCCGGGGCGGGCCCCAGCGCTGATCGGCTGTGGCTGGGATCGGAGGGCGTACTAGGAGTCATCACCAGCGCGTGGCTGCGCGTCCAGTCGCGCCCGCGATTTCGCGCCTCGGCCGTCGCCCACTTCGCGACGTTCGCCGCGGGCGCCCACGCCGCGCGCGCCCTCGCCCAGTCGGGACTCTGGCCCGCGGGCTGCCGGCTACTCGACGCGGGCGAGGCGGCGCTGTCGGGAGCGGGCCTCGGCGACGCCCACTTGCTGCTGGTGGGCGTCGAGTCGGGCGACCATCCCGTGGACCACGAGATGGCGCGGGTGCGTGAGATCGTCCGCGACCACGGCGGCGAGATGTCCGGTGACGGGAACCGTGACGCGTCCGACGACGGCATGGTTCGCTGGCGCTCGTCATTCCTGCGGGCCCCCTACCAGCGCGACGTGCTCGTGCGTCACGGGCTGATCGTCGAGACCTTCGAGACCGCCGTCACCTGGGATCGTCTCGACACGTTCGTCGACACCGTTCTCGGGGCGACCGCGAGGGCCTTGCGCGAGGTTGGCGCATGGCCGGCGCTGGTGACGCACCGGCTCACCCACGTGTATCCCGATGGCGCGGCGCTCTACGTCACGGTGCTGGCCTCGGGCCACACGACGGGCCGCCTGGCGCAGTGGGACGAGGTCAAGGGCGCGGTGATGGCGGCCGTGGTCGGCGGCGGTGGCACGGTCACGCACCACCACGGCGTCGGGCGCGATCATCGCGCGGGCTACGACGACGAGCGTCCCGATCTCTTCGCCGCGCAACTGGCGGCCGTGAAGCGAGTCGTCGACCCGGGTGCCATCTTGAACCCGGGCGTCCTGATCGACCCGGACCCCCGACGGGGGTGACGGCGGTGGCGATCAATCCCGTGTGGGCCCCTTCTGATCTGCTCGACCACCTGGGAGAGCCGTCGTCGACGCTGATCGAGGTCTCCTTCTACCGGCCCGATCGCGCCGCCTACGCTACGGGTCACATCCCCGGTTCGCGCTACGTCTACTGGAAGGACCTGTTGTGGGACGACCTGCGCCGAGAGTTCCCCCCACCGACGGTGCTGGCCGGTCGTCTCGGTCAGCTGGGTGTCGGCGGCGACTCCACGCTGGTGCTGGTGGGCGACCCGGTGCAGTTCGCCACCTACGCCTACTGGGTCCTGGTCATGAGCGGGCTCGCCACGCGGGCCACCGTGCTCGACGGCGGTCACGCGACGTGGGCGCAGCGGGGCTATCCGCTCACGAACGACGTTCCCGTCACGACGTCGCGCGTGATCGTGCCGAGTACGCCGGTCACGCCGGAGCGAGAGTTGCGCATCGGGCGTGACGAGGGGCGAGCCGGCCTCGGGCGTGAGACGCGTGGTACTCGATTTGCGTTCGCGCGAGGAGTACGCGGGCGAGCGCGTGGCCCCGCTCAGTGCGCCCTTCGATCACGGCGCCGAGCGGGGCGGCCACATTCCCGGGGCGCGACACCTGCCCCTGGAGCGGCTCGACGTCAGACGGACTCTTTCGTCCCCGCGAGGAGCTCGCCGCGGCCGTCGCCGCCGTGGGCGTGTCGCCCGACCGGGAAGTCGTGACCTGCTGTCGCCTGGGCCACCGTTCGACGCTCGGGTGGTTCGTGCTGACCCCCTCCTCGACCATCCTCGCGCGCGCGTCTACGACGGCTCGTGGACCGAGTGGGGGTCGTTGGTGGGCTTCCCCATCGAGCGCTGACTCGTCTCGGCTATGGGGCCGTGGCCGCGAGACCGGCGGCGCGAGCCGGTTCGGCGTGCTACGTGCGCACTCTCTACTGTGGAGGCGGGCCGGCCGCGCGGGACGGACCGAGGAGAGAGCGATGTCCGATAGGGCGGGCCCGGAGTCGACGGCGAGTAACGGTTCGCGCCGCGCCACGAACCCGGTTCCCCGGGTGGGGCGAGTGGGTGGATCGGCCCGCCGCCTGCGGGCCATCACGCGCAAGGAGTTCATCCAGTTGTTGCGAGACCGGCGCACCCTTGCTCTCATGGTGGGCATGCCGCTCGTCCTGTTGCTCATCTTTGGGTACGGGGTGCGCCTGAGCGTGAATCACATCGGTGCCGAGCTGGTCCAGCACGGCTCGCCGGCCGCGCGCGCCGCGCTGGCGAGCCAGGGTCACTTCGACGTCGCCTCGAGGGTGGTGCCCACCGTGCGCGCCGCGCGCCACGACCTCCTCGACGGGCGCACGTCGGTGGCCGTCGTGGTCGGCGTCACGGGTCAGCCCCAGCGGGTTCTGATCGACGGCAGCGATGCCTTCGTCGCTCAGAACGCCCTCGAGTACCTGCGCTCGCTGTCCGGTTCGGGTGCGACACCGCTGACGGTGGACGTCCTCTACAACCCGACCCTGCGCTCCGCGGACTTCATGGTGCCGGCCGAGGTGGGCATGATCATGCTCTGGGTGGGCACGGTCGCTACGGCGATCGGCGTCGTGCGCGAGCGCGAGCAGGGGACCCTCGAGCAGCTGATGATGACCCCGATTCGCAAGTGGGAGCTGATGGTCGGCAAGATCCTGCCCTACAGCGTGCTGACCCTGCTGATCGCGGTCGTGATCACGGGTCTCGGGCTCGCGCTCTTCGACGTGCCGATGCGCGGGAGCCCCGTCGAGCTGTTCGCCTTCGCGATTCCCTACCTCGTGGCGGCGCTGTCGATCGGACTGTTGGTGTCGACGGTGGCCCAGAACCAGCGCCAGGCGATGCAGACCGCGACCTTCATCCTGCTGCCTCAGGTCCTCCTCTCGGGGGCGCTGTTCCCCCTGTCGGCCATTCCGTGGGCGATTCGCTGGGTCAGCCAGCTGCTGCCGCTCACGTACTTCACCCCCATTACCCGCGAGCTGTTCCTCAAGGGGCTGGGCTTCTCGCAGCTGTGGCCCCAGGTCGGTGTGCTCTGCGTGATGGCCCTGGTCTTCACCTCGCTCGCCGCCCTGTTGTTCAAGACGCGCCTGGACTGAGATGGGATCACTGCTCGAGATCGAGACCCGGGGCCTCACCAAGTCGTTCACCGGCCGCGTCGCCCTGGACGACGTCACCCTGGGGGTTGCGCCGGGCGAGCTGTGCGGGGTCGTCGGCGCCGACGGAGCCGGAAAGACGACGCTGTTGCGCTGCGTGGCCGGTCTCTACCGACCCGATCGCGGCGAGGTGGTGCCGGGACGGCGCGGCCGGGCGCGGGTGGGCGTCAGTCCTCAGGGATTCCATCTCTACGCGGACCTCACGGTGGACGAGAACCTGGCATTCTTCGGCACCGTTCACGGACTGGACCGCGCCACGCTGCGCGAGCGCGGTGGGGAGCTGCTGCGCTTCGCGTCCCTCGAGGAGCACCGGGAGCGGCTGGCGGGCAATCTTTCGGGCGGGATGCAGCAGAAGCTCACGTTGGTCTGCTCGGTGCTGCATCGACCGCCGATCCTCCTGCTCGACGAGCCGACCACCGGCGTCGATCCCGTGTCGCGGCGCGAGTTCTGGCACCTGCTCGACGCGCTGCACCGTGACGGCACGACGATCCTGCTCGCCAGCGCCTACGTTGACGAGGTCGAACGGTGCGACCACGTTCTGTTCCTCCACGAGGGCCGGCTCCTCATCGACGGGACGCTCGACGAGTTGGTGCCCGAGGGCGCGACGCTGGAGGCGGTGCTGCGCCAGCGAATGTCGCGCGCGGACCCTCGCGCCAGTGGGGGCGACGCGTGAGCGCGGTCTCGACGAGTTCGCTCTCCAAGTCCTTCGGGGAGCTCGAGGCGGTGCACGACGTGACCCTCGAGGTGGGAGCGGGCGAGGTGTTCGGGCTGATCGGTCCCAACGGAGCCGGCAAGACGACGCTCATTCGGCTGCTCTGCGGTCTGTACACCCCGAGCGCGGGTCACGGCAGCGTGCTGGGCCTGGACATCGCGCGCGAGCGGGCGCGCATTCGCGAGCGAGTCGGGTACATGTCCCAGAGCAACGGTCTCTACGGAGATCTGTCGGTCGACGAGAACATACGCCTCTACGCCGACCTGTACGGCGTGCACGATCCGGCGTGGATTGCTCAGGTGCGCCACTGGCTCGCGCTGCAGGACGTCGGTCGCCAGGTCGTGGCCGACCTCCCCACGGGGGTGCGTCAGCGGGCGGCGCTGGCGGCGGTGCTGGCGCACCGACCCCAACTGATGGTTCTCGATGAGCCCACGAGCGGCGTCGATCTGGTGGCGCGCGAGGCCATGTGGGATCTGCTGGGAGAGATCGCGCGCGGCGGCGTGACGGTCCTGGTCACCACGCACGTCATGGCGGAGGCGCGCCGCTGCGACCGGTTGGCGCTGATCGCCGAGGGGCGCCTCGTGGCCAGCGGCGCACCGGAGGAGCTGATTCGACGCAGTGACGTCGTGATCGCGGTGGTGGACGCGTCCCCCTGGAGCGAGGCGTTCGCGCGGGTGCAGTCGCTCTGGCCGGCGGCCACCCTCTTCGGCAGGCGTACGCACATCCCGGTCCCGCGCGGCGAGGTGGTGGAGCCGCGCGTGCGCCACGTGCTGTCCGGCCTCGAGGTTCGCTCCGTCACCTGGCGCGAGCCGTCCATGGAGGACGCCTTCATCGCGCTGGTCGCCGCGGCTCACGAGTGAGGCGGCACCAGTCGACGGAGACCATGGTCGCGTCAGCGGGTCCGTGACGGGATCGCGGCCTCGGGTGGCGACGCCCGGGGTTGCGGCCCCGCGATCGTCACCGGCGACTGGGGCGTCCGGCACTGAGTGCCGCTGGAGGTCGGCTATGGCTGGTGAACGGTGCGTTACCGCTATCGAGGCGTGATACCGGCGTCGCACGGATATGAATTCTTTTCACATCGCACCACTGGCGCGAGGACCCGCGCACGTGTCCCCTCGTTGCCGGTGCGTTTCTGTGGCGGACGGCGGCGCCTCGGCCTGGGGAGCGGCGACGCGGAAAGGCGCAGATGGGAATCGAGATTCACGTTCTGCCGCGAGCGCGGGCGACGGGCGCCGTGGAATGGGGAGTCGCGAGCGGCGCGGTACGGATGGCGCCACTGTCGTCGTCGCGACCGATGCCGGTGACGACGTACGATGCGCGTAGGGAAGTATCAAGCGGCGGTCGGGGTCGACGGTCGCGAGAGCAGAAGAGGAAGATCCGTGTCGTTCACCGCCATCAACCCAGCCACCGAGGAAGTCATCGCGTCGTACCCGGCGCACACCAGGGAGGAGATCGAGGCGGCCGTCAGCGCCGCGGCCACGGCGTTTACGAGTTGGCGCACGACCCCCTTCAAGGATCGCGGCGAGATGATGACGCGCGCGGCGCAGATTCTCGAGGACGAGGTCGAGTCGGCGGCCACGATGCTCACCTCGGAGATGGGTAAGACCCTCACCTCGGCCAAGGGCGAGGTGTTGAAGTGCGCGACCACTATGCGCTACTACGCGGAGCACGCGGAGGCGCTGATGGAGGAGGAGATCATCGCGTCGCCGGCTTCGCGCAGCGGGATCCGCTACCAGCCGCTCGGAACGGTGCTCGCGGTGATGCCGTGGAACTTCGCGCTCTGGCAGGCCGTGCGCTTCGCCGCCCCGTCGTTGATGGCGGGCAACGTGGGCATCCTCAAGCACGCGCACAACGTGCCAGGCTCGGCGCGCTACCTGGAGGACCTGTTCCACCGCGCCGGATTCCCGACCGGCGTCTTCACCAACCTATTCCTCGGACACCAGGAGCTCGCCGACCTCATCGCCGACGACCGGGTGGCGGCGGTGACGTTGACCGGCTCGGAGATCGCGGGGACCAAGGTCGCCAGCCAGGCGGGCTCGTACTTGAAGAAGTGCGTGCTCGAACTTGGTGGCTCGGACGCCTTCATCGTGGCGAGTTCGGCCGACATGGCGCGCACGATCCCCATGGCCGTGACGGCGCGCGTGCAGAACAACGGACAGAGCTGCATCGCGGCCAAGCGCTTCATCGTCGTCCAGGAGCGTGCGCAGGAGTTCATCGACGGCTTCGCCGCGGCGATGGGCAACGTGGTCGTCGGTGACCCTATGGATCCCGCCACGGTGGTGGGACCCCTGGTGAGCGCCGAGCAGCGTGATCTCCTGGACGCGCAGGTGCGCGACTCGGTCGCCAAAGGTGCCGTCGTGCGCGCCGGAGGCCAGATGATCGAGGGACGTGGGTACTACTACCAGCCGACGGTCTTGACCAACGTGCCGCGCGACTCGCGCGCCGGCTCTGAGGAGCTGTTCGGGCCGGTGGCCGTGGTCGAGGTCGTGAAGGATCTGGCCGAGGCCATCGAGGTGGCCAACTCCACGCCGTGGGGATTAGGTGGCTCGATCTGGGCGACGGATCCGCGCGAGATCGAGCAGGCGATCGACGGAATCGAGTCGGGGATGGTGTTCGCGAACGCCATCGTGGCGTCAACGCCCGAGTTGCCCTTCGGCGGCATCAAGAAGTCCGGGTACGGCCGCGAGCTGTCCGCGCACGGGATCCGGGAGTTCACCAATGTGAAGACGTTCTACATCGCCTGATCGTCGTCCGGCGCGCACGGCTGCGGGTCGGCCGGGCACGGGCGTCGGCGAATCCTGAGGCGACGAGAGGGAGGGTCATGAGCGTAGGTCCCGAGAGCGCGAATCTGAGCGGTCGCCACCGCACCACGCTGGCGGCCATCTTTCGCCACCCGCTGTCGCACAACATCGAGTGGCCGGACGTCCTGTCGCTCCTGCGTGCGATCGACGCCGTGCGTGAGAGCCGCGAGGGGTACGAGGTGAGTCTCGGCGAGGCGACCCGGACGTTCGTGCGGTCTCGCGACAAGGACCTCGCCGCCGACGACGTGGCCCACCTACGCCGGATGCTGGCGGAGGCCGGCTACCGGGTGGATCCGGACTGAGACGCCGCGCAGCGACTCGTCAGCTCTCGGCCAGCAGACGGTCGCGGGCCACGCTCAGGGCGGCGCGATCGTGCTCGCTGACGCTCGGGGCGCGCAGGTCCAACTGGTCGATCGTGTGGACGATGAGACCGCCCACGAGAGCGCGCAGTGCGTACTTGTGATCGGCGGGAACGACGTGCCAGGGCGCCCACGACGTCGACGTGGCGTTCAGGGCCTCCTCGTACGCGACCTGATACTCGTTCCAGTGCTCGCGCTCCGCGAGGTCCGCGGTGGAGAACTTCCACTCCTTGGTCGGGTCGTCGAGCCGGTCGAGGAACCGTCGCTTCTGCTCGTCGCGCGAGAGGTGGAGGAAGACCTTGACGAGACGGGTGCCGTTTCGGTGCAGGTGGTGCTCGAAGGCGTTGATGTCCTCGTAGCGATGGCGCCAGAACTTCGCCTGATCCTGGTGCGCGGGTCGCTCGCGGGTCCGCTCGAGCAGCTCGGGGTGCACGCGGGTCACCAGGACGTCCTCGTAGTAGGACCGGTTGAAGATGCTGATCTCGCCGAGTTCGGGCAAGACCTTCGTGCAGCGCCAGAGGAAGTCGTGGCGCATCTCCTCTGACGAGGGCTGTTTGAACGCCTCCACCCGGCACCCCTGGGGATTGACTCCCGACATCACGTGCTTGATCGTGCCGTCCTTGCCCGCTGCGTCCATCGCCTGGAGGACGACCAGGATCGCGTGGGTTCCGTTTGCCCAGAGCAGCTCCTGGGCGGCCGCGAGCTCCTCCACGAACTCGCGTAGGTCCTCCTGCGCCAATTCCTTGGCACCGCTGGCGTGCCGTCCGGACTCGACATCGGAACCGTCGCGACCCTTGAGCCAATGGGCTGCGACGTTGGTTGTGCTGCGCTCGGCCAGGTGAGCGGGCCCGCCGGCCGGTACCCGTAACTCGTGGAGCACGTCGGTGGTGAGTTTCATCGTTGCCTCCCCGGGGCTGGCGGCGGTCCGTTCGCCCGCCTCGCGCGGCACTGGGCCGACGAGGGCCATCGTAACCGTCGCGGGTTCGCCTATCGGGGGAACCGGACACCTTCTCGATCGGCCTCCACCGGTCCGACGGTCGACGTCGCCCCGAGTGTTGGGGAACGGCCCATTCACGCAGCGCCGTCGTGGCTACCATGCGAATGGGGGAGAGGAGGGGTGGTCATGGAGGGGTTCGTGGGGCGCGTTGCCATCGTGACGGGTGCCGGTTCGGGGATCGGTCGGGCCACGGCCCTGCGCCTCGCCGCTCAGGGCGCCACGGTGGTGGTGGCTGATCTCCACGAGACCACGGCGAACGCCGTGGTGACCGAGATCGTGACGGGCGGGGGCACTGCTCTCGCGGTGGTCGGTGACCTGAGTGATCAGGCGACCGTGGACCGTCTGGTTGCCACCACGGTGGCAACGTACGGCGGCGTCGACGTGCTGATCAACAACGCGGGGATCATGGATGATATGAGTGGCCCCCACGAGGTCAGCGACGCCACGTGGGAGCGAGTCCTGCGCGTGAACCTCACCGCCCCGTTCCTGCTGACGCGCGCCGTCGTGCCGCACATGATGGCCAGGGGTAAGGGGGCGATCGTCAACACGGCCTCGGAGGGAGGACTGCGCGGCAGCGCCGCGGGCACGGCGTACACGGTGTCCAAGCACGGGGTGGTAGGTCTGACCCGGTCGGCGGCCGTGGTGTATCGCGAGCACGGCATTCGCGTGAACGCGGTGGCGCCCGGCGGGGTGGCCACCAATCTCGAGGTGGTCATGACGCCCGGCACCGTGGGCCTGGCCGCCATCGGCGCGTACACCGCAAACGTGGGGCGAGTCGCCGAGGCCGAGGAGGTGGCCGCCGTGATCGTCTTCCTCGCGTCGGACGCGGCCAGTAACGTGAGTGGCGCCGTCGTCCCCGTGGACAATGGCTGGTCGGCGGTCTAGACGCGACCGCACTCGTCGCGACACCGCCCCGTCGCGGTGGACGGAGCGGTGTCGCGAGTGAACTCGCGGTGCGTGGGGGCCTACGGTGCCTTGAAGGTGATGGGCGCCACGGCCGAGTCGCCTCCCGTCGCGTTGCCCGCGCTGATGGCGCAGGCTTTGAGGTTGGTCGCGTTGGTGCCGCACGTACCGCTACCTACGGTGCCCGTCACCACCGAGAACTTGGTGGCCGGCAGGACGCCCGTGGCGGAAACCGTGACCGGCGTCGCGGTCGCGACGTCGCAACCGTTCTGCCCGGTGGCCTTCACCTGGCACTCGACGAGGTACACCTGATCGTGGGGGGTGAACCCTGAACCCGTGACCGTCACCTGCTGGCCCTTGACGAGGTTTGTCGACGGTGTGACGACCAACTTTCGCGTCGACGCCGGGGTTGTGGCCCGGGGCGTGACGCGGTTGGAGAGCGCCGATCGCGGGCTGACGCCGACGCGGTTTCTCGCGATCACGCTGAAGGAGTAGGTGGTGCCGTTAGCCAGCCGCGGGACCACGCACGCCGTGGACCTCGTTACACACGTGCGACCGCCGGGGTGCGAGGTGACGACGTAGCGCAGGATGGGGGCGCCGCCGAGTGAGGCGGGTCGTGCCCATCGCACCAGAGCCGCCGCGTCGCGTGCAATGGCGTGCACGGCGCGTGGTGCCGAGGGGTGCGTGATCGAACCGGCGGCGGCCGTCCCGGCGGACGCCAGCGCCAGCGTTGCCGCCAGCGCTCCGGTCGTCGTGGCGAAACGTCCGTGAACTCGCATGAACTCTCCTCTCGTTAGTCATTCACGTGCAGGGTGATGACGTCACCTTAACGCCGAGTGCCGTCGCGCGGCACCCACCGGTGACGCGAGGTTGCTACCGAGAGAGTGCGGTCGAGGTTACGGTGGAGTCACGCGGCCGATTGCGCGACAACGTGGCGCGACCGGCCGACATCGAGGAGGCGGCGTGGAGATCCTGTTCATCGGTGGAACGGGCAACATCAGCCGTGACTGCGTCGTCGCGGCGCGCGAGGCGGGTCACGACGTGTACACGCTGACGCGGGGGCGCTCGGCGTTGGCCAGCCCGGTGGACCGTGGGCGCTCGCTCGTCGCGGACGCGTCCAACGAGCAACAGGTCCGTGATGCCGTGGCGGGCCATCACTTCGACGTCGTGATCCAGTGGACGGCGTACGTGGCGGCGCAGGTGACGTTGGACGTACGGCTCTTTGCCGACGTCGGGCAGTACGTCTTCATCAGTTCGGCCTCCGCCTACGAGAAGCCACCTTCGCACTGGCTCATCACGGAGTCCACGCCGCTTCGCAACCCGTTCTGGCAGTACTCGAGGGACAAGATCGCGTGCGAGCGCGCGTTGATGGACGCCTACGAGGCCACGGAGTTCCCGGTGACGATCATTCGTCCGTCGCTGACCTACGGCGTTTCGCAGATTCCGGTCGCCGTGGGCAGTTGGTCCAAGCCCTACACCATCGTCGAGCGGATGCGCCGTGGAGCGCCCATCATCGTTCCCGGTGATGGAACGAGCATCTGGACGATCACGCACAGTACCGACTTCGCCCGTGGTCTCACGCCGCTGCTCGGACGGCGTGAGGCGATCGGCGAGGCCTTTCACATCACGTCCGATGAGGCGCTCACGTGGAACCAGATCTACGGCGCACTGGCCGAGGCCGCAGGGGTTACGCTCGACGTCCTGCACGTGCCGACCGACGGCATCGTGGCTGCCGATCCTTCGCTGGAGGGCACCCTGTGGGGCGACAAGGTGAACTCGGCGGTCTTCGACAACGCCAAGCTACGCCGTCTCGTTCCCGACTTTCGCGCGCTCGTGCCCTTCGCCGAGGGAATTCGCGGCACCGTGGCCTGGTTCGACGAGGACCCCCGGCGCCGCGAGGTGGACGACGCGTCGAACGCACTGTGGGACCGTCTCGCCGTGATCTACGACGACGCCCTGGCGCGTGCCGCGCGGGCGGACGTCGCGGGGTGACTCGCCGCCCGACGGCGGGACGACATCGGGCGCGGTTGTCACCCAGCGCCGGCGGGTGCTAGGACGGGGGCGTGGTTCGAGGGGCGATCACCACCTTGGTGGTCCCGGGGGGTGACTGATGAACGTGTTGGTGGCCTACGAGAGTCGTGGAGGGCACACCCGGCGCGCGGCTGAGGCGTTGGGCGGCGCCGTCCGGGCGAGGGGGTCGGAAGTGACCGTCAAGGCCCTGAGCGACGTGACGGAGGGCGACGTGGCGCGGTGCGACGCGCTGGCGGTCGGCACCTGGGTGGAGGGGTTCCTGGTTGTGGGCGTGGGTCCGGCAAAGGCGGCCCTCGCGGGGGTCGCGCGACTGCCGGACCTCGCCGGGAAGCCCGCTGTCGTGTTTTGCACCTATGGACTCAATCCTCGTGGCACGCTCGCCACGTTGCACCAGGCGCTCGAGGCCAAGGGCGCCACGGTGGTGGCGGAGACCGCTAGCCCCCGGTCGCACCCGGATCGGGGCGTCGCGGCCCTGGCCGCGCACCTCGGGCCGCCGTCGAACGCGGCCTGACGCGAGGGCACCTCATCGGCGATTGACCGGGCGGTGGTTTGGCGACGCGGTGACACCATTATTTTGTTTTCACCGACGTTCGCCTGCTGAGCCTGGATGGGCATCTGTCTATGGACGCGCAGGGTTGGCGGCGGTACGATGCCGAGAAGAGGGTAGGAGGTGGTGAGATGCCACTATCGGAACACGAGCAAAAGATTCTCTCGGATCTGGAGGGGCTGCTCTCGCGACAGGATCCCCGCTTCGCGCGGCTGGTCAGCGGGACGAGCGCGGTGGCCCGCTTCCGGCGCTGGATACGTCTCGGCATTGCGGGCTGCTTCGTTGGTGCGGCGGTTCTGATCGCCTTCTTTACGATGTCGGTGCTGATCGGACTGGCTGGGCTGGCGGTTCTCGTTGGCTCGTCGTTGCTCATCGCTCGGGGGGTCGACGGACTGCGTCACCCGTCGTCGGGGTGACCGTAACGGGCGTACGTCGGCGTCATATCTCGACGGCGACGCGATAGCGGGGGTCTCGCGTCGCTGGTGTGTGTTAAAGGGGTCGGGAGAGAGCGGCGTCGCCTGAGTTCGCACGGTCACGGGGCGTGAGAAGTCGGTCGGCGCCATTACGGCGCGCAGACGAGTGTGGGGTGACGCAAGTCAGCCCGACGTCGTGGGGAGGTGTGAAGTGCGTGTCGTGGCGGTCGCACGGGTAGTGGGGGCGCTTGACGTCGTAGCGGCCACCAGCGGGCGTCCGCCGACGTCGGTCGCGATCACTGCGTCCCCACGACTGGTCCTTCTTGCGACGCCGCGGCGATCGCCGCGTAAACGGACGGTTCGGGACGTGTCCGTCGTTGCGAGAGCCGTTAACTTGTGGCGGCTGTCCGCGTTGATATCAGCCCGCCCGGGGAGGATCCGCGTCACGAATCGCGTTGCTGGTCCTTTGGCACGTAGGGCGGAATATCGGGGTGGTACTTGATGATGTGATCCAACTTGGCGTGCAGCTCGGCCGTCTCTGCTTCGAAGTGACGCTTTACGAACTTCTCGACAGCTCGGCGCATGGGGGGATAGAAGAGGGAGGTGGCGATCGCGGCGAGGACCACCCAGATGAAGGTTGCAATCACGTCGCCAGGGATCCCGCCGGATCCGCCCGCCGGCCAGATCCAGCGCTGGAAGAAAGTGGTGGCAATCACGGGGCTCCCTTGCTCATGACTTGGTGTCTCGAGAGAAGATGGTCTTGGGTACGCTAAGGATGGTCGTCACCCGCCAATGTACCGTGTGCTCTCCCGGCCCGTCGTCGACCGGTCACCACTGATATTTCGCTGGTCTTCTCTTTCGTGGTGGCGCCTCCGGTCACGGCGCCGAGTGCGTTGGAGTGTCTCTGTGATCGCGGGGTTATGGTACGTGTCACGCGACACCGCGTCATTCACGGTTCGGGCCGGGGGTGCCTGCGTCTGTCGTGTGTCGCACCTGACGGGAGTGATCAGCGGTTTCAACCGGTGAGAGCGACGAGCTCTGTGGTCGAAATCGCCTCGAGTTGGTCAGCGATGGGTTGAATAGCTTCGTGGATCGCACCGAGTTCGCTGCGCAGGTTTCGCACGAAGCAAACCGCCTGAGCCTTTATCTCGGGGGCGTAGCAGCGTGTCGTTGCGCGCTGACGGCTTCCTTGTTGTCGCTCCATTCTCGTTTGCAAGGTAGGCGGCCTCCAGCATTTTCAGGGTGGCTCAGAGTTTGCCCATGACCCGTCTGTCCTCCCGCGAAGTTGAACTCTCGGCCATGCTTAACCGCTTATCCTGGACGCGCGTGGATCCCGGCTCAGGCTCACGCGGCCTGAGGAGTCAAAGACAGAGAGTCTTCGGAATACGTTGCCGTGGGTTGCCTACGCGGAGTGGAACACCAGGGTGCACGCGGACGATAGAGCCCGTGACACAACTATGACCGGTCGAGATGTCCGAGTGATCGCTGCAGCCATTCACCCGCCGACGCCACGTGTGGATCCCGGCTCGCTACGCGGAGTGGTGGTCGCCGGTTTCGACGGGGGTCAGTGCGGCCATCTCCTCGTCGGTGAAGACTGACGAACGGATCAGAAAACGCACACCTTCGGGC